>JAFYJV010000024.1 GCA_017537965.1 Bacteroidales bacterium | reverse complement strand
GAGAGGAAGAAAATGAAAAACCCTAACTTGTTGATATTCAAGTTAGGGTTTTGATATGCTTCGTGATCCGGTTGGGATTCGAACCCAAGACCCACAGCTTAGAAGGCTGTTGCTCTATCCAGCTGAGCTACCAGACCATCTCAATTGCGCTTGCAAAATTACGCATTTTTTCGTTTTTGTCAAGGGTTTTCGTGGAAAAAATGGAAAATCAGGCATTCTCATTGGGATGTCTGGTGAAATGCGGTCGGGCTGAATGCATGTCTTGTTTCATGGGTTTTGAGGGCAGACTCTTCTCGGTTTGTGGGCGTGACTTCCTGACTTGCAGGACATTGCCTTGGAACTCCATGTCGTCTGTTTCCACAACGGCGCGGTATGCCTCGTCGTCGTTGGGCATCTCAACGAATCCATAGCATTTGGAACGTCCCGTCTCATGGTCCATGATCACCTTGCACGAGGTTACCTCTCCAAACTGCTCGTAATATGCTCTTAGATCTTCGGCTGTGGTCTTGAATGCCAACTTTGCAACAAATATTTTCATAACAATACCTATTATTTCTTTTGCAAAATTAGTAATTTTCTAACACTTTTAACTAGTTTTAAAAATTTTTAAGCAAGAAAATGAAAAAAATATATGAAATTTGCCTTTTGATAAGTAAAGAACGACATGAAATATAACTTCGACACGACCGTAAACCGTGAGAATAGCAATTGTGTAAAATATGACCTGCGAAAAGCGGTGTTTGGCAATCCCGATGTGCTGCCCATGTGGGTGGCCGACATGGACTTTGAGACACCGGACTTTGCTCGGGAAGCAGTGATGGAGAGGGCCAAGCATCCAATCTATGGCTATCATTTCAAGGACAGACCTTATTACAATGCCATTCAAGGATGGCTGTTGCGACATCATCAGTGGGAGATGCCAACGGAATGGATGTCATTTGTTCCAGGCGTGGTTTGTGGATTCAACATGGCCGTGATGGCGTTTACCCAAGAAGGGGATGAGGTCATCATCCAGTCGCCGGTGTATCCACCGTTCCATCATGCTGTTACCGGACACGGCAGAAAGCTGGTTTATAACAAGTTGAAGATTGGGGTAAAAGGATATGAGATGGATTTCGATTTGTTGGAAAAGCAAGCTCAAACGGCTAAGATGCTGATACTTTGCAACCCTCATAATCCTGTGGGTCGCTGTTGGACCCGTGAAGAACTGGAACGATTGAGTGAGATATGCTTGCGCAACGACGTCATGGTCATCTCTGACGAAATCCACTGTGATTTGGTGTTGCCAGGGTATAGACACACGCCCTTTGCGACCTTGGGTCCCGAAGTGGCCGATCGTTGCATCGTGTTTCATGCAGCCAGCAAGACCTTTAACTTGGCAGGTCTGGCCACTTCGACGGCCATCATCCCCAACAAGGCGATTCGTGATACGTATAATAAGTATGTGGAGGCCATGGAAGCCCACTTGGGCAATATCTTCGGCAAAGTGGCTACCCAAGCCTCGATGGAGAAAGGCGATGAGTGGCTGTGCCAACTGCTGGACTATGTGCAGGGTAATGTGGATTATGTATCTGATTTTCTGTTGCATAACCTGCAGAAGGTAAGGTTTTTCAAACCACAGGCCACCTACATGATGTGGCTTGATTTCAACGGCTATGGCCTTTCGGAGGAGGAGCTGTGGCGCAAGATGACGCAGGAAGCACAGCTGGGCTTCAACCGTGGCAGCGATTTCGGCCGGGATGGAAGCGGTTTCTTCCGTGTCAATTTGGCTTGTCCGCGTGCCATTGTTGAGGAGGCAATGCGGCGGCTTAAAACAGTGTTTTAAATGATTTAAAATAACGACAGTTGAACGTTTTCACTCTCACTTGGTACAGCAGTATCCTTTTCTTCGCCAATCATCTTTTCGAAATCTTCTTCGCTGATGATGGGAATCCCAAGTGATTCGGCTTTTTTGCGTTTCTCGGGTCCCATTTTGTCTCCGGCTAGGACATAGTCTGTCTTGGAGGAGATGCTACTGACGTTTTTGCCTCCGTGGGCTTCGATGGCTTCCTTGATGCCGTCGCGGGAGTAGTTGGTGAAAACGCCGCTGACGACAAAAGTCTTGCCGGCAAGTACCTGGGATAGGGCAGATGTGTTATTGTCGGATTTGGCGAACTGCAACCCGGCAGCTCTAAGCCGTGCTACGATGTCAAGGTTGATGGGGTTTCCAAAGAATTGCTTTACCGACAAGGCGATGACTTCGCCCACCGTGTTGATGGCACTCAGGTCTTCAACCGAAGCTTTCATGATGGCGTCAATGTCATGATATTCTGCCACAATAGTCTTGGCCACCACTTCACCTACGTTCCGGATGCCCAAGGCAAACAGCACACGTTCAAACGGTACTGACTTCGATTTCTCGAGTGCGTCGATGATATTCTGTGCGGTCTTCTCCTTGAAGCTGACCTTGCGTGATTTGCCAGTCTCGATGCCGTTTTCGTCGAGGATGGGGATTTCTTTCGCCAATCCAAATAATCTATCGTATGTAAGTGAGTAAAGATCAGCGACATCCTTGATCAACCCCTCGTCGTAAAGCAACTCAATCTTGCCTTCGCCGAGGCTCTCGATGTTCATGGCTTTGCGTCCGATGAAGTGTTCGATACGGCCTTTCACCTGAGGCGGACATCCCATGGTGTTGGGACAATACCAAGCCGCTTCGCCTTCATGTTGAATCAGTTCTGTACCACATGCTGGACAAGTCCTGGCAAACTTAACGGGCATGGCTTCAGCCTGTCGCTTGTCGAAGTTGATGCCGATGATCTTGGGGATGATCTCGCCGCCTTTCACCACGGTGACGGTGTCGCCATAGTGCAGGTCGAACTGCTTGATGAAATCTTCGTTGTTCAAGGTGGCTCGTTTCACGGTGGTGCCGGCCAAAAGGACGGGGGAGAGGTTGGCTACCGGCGTGATGGTGCCATGTCGTCCCACTTGGAAATCGACGCTTTTCAACTCGGTTTCTACCTCTTCCGCCTTGAATTTGTAGGCGATGGCCCATTTTGGCGACTTAGCGGTATAACCAAGGGTTTGCTGCTGGTCGTAACGGTTCACTTTCAGCACGATGCCATCGATGGCAAAAGGCAATTCGTGGCGTTTCACATCCCAATAATCGATAAACTCAAAGATCTCGTCGATGGTCTTGCATAGGGCGATGAAATTAGATATGTTGAAGCCCCACTTTCGGGCAGCCATCAAGCTCTCATAATGGGTTTGGTAGCGATCCACAAGGTCGTCCATCATCATGTAATAGCAGTAGTTGTCGAGCCTGCGGCGTGCCACTTCCTTGGAATCTTGCAGTTTAAGCGTTCCGGCTGCGGCGTTGCGGGGATTGGCAAAGAGATCGTCGCCTTGAGCAACGCGTTCCTCGTTCAAACGGTCGAAGCTCTCGAAGGGCATCACGATCTCGCCTCGCATCTCGAAGAAAGGAGGGAAGTCGCCGTGAAGTTTAAGTGGCACGGTGCGGATGGTCTTCACATTGGTGGTAACGTCGTCGCCTTGCATGCCGTCGCCGCGGGTGACCGCCCTGACAAGCACACCGTTCTCATATTGCAGGCTGATACTCAAGCCGTCGAACTTCAGCTCGCAGCAAAACTCCACCTCTTCGTCAATGCTTTTCTTGATGCGGTTGATGAACTCCTCGATGTCCTCTTTGCTGTAGGAATTTGAGAGTGAGAGCATGGGATAGCGGTGCTTGACGCTCTTGAATTCCTTGGTGATGCCACCGCCCACTCGTTGGGTGGGAGAAGAAGGCGATAGGAACTCGGGGAATTCACGCTCCAGCCGGGCCAGCTCCTCGAGCTTCATATCAAACTCATAGTCACTGATGGTCGGCTTGGCCAGGATATAGTAGTTGTAGTTGTGCCGCTCCAACTCATCGCTCAAGGCGGCGATACGCTGACGGGCCTCTTCTTGGGTCATAAGGCAATGAATCTCCAAGGATTGACGTTAACGATCAACAGAATGGCCCAAACGAACAGCAGGGCGATGATGATGCCGATGAAGGTCATCAATGCTCCTTTGAAGTTGCGTTTCAGGCATAGCATCAACAGAATGGACAGTACGACCAGGGCGCCGGCGTACCAGATGCAGATGGACCATCCGAGCATCAAGCCAGCGATGAGGAAGGAGGTGCGGTGCACGTTTTGGTTCAGGTTGGCGTCACGGAGCACTTGCTGGCGCAACACGATGTTGGATCCATAGAGCAGGAGTGGAAGTCCCAAGAAAAAGCTGATATTGTCGATGATGCCGAACGATGGCATGATGACGCAGATGGCAGGCAGCAGCGCGATGTTCCAGGCTTTGTCGCGGTTGTTAGAGAGCAAGTCGCAGATGCGATAGACCATGGAAACGGTGAAGAGGGAAATGATGGCGTAGAACGCCCTGCTGAGGAACATCATGCCTTGCGAATCGCCCATGCCTATCTTTGACTTTAGCCATTCCAGAAAGACTTGGATCAGGCTGGGCTGTTGGATATCGTGGTTTGATCCGAAGCCGGGCACGAAGATGACGGCCAGCAAACGGATGATGATGGCGACTAGCATCAGCGAAGTGAAAGGGTGCTTCGCCTTGAATTGTTTGAGGTTTTGCATGACATATTATTTTATGGCAAAAATAAGAAAAATATTGTTTTTTTTACGTATCTTCGCAAACAATCTTTTTTAGAAACAATGATCACTAAACAAGCCTTGGGCAACCTGCTTTTCGGCATGGCCGACATCCTTCGCGACAAGGTGGAGGACTATAAATCATATATTCTTACTCTTTTGTTTTTCAAACGATTGTCCGACAATTACCAATGGGAAATTGAAAATGCGACAGAACAATTCAAAGAGAGTTATGTGCGTGAACCCTCGCCTCGTGAGTTGGAGGTGATCACCAAGAAAAAGCATGATTTTCAGATTCCTGACGGTTGTTTTTGGGAAGATGTGCGGAAAGCTTCCACCGACAAGAAAAACGCGACGCTGGACGCTGCCGTTAATGCCATCGCCGACCAAAATGTGGATCAGAATGGGAAATACATTTTGAAGGGTATCATCAATACGGTACGTTGGAATGAGCCTGCACCGGATGGCTCGGGCGGAAAGAAACTCGACCCAGAAGTGCTCACCAACTTGATAAACTACCTGAGTGCCGTTGACCTGAGCAACAAAAACGTTACCGTAGATGTGTTGGGCGATGCTTACGAATACCTCATCAAGCGCTTTGCCGACGAGAACAAGGGGGGCACTATGGCCGGGCAGTTCTATACCCCTCAGGAGGTGGTGGATATCATTGTCCGCTACTTGAAACCACAAAAAGGCGAAACGGTTTATGACCCCACTTGCGGTTCGGGAGGTTTTCTGTTGAACGCCGCCAAATATGCCCGTGCCAGCTACGACATGCAAAACAGCATCCGTCTTTTCGGACAGGAATTGGTGTGGAACACCTGGGCCATCTGTAACATCAACATGATTCTACATGGCTTGGACGCCCGTATTGAGCAGGGTGACACCATCCGTGACCCGAAGTTCAAGGATGAGAAGAACGAACTGGAGTTGCGTACCTTCGACAAAGTGATGGCCAATTTCCCTTTCTCAATGGAAAACTGGGCACAAAACGGCGAACCCAAAAAAGACAGAAAAGGCAATACCATCAACAAAAAGGACGGTACACCTCAGATTGAATACAAAAAGGAGTTTGCGGATGCCTATAACCGTCTGATTTACGGCACCCCACCATACAGCAACGGCGATTTTGCTTTTTTGCAGCATATCATCGCATCGCTTGATGAGAAAGGCAAGGCGGGTGTGGTGTGTCCGCAAGGCGTGTTGTTCCGTGGACAGCCCGAAAAGACCGAGGAGGAAGACGGACAGAACCGCAAGGCCGATGTGGAGTACATGATTCGCCGAGGTTTCTTGCAAGGTGTTGACTTTTCGCAACATATCAATATCATTGATGCCATTGTGGTGCTGCCGGGCAACCTATTTTACGGCACGACCATCCCCGGTGCCATCATTTTCTTCGACAGGAACAAGTCCGAGGAACGCAAGGACAAGGTACTGATGGTGTATTCCGCCAAGAAGGGCTGGTATCGCGAAGATGCTAACATGAGCGTATTGGAACCGCAGGATGTGCTTCGCATTTCAACCATTTTGGAAAGTTGGGGCGATGTGGAGAAAGCGAAAGAGTGGATCTGGCTTCAGAAAAACAGGCTTCATATTCAAATCGAAGATGAACTGGATTTCCAGCTTTCCGAAATTGAGAATGACACAGCAGACGAGATAGCCAAGCAGACCGCCAAATTGGATAAAGCCAAGCAGGCCGTTCAAGCCAAAACAAATAATGGCAAGAAGCCAACCGCAAGCGAACAAAAGGCATTGGAAGCGGCTCAAAAGTCTCTGGACAAACTGCTTGCCGATAAGACAGCGAGAGAAAACTCTGCTATGGAGAAAGCCGAGAAGCAACGCAAAGCCATTGCCGATGTGGAGACGGAACTGATGCAGATGTTGGCCGACCCCGACCTGCGCAAGCGGTATTTCTCCATCGTGGATATGGACGAGATTGAGGAGAACGAATTCAACCTCAACATCCCGCGTTATGTGGATACCTTTGAGCCGGAAGAGCAAATTGACCTTAAGCAAGCCATTGCGGATTTCCAAAAAGCGTTGCAATCGGAATTGACGGCAGAAAAAGAATTGAACGAGTGGCTGAAAAGGATTGACAATTGACAATGAACAATGATGGAGAAGCAAACGAAAATAGGTCCTGTTTGTGAAAAGTTCGGCACTTTTCAACTTAAGTCTGTTCTTGTGAAGAACGATGCTGGAGATTGGGGTGGCGAACCTGACAATAACGCCGTTGGTGTTATTCGAAGCACAAACTTTAATAATGATGGGAAGTTGGATTTGTCTAATATAGCCTATCGCACATTGTCTGAAAAGAAGTTCAAGGAAAAGAAGTTGTTTGCCAATGATATATTGATTGAGCGCAGTGGTGGAAGTGAAACGCAACCTGTTGGGCGTGTTGGGTTTATTGATGACGAAATGGCCAAAACTGATTATGCTTTTGCTAATTTCATACAACGGATAAGCCTGAATGATGAGATTAATCCCAAATTCGTTTATTTCTGCCTTCAACAGATGTACGAAATGGGTGTGACGGCAGGAATGCAATCGCAAACAACAGGCATACGAAATTTGGACTGGAAACAATACATAAAAATCTCTCTTCCAAAGCCTTCTCCTTCCGAGCAAACCGCCATAGCCAATATCCTTTCGAAGGTGGACGAGGCGATAGCGGCGGTGCAGGGCAGCATTGCCGCCGCCGAGCGGCTGAAGAAGAGCCTGATGCAGAATCTCCTCACCGGCCGCATGAAACCCGACGGCACCCTTCGCAAGGATGATGAATTCTATATGGATGAGAGATTTGGGAAAGTGCCGATGGGATGGCATTGGGGAAAGCTATCTGAAGTAGCAGAAATTATTGCAGGACAATCGCCACAAGGAGAATTTTACAATGATGAAGGTGTGGGTACACCTATGCTAAATGGACCGACTGAATTTACCGATGAATATCCCATTCCAGTACAATGGACAAAAAAGGTAACGAAATTATGTAAAAAAGGCGATATCTTATTTACCGTGAGAGGTTCAAGTACTGGAAGAATGAATTTTGCAAACCAAGAATATTGTATTGGAAGAGGACTTGCTGCTATTCGCCCCAAACACGATGGTAATATTCAATTTCTTTATTACACTTTAACACGAATATCCGAAATGATATTGGCAGAGGCAAAGGGCGCCGGAACAACATTCCCGAATGTAAGTAGAGGGGATTTAATGAAGAAAGTGATTTTGATACCAACTAATCAAAATGAGATAATTCAACCTATAATTGAGATAGCATGTCTCATGAAATCGAAACAACAAAAAATCGCCACTCTTGAACGATTGAAGAAATCGCTAATGCAGAATTTGCTGACGGGGAGGGTGAGGGTAAAATGAATAATAAAAATAAGTGAATATGATTAGTCAAGAAAAAAAAGCTGAAATAGCAGCAAAACTAAACGAAAAGTTGACAGAAATTACATGTCCGATGTGCCATCAACACAATTTTATTATTGCTGATGGTTATTTTGTCAATATTCTTCATGAAAATTTAGATTCTTTTAAACTTGGGGGATCTTCAATACCTACCATTTCAATAATATGTTCAAACTGTGGGTTTGTCAGTCAACACGCTTTGGGTGTGTTAGGCTTACTCCCTGAAAAAAAAGAAAACGACACGGAATCTGATAAAAAACAATAAGATATGGGAAAGCAAGAAAACAAATTGAGTATAGATTTATCAGACAATCGGAATGTTTATAAAAATACTGCTCAAGATTATATTGTAACTACAAGAGATAAAATCGAACTCGTTTTGCTTAAAACAGAGAAGTGCTTAACTAATAAAAATGCATGGATGACACCTTTCGGACTAGTCATAACATGTGTAATAACTTTATTAACAGCAGATTTTAAAGATTTTGTTTTGTCTGCTAGTGTATGGAAGGCTATATTTATTTTAACAACCATATCTTGTTCCATATGGTTGATCTATTCGTTTTTTATTTTAATCAAAAATTGGAATAAAGGTAATATTAATGATATTATAGATAGCATTATCTCCGAAGCAAAACGAGATGAGGATTGAATAATAAATACATTGATAGTATTTGTATAGTATTAAGTAATTCGGATTATGACAGCAATTGTAGGAATATTAAACAAACATGGAATTGCAGTTGCAGCAGATAGTGCTGAAACAATTGGCAATGGAATAAAGATTTACAACAAAGCAAACAAAATCTTCAATTTGTCTAAATATCATCCAATAGGGGCTGCAGTGTATGGTAGTGCAAATCTTGGAGATTTAGTGCCATGGGATATTGTGTTCAAGTTATATCGTGAAAACATAGGTAAATTGTGCTTGCCGAAAATTGAGGATTATGTAAATAGTTTTGTCTCATTTATTGAAGGAAAGAGCTTTTTCTCTGAGTCAAAAGATTTAGAAATCGCATTGTGTAATAATATTCTTTCATATTTTAATGAATACGTCATTATTAACCGAATAGGTCATGGGAATCCAAACGGAATTGATTTGACTAAATTGCCGGCAGTATTGAATGAAATCCAAAAAGAGATTGCGACCTCTCCTGTTATTGATTCCGTCAAAGATGTCACAAAAGACGAGTTTGTGGCAAGTATTGAGAATGCTTTAAAACAGATAAAACAAGACCTCGTTAGAAATCGCTTTGATTACAAAATCATTGAAAAAGAATTAAAGGATGTTTTGTATTTGTCTTTTACACGAAAAGAGAATATGCATGGTCATTCAGGAGTTGCAATTTTTGGATACGGGGAAGACGAAATATATCCGCGTTTGTTCAGATTAAAAATATATGGGGCTATTTGTGGAAAATTAAAATGGTATATAGAGGAAAAATGTACAATTGATAATAATAACACAGGAATTGTATGCCCAATGGCTCAACAGGATGTTATGATGACGGTTTTGTGCGGTATTGAACCCAAATTGCAGCAACTAATAGTCCAATTAACATCTCAAATATTAACTGAAAACATTAAGCAAATAGCCTCAACGGTTGGAAAAACAAATAAGTCTTTGGCAAAAAGTATTTCGGCAATAAATGTTCAGCCTACTTTGGATTTATTCAATAAGAATCTAAAATCAATTATTGATAATAACCATGTTCTTCCGCTTATTAACACGATTGCAATTCTACAAAAAGAAGACTTGGCAGAAGTGGCCGAGAATTTAATATATCTCACTTCGCTTATAAGAAGGATTACTCCTGACAAGGAAAGTGTTGGTGGTCCAATAGATGTTGCATTGGTCTCAAAAGGAGACGGCTTTATTTGGATTAAGCGCAAACACTATTTTGAGGAAACATTGAATAAAAACTATTTCGGCAAATACTATATTGATTCAGATGATAGAAAGGAGGCAAACAATGAGTAATTATCTGAATAACAACTCTTTTTCAGGAGGACCAAATAAGAATGAATCAAGGTATTCAGTATGTGATGAGAAGAATCAAGCTCGATGGATAAATCAGGTTGCAAAACAAGCAGCTAAACTCATTTCAAAACAGATTAAAGAATCTGATAATCAATCTAAAAAATCCAAATAATTCATTATTAAGGAGAATGAGAACTTCCATCCGCTTTTATAACGACCGCAAGTTACGAGCCGTCTGGAACGAGGGAAACATTTCGGATAGAATGATTATTTTTGCGAAATAAATATTGCCTATGACAATAGAAGACATAAAAAAGCTGATAGCAAACGATGAGAGCCGTGTGCTGGAGTTGAAGACAAGTACTGGCGAGTTGGTTAAAGGTATGCAGACACTGTGTGCGTTTCTGAACTCCGATGGCGGCTGGCTGTTTTTCGGCGTCACGCCCAAGTTAGAGATTTTGGGACAAAACGTTACCGACAACACCCAACGCGAAATCGCCCACGAAATCACCAAGATAGAACCAGCCATCAAATTGCCGCTGGAAATCGTCGAGGTGCCCGACCGCCCTGGGTGTTTTGTGATAGGAATCCATGCCGAGGCCGCTCAATTTGGCGATGCACCCTATACCTACGATGGGCGTGCTTACTATAAGGTGGAGAGCACCACGGTGCTCATGCCGCGCTCCATGTTTGAGGAACGCCTACGCCGTAGCGACCCCAACCGCTTCGCATGGGAAAGCCAGACCCCCGACACGCTTCGTGTGGAAGATTTAGACGAGAAAAAGATTCGCAATACCATCATGTATGGCATTACCAAAGGACGGATGCCAGCGTCGTCGGCCTCGGAAGACACGATGACCCTGCTCGACAAGTTTGCGATGGTGGAAAACGGCAAAATCAAGAATGCCGCTGCGGCATTGTTCACCAAACGTCCTCAGGATTATCCACAATTCCTGCTTCGCATGGCACGGTTCCGTGGCAAGGAGAAACGCGATTTTATCGACAACATGAGGCTTTATGGCAATTTCTTTGATCTGCTTGATGCCGGTTTGGCATTCTTCTTTAAGCATTTAAACCAAAGTGGTGTGGTCAAGGGCTTGCGCCGTGAAGAGCAACTGGAAATCCCCTTTGAGGCATTACGCGAAGCCCTGACAAATGCCTTGTGCCACCGCCAATTGGATTCGCCCAGTGGCAGTGTCGGCATCGCCATCTACGATGACCGCGTAGAGATAGAAAATGCGGGGCACCTGCCCAACGAACTGACCGTGGAGACCATCAAATTGCCACACCGTTCCTATCCCCAAAATCCGTTGATTGCCAATGCCCTGTATATGACGGCATACTTGGAAAGCTGGGGTACAGGCGTAAGCCGCATGATGGAGGCCTGCAAAGCAGCTGGTGTGCCAGAACCGAAATATGGTACCGATGGATTATTCGTCTGGATTACTTTCCAAAGGCCGAACTCTGACACTTACTCTGACACTAACCCTGACACTTACTCTGATCCTTACTCTGATAGTAACTCTGACACTAGCTCTGACACTTACTCTGACACTAACCTTGATACCTACTCTGATAGTAGCTCTGATAGTAGCTCTGATAGTAACTCTGATAGTAGCTCTGACAGTAACTCTGACAGTGGTTTATGGTTGTCAGACAGAAATAAGGCAGTTTTAGCGTTTTGCATGGAGCCAAGAAGCAGTAGGGAAATATTGGAACATATCCATGTTACGTACCAAAATTGGAATATTATCAAATTCATCAATACCCTTGTGGATGCGGGGCTTCTCGAAAGGACTGTGCCTGAATCTCCCAATTCGCCCAACCAGAAATACGTTACGAAAAAGTAAACAATCATGTCCAAACTATCCGAAGCAAAATCCGTAGAAACAAAAGTTACCGAATGGCTCTCGCAAATGGGCTGGGAGTACCGATCTACGGAGGACTTGAAGCCATATAACCGCCTGCAAACCCTTGCGGTGATAGAACCTATTTTGGTGGAGAAGGTGATGGCTTTGAACGGCATCAGCCACGCTGCAGCCAAGTCGGCGGTGGAGACGCTGCTCAACAACTTACGCAACCCCATACCGATTGAAGGTAACGAGAACTTCCTCAATCAACTGTGCGAGGGCGTGACGATTACCATCGACCGGAAAGACCGCACCATCCTTTTCATTGACTTCGAGGATATTTGGAACAATAGTCTTATCGTTACCAATCAATACGCAGTGCAGCAGGTACGAGCGGACATCTGTCTGTTGGTGAACGGCATACCACTCGTTCCCATCGAAGCCAAGCAATGTGCTAGGCGCGGCACCAACTGGCTCGAAGGGGTAAGACAATTCCAAACCTACGACCGCCGCAGCGACAAACTCTTTATCAGCCACCTTTTTGGCGTGGCCTGCAACGGACGATTGAGCAAATACGGCATTCCTGGCGCGTCGTCGTCCTACTTCAACGAGTGGAAGGATTCGGTCATTGCTGATAAGTTCGACAATCCGCTGCTACATCCCGAAAACAACCTCTGCCGCGTTTACAAGGATGAGGATGATGGATTGATGCACTTCGATGTGGAACGGCTTCCCAACGGGCAACTGCTAGAGCAGATGAAGTTTGGCATCATCGGCTTGCTGCAGCCGGAGCGTGTGCTTGACATCTTGCAGCATTTCATCGTCTTTGAGCGCGACAACGGCAAGATTATCAAAAAAGTGGCACGATATCAGCAACTCCGTGCCGCCAACAAGATTGTGGATAGGGTGGTGCAATCAGATAAGGTGCAAGGCGTGATTTGGCACACGCAAGGATCGGGCAAATCGCTCACCATGCTTTATACCGCCTACAAACTCCGCAAAACAGAAGCCCTCGACGACCCTACCATATTCATCGTAGTCGATCGTAAGGATTTGAAAGACCAAATGGGCGACACCTTCTTCGATTGCGAGTTCCCCAATGCCCGCATCGTGCTGAGCGTGGGCGATTTGAAAAGCATCCTTCGGAACCAACCTGCAGGTGTGTTCATCACCACCATTCAGAAATTTAGGGAGTTGGGAGAAATCAGGGACGAGCGCGAGAATGTCATTGTGCTCATTGATGAAGCCCATCGCACCGAGTACGGCGACTATCAAATGGAACTGCGAGCGGTGCTGCCCAATGCCAAACGCTTTGCTTTCACTGGTACGCCGATTCCAAAGACACATCGGGAGTTCGGCGCGAAGGACGAAAGCGGGAAGGTGGAGTATTATTTGGACAAGTATAGTGTCATCGATGCCATCAACGACGGTGCCACCAAGCCCATTCGTTACACTTTAGGCCCATCACAATGGTTCCTCGACAAAGAGAATTTGAAGAAAGGCTACGAGGAAATCACCGCCGATCTGGAAGAAGATCAAAAGCGCTTGGTGGAACAACGTGTCCAGCCTTGGAAAACCTTGATGAAGAAGCCCGAGCGCATCAAAACTATCGCTGCCGACATTGCCAAGGACTTCCATGAGCGTTTGGAGCCTCAAGGTTTCAAGGCGCAAGTGGTGGCCATTGACAAAGAAGCCTGTGTGCTGTACTACAATGAATTGCTGAACTATTTCGATCCGTCGGAAATCCGCATCATCTTTTCTACGGGACAGTATGAAACTGGTGAACGTTACGACCTGTTTTCGCCGTTCTACATTGACGATAAGGAACGTAAACGTCTGATTGACAATTTCAAGAAACGCATTACCGATGAAGAGATTGCCAAAGGTAACAACCTGAAAATCTTCATCGTCTGTAATATGTTGCTCACAGGCTTTGACGCACCCATTGAGCAGACCATGTATCTGGATAGCCCTTTGCGAGACCACAACCTGCTGCAAGCCGTGGCGCGCACCAACCGTCCATACGATTACGGTGAAGGCGAAACCAAACTTTCCAAGGAATTTGGCCGCATTGTGGATTATGTGGGCGTGTTCCAGAACTATAAGGAAGCCCTGAACTATGACCCTGCCGACATTGGTGAGTTTGAGGATGTAGATGCACTGCTGGAGGAGTTCCCTAAAGAATTGGACAAGGCTTTTGAGCCTTTTGTCGATATTAAGTTGGAAGACAGCTATGAATGTGAAATGGCAATTATCCGCAAATTGAGCGAGATTGACCAGGGTCAGTTTGAGAACTGTTTCCATCGGGTGGTGCAGCTTTGGGAAGCCATCAGTCCCAATCCGGGTTTGCGGCCTTATCGAAATCAATACCTTTGGTTGGTGACCATTTACGAGTTGTATATGGAAGAGTTCCGTCGTGTGGATTTCGATGCAGAGTTTTACGCTGCCCAGACGCGTAAATTGTTGGAAGAGAGTGCCACATTGCTCGATTTCCGTGGCCACTTGCCTGAAATTGCCATTGATGCTGACTATCTCACCAAGTTGCAGGAAACTAAGCTTTCGCCTTCCGACAAGGCTGAGAAAATCATCCGCGACATTGAGACGATGATTCGCACCAACCAAAACAACAGCGCCATATACATTGAATTCCAAGAACGTTTGGATGCCTTGATTCGTCAGAAAAACGCCGATACCATTGAGATAGAAGGGCTTTTGAAGAAACTCAGTGAACTTTATACCGAAGTGGATGAGGCGATTGAAATTCCCAAGAAAATGGGTTTTGCTGATAAGGGGACTTTTGAGATTTACCAAATCATCAAAAACGAGATCACCGACTTTGATGAGCAACTGGTGCGAGAATTTGCCAACGAGGAAGCTCAACGCATCCAATCCAAGATCTATATCGGCTGGCAGGAGGTGCCGCAGGAGTACAACCGATTCAAAGCCGACATGGAGCTTTTGGCGGTCAACCCCAAATACGAATCTTTGAACCTTGACATTGATGGTCCATTGGGCGATGTCTTGATGAACTCCATATTGAAAAACTTCAGCTTGAATTGATATGTTGCCAGCGCACTATTCGGTCATTCGTAGAGATGTGAAACATGCCCGTTTGCGTGTGCATGAAGATGGCTCTGTGCAATTGTTTGTACCGCTTGCGTTTTCTGACGAGGAGATAGAAAAACTGTTGGAGGCAAAAGCGCAATGGATTGTCTCCAAACAACTTGTATTTGCGAAAAAGGAGAAAATCAAATTGCGTAGAAACGAGATTCTGCTTTTTGGTAATCGGTATGCTTATTTCTACTCGTCAAAATACAAAAACAAGGTTGTAGTCAATCATGAAAGCAAGACCATTCAATCGCAACGTGATCTGTTGGATGCGATGGTACAGGAAAAATGGCTAAAATCGGTGGCGCGAAAGTATTTCTTATCTCGAACTGAGACGCTTTCTGAAGCACTGCTTCTGCCATACAACAAGCTTTTCATCCGCAGTCAGAAGCGAAAATGGGGGAATTGTTCCAAAGAGAAAAACATCTCCATCAACTGGCGCCTGATAAAGGCTCCTGAATTTGTCATTGATTATGTTATTATTCACGAACTGTGTCACACGGTCATCATGAAGCATAATGCTCATTTTTACACGCTTCTGCGTTCGCATTGTCCTAATTGTGAGGCAGCACAAACGTGGCTCGATAAATATGGAAATAGTTTGTAATCATTAAAATCATAAAATATGTTCTCTTGTCCCATCCAAATCCGCATGAGCGACCTCGATCCGTACAACCATGTGAACAATGGGTCGCAATGCCATTACTTCGACATGGGTCGAAGCCGCTTTTTTGAACACGCCTTTAACGAGAAAATCGACTGGCTGACTTTTAAATACGTGTTGGTCCACGTCGAAATGGACTTCAAGATGCCGATTCATTTCCATGATGATTTGGCTTGCGAATCCATCGTTACCGAGGTTGGCAACTCCAGCTTCAAGATGGAGCAACGTTTAGTTGATCAGAAGACGGGCCTTGTGAAAACCGTTTGCCATTGTGCGGTGGTTTATTTCGATAGGGATGCGAACAAATCGGAGCGGATTCCGGATAGAGATAGAAGTTTGTTATTGGAAAATAAGATATAAGATGATGAAAAGAATTGTGTTTTTACTTTTGATAAGCATGGCTTGGATGGGCCTTTTCGCACAAACCGAGGCCGAACTCAACGCCTGGAATGATGTCAAAATATACGAGATCAACAAGCTCTATCCACGGACCAACGTGATTCCGATGGGCGAGGAGTGGTCGCAATGCATCAACGGCGACTGGAAATTCTTATGGGTGGACAGTCCCACGAAAGCTCCTGAAGGCTTTTACAAAACAGATTACGATGTCTCAGAATGGAACACGATCCCTGCGCCAGCCAATTGGGAGTTAAACAGTTATGGCACACCGATTTACGTGAATGTCGATAATGAATTTCGCCCGAATGATCCGCCATGCGCCCCAGCCATTGACAATCCAGTAGGATGCTATGTCACTGAATTTAAGATTCCCAAGTCATGGAAAAATCGACGAGTATATGTCAACTTCGGTGCCGTGAAATCGGCCTATTACCTATGGGTTAACGGTAGATCAGTAGGCTATACCGAGGATGCCAAGACTAATTCAGATTTCGACATCACCGAATTTGTCCATCCTGGCGTGAACAAAATCGCCATGAAGGTCTATCGTTTCTCTAACGGCTCCTATTTCGAGTGTCAGGATTTTTGGCGCCTCAGCGGTATTGAGCGGGATGTAGTCCTTTACTCCAAGCCTCAGGTCAATATATTTGATTATGAAGTACATGCGGGGCTGGATAATACTTATCAGAATGGTACTTTTGCCATTGACGTAACTGTGGATAATCCAACGGGGAAAACCGTACAATATGGCAAACTGGTAGTGTCTGTTTGTGATGGTGAAAATGAGATTGTTAACTTGGAAAAAGAATTGAAGAACGCAGTCGGGAAGAACCATCTGGAACTCGATTACACTTTGTCTGGTATCAAGCCATGGTCAGCCGAACACCCAAATCTTTATCGTTTGGAAATCAAGATCTTGGATAAGAAAGGGAAGGAGATAGAACGTCTTGAAAACCATATCGGTTTCCGCACTTCGGAGATTAAGGATGGCAAGTTGTTGATCAACGGGCAATATGTACTGATCAAAGGTGTCAACCGCCATGAGCACGATCCTTATACGGGTCATGTGATTAGCCGTGAGTCAATGGAGAAGGATATCGCCTTGATGAAACAGATGAATATCAATACGGTACGTACCTGCCATTATCCCGACGATCCCTATTGGTATGAACTCTGCGACAAGTACGGACTCTACGTCTGGGACGAGGCCAACTGTGAATCCCATGCTCAGGGCTATGGTGAAAAAAGCCTAGCTAAAGATCCACAATATCGCGACATGATCTGGTCACGTAACCGCAACATGCTAGAACGGGACAAGAATCATCCTTCAATCATTATGTGGTCGATGGGCAATGAGTGTGGAAACGGCGTCAATTTCGAATACACCTACGACTGGATGAAAAACCGCGATCATTCGCGTCCAGTTACATACGAAAGAGCGATCTATGACCGCAACACGGATGTAATAGGCCTGATGTATGCCAGCCCAAAATATTTGCAACGCTTTGTAGATGAGAAACTTGACACACTTGGAAGGCCATTCATCATGGTGGAATACTGCCATGCCATGGGAAACAGTATGGGTGGCTTGCAAGATTATTGGGACGTGTTTGAGGCGAATGAGCAACTACAAGGTGGCTGTATTTGGGATTGGGTGGATCAAAGTTTCATTGTCCATGACGACAAGAAGAACGTGGATTGGCTTGCTGTAGGCGGCGACTTCGGTCATGCCTACGGGGTAGGTGACGACGACGCCTTCTGCGCCAATGGTGTGGTCTCGTCAGACCGCACCCCACACCATCACGCCGCCGAGGTGAAGAAAGTCTATCAAGGTATTAAGTTCAAACCAATTGATTTGACAATAGGAGAGTTTGAAGTAATAAATTGGTTTTCTTTTACTAATCTGAATGAATTTGAAGTAAATTATGAAGTATATTCCAATGAGAGAAAACTTATTGATATGCCTTTGAACATGGATCTGAAACCTTTCGAGACCAAGCGTTTCAATATCGATCGTCTCCGCATCTTCGGGCACCCGGGCGAAGAGTTCTTTGTCCGTTTTTCAGTAAAACTAAAAGAGGATCAGCCTTTTATGCCGAAAGGGACGGAAATTGCATACGACAATTTCAAGCTCAACTGGCCATCGGAAGACAAATGGACAAAGACCTATTATGGAAAGGTTACCGTTGATCCCACCGACAATGGTTTCTTAAGTGTTAGGGGTGAAAAGTTCAATCTCAAATTCGATGAAAGGACTGGATTTTTGAATTCATATATTTTTGATTGGCAAGAAGTTATTACTGATTATTTAAAGCTATACTTTTGGCGTGCTCCTACCTTAAATGACGAGGTGGATTCGCATGGAAGCCTATGGTGGAAACAAGCTGGATTGGACAATTTGAAAGCGGAACGTGTAGCAACTGATGTCCAGACCCAAGAAGATGGCAGGCTCATGCTACATCAGACGATTCATTTGAAAAACAGTTATGGAGATCTGCAAATGGTTGTCAATCAGATCTATTTCATATCAGGAGACGGTGAAGTTGCCCTAACCAACCGTGTGGAGGTCGTTGGTGATGTCAGTTGTTTGCCAAAAATAGGTATGCAAATGCACCTTCCAAGGGGCTTTGAAAACCTCACTTACTTCGGGAAAGATGCTGAAAACTACCCTGATCGTAATGCTGCAGGAATCTTTGGAGTATATTCAACTAACGCTTTAGATTTATTTGAACAACACGTTGTTCCACAAGATAATGGGAATCATTCAGAGGTGCGTTGGATGGCTATTGAAAATCCAAAGAATCCGTTCGGTTTGATGGTGACTTCATCGAGGCCTTTCAACTTCAGCATGTATCAATATTCCGACAAAAACCTGACTCAGGCGAGACGTATCAATCAACTTGAGGAAGCTAATTTTATGACCTTGAATGTGGATGCCTTGCAATCGGGTTTGGGGACTGCTACCTGCGGACCTGATGTGGCTGAACAGTATCTTTTATTGGACTCGATCTATCAATTTGATATTTGTTTGCGTCCGTATCCTGTAGGCAAGCAAGAACCTGCGGAGTTGTATCGCTATCAAGTGCCTCAAACAGAGGATCTTATTAATGCCATCCCTTTGACGCCGCGTCCATCATATCGCCTCATTAAAAACACCTCTTTCGTACTTCCTCCATCGGAGCGTTACAATGCTAATGCCAATACCGCTTTGATGGATGGCAAAAAAGGAGTGGTGGGCGATTATTATTGGCGTAACTGGTTGGGATTCAATGGTGACGATATGGATGCCACCATTGAACTCAATGAGCCAATAGATGTTTTGAGGGTTAGAATCGGTATTGCCCATAAGCCCGAAAGTTGGGTGATTTGGCCTAAGGCCTGTTGGGTAGCCTTTTCTTCAGATGGCATCCATTTCACCGATTGGAAGAGAGCGGAACTGCCCGTCTATACAATGCCTGATCCCATGACATCAATGGGACGAATTGAGGCTCGTGCAAGGGTACAAGCCGAGAACGTGAAGTTTATACGCGTGAAGGTCGAAAATCCAGGTGTGTTACCACAATGGCATCCCCACGCAGGCGAGAAAGCTTGGATTATGGTCGATGAAGTAGTGTTGGAGTGATTACCAATCGACGGCTTGACGTTGAACGGGCATGGTCATGCACCTTGCGCCGCCACCGCCACGGGAAAGTTCGTTGCCTTCGAAGGTTACAACGCATTTCTTGTAGCTGTGGATGTTGACTTTTCCGTTGACCACATCGGCAGCCCTTACCACATCGAAGCCGGCATCGTTGATGGCTTGGATAGTGTGTGTGTTTCGTGCATAACCGAGGAACTTTCCAGGGGCGAAGCAGAAGAAGTTGGTGCCGCTATGCCATTGTTCGCGAGCAGGGAAGAAGCTGTCGCCACCGCCACCGCAGAAGATGGGTTCCACGGGCACACCAAGGCTGTTCAATGCCACGACCAGGTTCGGCTCTTCCTTGCCAACGGCTTTCTGTCCATCGATGGTGATGTGGAAGGTCTTGAACATGTTGCTCATGATCACGGGCTCGTATGCCATGCAACGGTCCACATCAAGCATGGTGAAAACCATGTCGAGGTGGATGAATGACTCGGGTTGCAGCGGCAACTCTTGGAATATCAGGTGCTTGACGCCTGGTTTGGTCTTCAGATGGTCCACAAGGGCTTGGATACCGTGCATGTTGGTCCGGGCGCTCATGCCGCTAAGCACGATGTCGTCGCGGACGATATGGATGTCGCCGCCTTCCATGATGCCAGGTTCAGTGGCACTATATTTCATGGCAGGATTGATGACTTCGCCGTCAAACAACGGATGGTATTTGTAGATCGTTTCCAAGATCATAGTCTCACGGGCGCGCACCTTGGTGGCCATGTTGCTGATCATAAGGTTGTCGAACATGGTGAATGAGGCGTCACGCATGAAGAAGAGGTTGGGCAACGGCAACAAGGAGAAGTAGTTGCCATCCACCGAAGAGATGTCGTTCAGGTGAACGCCTTCGATCAGTGCCTTGCTAAGGGTTTCGGCATCCATCGACTTCAGGTAGTCTGAGAGATAGGCTACGTTTTCTGCTTTGCAGATGCGATCCACAAGGTTGTTTTTTACGCTGTCGTTGTGGAGGATGTCGGTTAAAAGGTCGCTGATCTCATGGACTTTGGCGACTTTTTGAAGTACTCCTTTGAAGTATTTGTGTTCGTTTTGTGCGACTTGAAGGTTCAGGATGTCGCTGTATAAATAATGATGAGCCGTTTCGGGAGTCATGTTCTCCAGCTCGGCACCCGGGGTATGCACCAACACATGTTCAAGCTTTCCTATTTCAGAGTTGACGCATACTTTTACTCGGTCAGAATCCATAAAAAAAGATTTAGAAATTTGGCTGCAAAGGTACGAATATTTTTGAATCGGGTCAATACAATTCCAAAAATTCGTACGTGTTGCCCATGGCATTCAAGAACTTGATGAAATCCTCGTTCTTGATGACAATCGTCGCGGTGTTGTCATTGGGATGGAAACTTAGGCGAGGGGCGTTCTTCAAGTTTTGGTCAATGAACACATGCACGTGATGCTCAGTGTCGTTGATCAAGCCAAAAGGGGAGACACTGCCTGGTTTCAGGCCGAGATACTTGTCCATGCGGGCCTCAGAAGCGAAAGTCAGTTTGCCTTGGTGTAGCCTGTGCTCCAGGTCGTGGATGTCCATCTGATGCATGCATTCAAAGAGCACCAAATAATGCTTGTTGCCTTTGTGGTTCCTGAAAAACAGGTTCTTGCAATGGGTCGAGTCGAATTCCTTCCAGTAGTTGATGGCCTCCTCGATGGTGGGGATCGGCGGATGGAAGTGGATGTCGAATTCGATGCCAAGGTTTTTCAGCGTGTCAACGACCTTTTGTTGACGCTCGCTCATTTCGTGGGTGATTTCCGAGGATTTCATGTTTCAAGATTTCAAGATTTCAAGATTGCTTGGGCAGTGTGGGATTTATCACATTTCAAGAGATCCTCAGGTGTGCCCTCAAAGACCACATGACCGCCTTCGTTGCCGCCTTCGGGACCAAGGTCGATCACCCAGTCGGCCGACTTGATGACATCCAGGTTGTGTTCGATGACGACCAGCGTGTGACCGTTGTCAATCAATGCGTTGAATGACTCCAAGAGCTTGTTTACGTCGTGAAAATGCAGTCCTGTAGTGGGCTCGTCGAAGATGAACAGGGTGGGCTTCTCCACGCTGCCTTTGATCAGGAAGTAGGCCAATTTGACGCGTTGCGCCTCGCCGCCGGATAGCGTGCTTGACGGTTGACCTAGCTTGAGGTAGCCAAGACCTACGTCTTGCAAGGGCTTCAGCCTATTGACGATGCGGCTCACAGTGGGGCTGTTGCGTTCGCTGGAGTTGCTGAAAAACTCGATGGCTTGTGTCACCGACATGTCGAGGATATCGGCAATGTGTTTTCCGTCGTACTTGATCTCCAGCACTTCTTCCTTGAAACGTGTGCCGTGGCATACTTCGCAGGGAAGGGTGATGTCGGCCATGAACTGCATCTCGATCCTGGTGACGCCTTCGCCCTCGCAGTTGTCGCAACGGCCACCGGGCATGTTGAAAGAGAAATATGCCGGCTTGATCCCGCGCAGCTTGGCCAGTTTTTGGTCGGCAAACAGCTGACGGATCTCATCGTATGCTTTCAGATAGGTGACGGGATTGGAGCGTGACGACTTGCCGATGGGGTTTTGATCGACAAACTCCACGACTTCGATTTGTGACATGGCGCCTTCCAAAGTGCTGAAGCTGCCGCATCGTTCCGTATTCTCACCGAGGTGTCGCTTCATGGCGGGATATAGGATGTCCCTGACAAGGGTGGACTTGCCTGATCCACTGACGCCTGTGACCACTGTCAGCACATGAAGTGGAAACTGCACATCGATGTTCTTGAGGTTGTGTTGGTTGGCTCCTTTGACTGTGATGGCGTTGTTCCAGCTGCGTCGGCGATGGGGGACGGGGATGGATTTCTCGCCGGAGAGATATTGTCCCGTGAGGCTTTCCTTGCAACGGATGATGTCATCGGCATTTCCTTGGCAGACCAGCTCGCCTCCGAACTCACCCGCCATGGGACCGATGTCGATGATGTGGTCGGCACTGCGGATGATCTTCTCGTCATGCTCTACTACGATGACGGTGTTGCCGATGTCGCGAAGCCGTCTCAACACTTTGATGAGGCGGTCGGTGTCACGTGGATGCAAGCCGATGCTGGGTTCGTCGAGAATATACATGGATCCTACCAGGCTGCTGCCCAAAGAGGTGGCCAGGTTGATGCGTTGCGATTCGCCGCCCGACAAGGTGTTCGAAAGCCGGTTCAAGGTCAGATAGCCCAACCCGACATCCAGCATGAACTCCAGACGGTGGTTGATCTCAACCAGGATCCTGCTGGCGATCTTCTGATCCGTGTCGTCCAACACCAGCGTGTCGAAGAACACTTTCAGCTCGTCCAATGGCATCAATACCAATTCGGAGATGCTTTTTCCACCCACCTTGACATAGCAGGCTTCTTTTTTCAAGCGGGCGCCGTGACAATCAGGACAGACGGTTTTGCCCCGATATCGGGAGAGCATCACGCGGTATTGTATCTTATAGGAGTTGCTCTCCACCATCTGGAAGAAAGCATTGATCCCGTCGAAGTATTCATTGCCTGTCCACAGGAGCTCTTTTTGTGCCTCTGTCAGTTCGTAATAAGGCTTGTGGACGGGGAAGTTGAAATGATGTGCCACGCGTAGCAAAGCATCTTTCCATTCACTCATCTTATCACCTCTCCAACATGCTATGGCATTGTCGTAAACGGACAGGCTCTTGTTGGGAAAAACGAGGTCGGGATCGATGCCGATGACGCTGCCGAATCCTTGACATGTTGGACAAGCCCCGTAAGGGTTGTTGAAAGCGAACATGTTGACAGAAGGCGATTCAAACCGCATCCCGTCAGCCTCGAAACGTGACGAGAACTCCGCCAATGAGCGGTTGCCGTCTTTTTCCGCCATGACCTGACAACTCTCGTTGCCTTCATAGAAGGCGGTTTGCACCGAGTCGGATAGACGCCCCATTTCCTCCTGAATCTTGTCGCTGACTTTGACTCGGTCGATCAACAGACGAATGGTCCTCTCGTTGCCAATTGGTTTCGTTTGGAGATAGTCCTCTATGCGGATCACTCCGTTTTCGGTCATGATGCGATAAAACCCTTGCTGAAGCAGGATGGAGAGATGCTCCTCCGTGCTGCGGCCCTCTGGTGGAAGGATGGGGGCCAAGATATATGCGGTGGTTCCGACTGGAAGATTGAAGATGTGCTCAACCACATCGCTCACCTGATGTTTTTTCACCTGTTGCCCTGAGGTGGGGGAGTAGGTCTTGCCAATCCTAGCAAAAAGCAACTTGAGGAACTCATAGATTTCGGTGCTGGTGCCAACCGTTGACCTCGGGTTGTGGGTGTTGACTTTCTGCTCGATGGCAATGGCTGGCGAGAGTCCCGTGATGCTTTCCACATCGGGCTTGTTGAGGCGTCCCATGAACTGTCGCGCATAGGAACTCAGACTCTCCACATAACGGCGCTGGCCTTCTGCATACAAAGTGTCGAACGCCAATGAAGACTTGCCTGATCCTGACAAACCCGTGATGACGATCAGCTGGTTTTTGGGGATTTCCAGGCTGAGGTCTTTGAGGTTGTTGACCTTGGCGTGACGGATGGTGATATGGTCGTTTGATTTTTCTTTCAAGACTCCAAAAAATTGAATCCGCAAAGGTAGCGAAAATTTGGAAATGAAAAAAAATACCATCTTTTTCTTGACATTGAGAAAAATTGCACTATCTTTGCATCCAAATTGTTCATCGAAACAATTCAACAAATAAACAAATCAACAGTTCAACAAGAGAATAGGAGAGACGCTATCGAAAGATTTATACCCTGATTAACACGCACTTAGGTGCCATTAAAAACAGGGCCGTATGTCCGAAATAAGAAAGACTGATTATGAACTGATAGAGAGCTACAGAAGAGGCTGTCTATCAGATTTTGAATTGTTGGTAAGCAGATATCAGGAACAAGTATATAACTATGTCTATTCGATGGTGAAAGACAGACAACTGTCTGACGACATCTTTCAAGATACCTTTGTAAAGATCATTCGCACCATCAAGGCTGGTTTTTATAAGGACGAGGGCAAATTCATCCAGTTTGCCATGAGAATCGCCCACAATTTGGTTATCGACCATTTCAGGAAAGAGAACCGTATTCCAGTGGTGGAATCGTCATGTGAGGACTACAACTACATCGACAATGCGCCCATCACAGATCCTTCTGTTGAGCAGGGGATGATTGTTGAGCAGATACACAGCGATCTGCGTAAGATGATCGAGAAGCTGCCCGTTGAGCAGAAGGAGGTACTGCGCATGAGGATCTATGACGACCTGAGTTTCAAGGAGATTGCCGACATCACCAATGTAAGCATCAACACCGCACTGGGACGTATGCGTTATGCGCTTATCAATCTAAGAAAAATGGCGGAAGTCAATAAGATGAGCTTATCTTATTGATTTAAAGGTGGTTGAATATTTTATCAAAAAAAAGTTGCGACCATAATAATAATCTGCATCCATTGCCGTTTTTAAGGTGTATGTTCAATGAAAAGAAACGCCTATGACGGTAAATGCTACTCTCAATTGCAACGAGCCTTTTATTGATGACGCTTTCCATGCACAGATCAAGGAAGCTTTCTCGGCAGATAACAGAAAACCAGGCCAGTCAGTGCTCAACTTCATCTTAGGCTACGCTGCGTCTTATGAGTCCATAAAGAGCGATATGCTAGGCTGTTTGGATCTCATGAAGAACTAAAACAAGGTTACAAACTAGCAATGTCAAACATGAATCCAGGCGCGGTGATCACCGCGCTTTTTTTTTAATTGATCGCGTGTTTTATAAAAATAAAATTAATTCGGTTTCATTTGTTTTCCCCAAGTAAAAACCGTACCTTTGCAGACCTAAATTTTTGTATTCACAATCAATTCAAAACATAACAAATTATGAACAAGCAGATTACATTAGAACAGGCTGTCGAGAAGGTTCACGACGGCATGACTATCATGATTGGCGGTTTTCTCGGCGTGGGAAGCCCCGTCCAGATTATTGACGCTCTTGTCGCCAAAGGCGTGAAGGATTTGACCATTATTGCCAATGACACTGCCTACGACGAAGTGGCCCATGGCAAATTAGTGACCAACCATCAAGTGAAGAAGGCTATTGTGTCGCACACCGGCACCAACAAGCAGACTGCCCTCCAGAAGAACGAAGGCACCTTAATCGTTGAGTATGTTCCTCAGGGTACCCTCGCAGAGCGCATCCGCGCTTACGGTGCTGGTCTCGGTGGTGTTTTGACTCCCACCGGAATGGGCACCATCATGGCTGATGGCAAGCAAGTGGTCAACGTGGATGGCAAGGATTACCTCCTCGAGAAGCCTCTGAAGGCTGACATCGCCTTCCTGCGCGCCAACATCGTCGATGAATTCGGCAACATGGTGTTCCTCGGCACCACCAACAACTTCAACCCGTTGATGGCTACTGCAGCCGACTATGTCGTCGTCGAGGCCGAGAAGTTGGTGCCCGTTGGTGAGATCAAGCCCGAGTGCGTCCATGCCTCTGGTATCTATGTTGACGGTATCTACGTCGAGAAATAACTTGAAATTAAGAATTAAGAAACTACGAATTTAACGAATTAAATATTTGCTTGAAAGCCAATTTAGCAGCTAAAGCTGCGGATTATTACGAAAGATCCAATTCCTTTCCCATTCGTGAAATCCGCAACGAAGTTGCAAAATCTTAAGACGTATAGAAAAGCTTTGCAATTCGCATTATTCGTAGTGAAAAACCGTAATAAAATATCAGAAAATGGAATACAGAACAAAGATTAGACTGCGCATGAGTGCGAAGGATGCCCACTACGGTGGCAATCTGGTTGACGGCGCCCACATGGTTCACCTCTTCGGTGACGTGGCGACCGAACTCTTGATTATGCGTGACGGCGACGAAGGCCTGTTCCGCGCTTACGACAACATCGACTTCCTCGCTCCCGTCTATGCCGGCGACTATATCG
>JAFYJV010000023.1 GCA_017537965.1 Bacteroidales bacterium | reverse complement strand
GCATCCGCGGTGCCGACTTTATCATTCTGACTTCTGACTTCCGTCTTCTGTCTTCTAATTATTTCACAACGACCTTTTGAGTCTTCACATCGTTACCGTTGGTAAGGCGGAGCATATAGACTCCGGTGGCAGCGTTGACTTTGGTGGTGGCGTTGCCATTGACGGTCATGGTGTTGAGGACGCGGCCTGTCATGTCGATCACTTCCAAGGTGGCTTCACCTTCGTTGTTGATCACCCATTCGCTTCCGTTGAAGAAGGCGAAGTTGTTGCTGTTGTGTTCGTTGATGCCATTGTTGGCGACAAAGACCAGCTTGAAGCGGCTAGCGAAGTCGGTGGTGTTGGCTTCGAAGCTGTAGTTCGGGTTGGCCAGCAGGTTGATATTGGCACCAGTCATAAGGTCGATAAGGTGCAAGTACTCCATCTCGACGTTCTCGGCATTGACGCTGAGGGTATAGGTGTTGTTCTCGTTAGCCTTGAAGTTGACGGGCATCTCACCTTCTTCGTCGCTGCTCACAACGGCGTATTCTTCATTGGCTTGAGGGAAATACACTTTGGTGTCGTTCGGGTTGAGTTGGAACTTGGGAAGCACACCTTCGCCGAAGTTGACGATAGCACGGTCGATGACATTACCGCGGTTCTTCAAGACGTTGAGGACAATCTTTCCTTCTGGTTCAGTAGAACCTTGGGTAAAGGTGACGTACTCGCCGGGTTCGGTAGCTTTTACAAAGATACCCTGCATAGCGGCAACCGTGTCGGTTTCACTGACGATGAGGTTAGTGCCAGTGCCGTTCATGATGTAGAACTGTTTGTCAACGGTAGCCCAGGTGCTGTAGGGATTACCCACGAGGTTCCAACCTGCCATGTCGGCGCCTTCAGTGTAGTTTAGATCAAATACTCCATCGCCGTCGTAAGGCGTGCCAGTGAATTCAAGTTCGGTTCTTTGTTTACTTGCATAGAGGTAACCCACTCCGCTTAACAGGGCATCGAAACCGGTGTTGTCATCGTCTTGTTTGTAGTTGATCCATTCATCCTCTTCACTTTCGTCGAACATGTAGAGGTCAAAATCATCAGTGATGAAGCCGTTATCAGCAGTAGGTTCAACTTCTTTAACAGGCGAAGCAATCAGATAGTAGCCGCCAGCGCTGGTGCCGTAACCTTCGATGGTGAGTGTGTAGGTTTCGGTGACAGGGGTGTCTTCAACTTTCTTGTAGAGGGATAAGGCACCACCAGTACCCGTTCCATAGCAAGCAAAGCCATAAGTGCCGTTGTTTCTGAGATAGGAATTGACGCTGTTGGCTGCATTATATTTGTTTACAAAATCGTAATTGCCAGAAGCCGTCCATAAGGCTTTGTCATCAGATCCATCAGCCATAGTTGTGGCTTGATTCTTGGTCCCTGTACTCGCAGCATATGCTTCAGCATCAGCACTGTAGATAGTCCAGTAGTCTCCACTTGGAGCAATGTGCCAAACGATGGCGGCATGGTCAGTTGTAATCACATTATTCGTTGCAATGACCTCTTCATATTGAAGTCTGTTACTCGATACCGTATTGTTCATGGCCTTTCCATTGTAAACAATCAGATAATCGCCTTCCACAAGTTCATCACCAGTGAAGAGTTCGTATTGGTCGCCTGTAAGAACCTCTGCCGAAGCGGTAATAGTCACGTCACTGGTAGGCATAACGAAGCTGTAGTATTCATTTGCGGTGAGTTCTTCCATATTAACGGGATCACCATTACCATCCGTAATAGTCAAGGATTGGAAGACATATCCTGCTTCAACATCAATACTA
The DNA here is from genome assembly GCA_017537965.1 of Bacteroidales bacterium. GTDB lineage: Bacteria > Bacteroidota > Bacteroidia > Bacteroidales > F082 > Limimorpha. The sequence goes on along the minus strand of JAFYJV010000023.1, from coordinate 34,343 downwards.
ACCAATACTTCTGTTCCATCATATACTTGGGCGGTAGTCTCTCCATCCTCAGTACTAATAATGGTTTCGCTTTCTTCGCCAGCGAATATAAAGAGATTGACGTGACTCAGATTGCTGACGGTCAGCGTATATTCATTATGCTGGACTTGAACTTCCTCAATATCGTCAGCACTGCGAGGCAGAATCTCCTTGGTGTTGTTGTATTGTTGATAAACACCCGTGATATTGTAGGTCTTGCCATCTACAAGGGCATCGAATGCATAGAGGGAGTTGTAAACCTGAATGGTAGTGGTGCCATCCGAAAGGTTATAGAAGGTATTATTGCCACTAGTAGTTACACTGCAAGTCAAGTTATCATAGCTCACCAAAGCGCTTGTGTTGACACCAGCAAGTTCAGCCATGGCGATATTGGCTTCTGTGACAGTGCCACCAGTAGCAATAGAAATGCCTTCTGTTGAAGAGTTGAGTTCGGTGATCTCTGCAAAACCGTGATACAATTGGACTTTGCAAGACACCGTTCCACTCAAGACATTTCCTACAGCGAATCCCATGTTTCCATCAGTATTAAAGATGACGAAACCTTTGGTGCCGTCCGTAACGAATACATTCTTTCCGTTAGTGGAAACGCCAGACACTACCCAGTTTTGGAGAGCAATGTTGACACTTGTTGCAGTGTTTCCAACTTCTGTTGCCTTATCAAAAATGGCTTGCATAGTGTTGTAAACCACGGGGGCAGCAGCTTGGGTGACGGTCACGTCCTTGGTGACGGTTTCGCGGTTATAAGTGTAGGTCAGTGTGACCGTGGCCGTGCGGGCAGTACCTGCCTCGTTGGCTGTGCAAGTGAACTCTATCGGACTAGTAAAAGTGTTGGGAAGCGTGAGCCACTCGCTTTCGGTAGTGGCAGTCAATGCGCCACCTTCAACACCGTTGTTGATGGTATAGGTGATTGAGCCAGAGGTGGCATTGTATTCAATGTCAACATTGGCCGCGGTGATGCTCGGAGGAAGAACCTCGCCGGTCACTTTCTTGTAGAAAGCGAATGTTTGACCAGCAATATTAGTTCCAGTATAAGAAGTGTAGCATCTCCAATCTTGTGAGTTATAAATACCAACATATCTTGATGTGCTAGTATGCTTTAGATAATCGTGATCAACAACAAAAGTTTTGTTTGTATTTGTTCCCACGCGAACACCATTATTAGTGGCAGTGCAATAAAGCCAAGTTGTGGTAGAACCATTCGGATAGAAAGTGTAACCATTAGTAGCATCGCCACTGATGTTCCACTGAATATTTGCTGCCACCGTACTAGTGATTTCGTTCCCAGTCACGGTCACTGCAACTGCGGTTGGAGGATTGCTCGTGCCTTTGTCGTTTGACATGGCATAGTTGGAATCATTATTACCCACGATAACGAACACATCGCTTGTGGTGAGGTCAGCGAGGCTGGTGAGCACCCAATGATCATCGCTCGGCATATTTTCTGTCCAAATGGCATAGAAGTCCCAATTATCATCTATATCATTAATAACATCACCTGCTGCGTATGAGTCGCCATCGCCATCAGGGTCAGTGTTCCATTCGCTGAAGGTATAGCCATCATTCGTGAAGGTGTTAGCATCACGCAATGTAACATCTGCACCTTCGATATAGGTGTCAACAACAGGTGCTGTACCTGTAACATTGGCATAATAAGTGACGGTGTAAGTGGTAGGAGCAACACCACCTTCGGAGAAGGTCACAGTAATCACCTGAATACGAGCGGTCCCAGTTGCCGTAAAAGTATGGGAAGTCTCGCTACCTGTCCAGTTCTGCAACCCACCAGTATAAGAACTACCAGAAAAAGTAAAATCAATTGCCGTAATTCTAGTATCACCTGTTTGATCATTTAAGGCAACTTCAAGGGTGTTACCTGCATACATACGAACACCCGCTCCAGTATTATAATACTTGGGCGAATTGTTCGCATTTGTTCCAGCGTCAAATGTCAATGTTACATTGTCTCCTTCAACTGTTGTAACATTTTCGGCATTTTCATAACCCAATTCGGAGAACGTAAATGTTTCAACGTCTCTTGTTTGTCCCCTCATCCCCATTGGGAAAGCGAGGAATGCGAGCAGCGCGATGGCTGCCATGATTTTTGTAAAATTCTTCATCGTTTTGAAAATTTTTGTTTTTATTATGTTAATTTATTGATTATAAACTATATAAATTGTCTTTTCTTTTTTAGAAAGCGTGACATTTTGGACTGCAAAAATAAAAATAAAAGAGGTATAAAACAATAGCTTTGATGGTTTTTTATAATATCCACATTGTTTTTTTCTGCAAAAATAATCAGAAATTTTTAAATATAACAACAAAAAAGCAAAAATAATATTTTTGTAAATATTTTAAATAATTTATTATTAAAAATGAAATAAATACTATTGTTTCCAGTATGGAATTTGTTTGTATCTTTGCAAAAATTATTGTTGTCACAACCATGAACATCGCCGCATTGGTATCGGGGGGCGTTGACAGCTCCGTGGTGGTGCCCCTGCTCAAAGAACAGGGCTTCACGCCGCATATCTTCTATATCAAGATAGGAATGGAAGGGAAAGAAGACCTCTCGTCCTGCCCCTCAGAAGAAGATATTGAGATCACTACCTATATCGCCAAAAAATACGGTTGCCCGTTCGACATTGTGGATCTGCAACATGAGTATTTCGAGACGGTCGGGCGCTATACCATGGAGATGGTGCGCAAAGGACTCACGCCCAACCCCGATGTGATGTGCAACCGCTGGATCAAACTCGGCGCCTTCGAAGAGAAAGAAGGACATCGTTTCGACAAGATAGCCACTGGACACTATGCTCGCTCATGGGAAGACGAAAAGGGCATCTTTTGGCTGGGAACAGCAGCCGATACCTACAAAGACCAGACCTATTTCCTTGGCCGCATCACCTACCTGCAGCTGAGCAAGGTGATCTTTCCCATCGGTGACCTTCCCAAGCCTGAAGTGCGAAAACTGGCCGCACAATACAAGTTGCCATCGGCAGAAAGGCATGACAGTCAGGGCATTTGCTTCCTTGGCAAAATCAATTACAATGACTACATCCGCGAATATCTCGGCGAGATGCCAGGCGACATCGTGGAGATTGAATCGGGAAAGAAACTGGGCCGACACAAGGGATTCTGGTTCCATACCATAGGACAGCGCAAAGGCCTCGGGCTGGGAGGCGGACCTTGGTTCGTGGTGAAAAAGGACATCCCCAACAACATCGTCTATGTGTCGCAAGGCTACGATCCCATCGCGCAATATACCAACATCATCCCCCTGGGCGACCTCCAAATGATGAACCCTACCTTGCGTCTCACCGAAGGGATGCGGGTGCGTTACAAGATACGCCACCAGCCAGAGTTCACACAAGGCACCATCCATATCACACCCAAGGGCGCCGATATCGTGAGCGACGTGGCAGTGTCGGGCATCGCACCAGGGCAGTTTGGGGTAATGTATCATGAGACGGAACCGTACGTCGTTGGAAGCGGGGTGATTATTGAAGAGACAGAAGACAGAAGTTAGGAGGCAGAATGATTGACGATAGAATACTATATGAAGACAACCACCTCATCGTGGTGAACAAATTGCCTTCGGAGATTGTGCAAGGCGACAAGACGGGCGATGTGTGCCTTTTGGACGACGTAAAAGCCTATATCAAAGAGAAATACGACAAGCCGGGCAATGTGTTTGCGGGATTGGTGCATCGCATCGACAGACCCGTGAGTGGAGCGGTGGTGTTTGCCAAGACGAGCAAGGCCTTGTCGAGGATGACGGTCAAGGTGAAGGAAAGGGATTTCCAAAAAATATATTTGGCCATCGTGAAAAACCGTCCGCCTAAAGATGCCGACGTGCTTGAAGACTATATCGTAAAGAACGAAAAACAAAACAAGTCATATATCGTTCCTGCGGGTACTAAAGAGGCCAAGCTGGCGCGTTTGAGTTATCGGTTGGTAGGTAAATCCGATAATTATTATCTCTTGGAAGTAGAACTGTTTACAGGTCGCCACCATCAGATCCGCTGCCAGTTGGCACATATCGGTTGCCCCATCAAAGGCGACCTGAAATACGGCTATCCGCGCAGCAACCCTGACGCGTCCATCTGTCTCCATGCCTATCGGATCTCCTTCGAGCATCCAGTGCAGAAGACACAGGTTGATATTACCGCCCCACTGCCTAAAACGGAACCGTGGCCGTCGTTTGGGCTGTCATACTAAGTTGATGGCTTCTAGTTCTTTTGTCAGTGATCTGATGCCATTTTTTATTTTTTCCGTTTGCTTGCTCCGTGGTTTATGGACACCAGCTGCATAATGCCAGAGTTGCCTCTCGTTGATGCCGGTGATACGACTTAGTGCGGCTTTGGTGAAAACACTGCTGTAATAGTTGAGAAACGTTGCTGTATCTATACGATACTTCAGCTCATATTCTCCTGAGAGTAACTCGCAGGGATTTGGGTTGTCTTCCAAATATAGATCTATAGCCTCTCGCATGTTGAGTTCTATTTCTTTTAAATCTTTGCCTACAGTGAAGAGGGGGGCGTCCTTGATATAAGCACTTAGGTTTTTACCCGCATACTCTACAACTACTTCCACATTTTTCATATTTTATTGTTTTTCTCGTTCTTCTTTGATACCTGCCTGGTTTAGGATGTTGTAATAGGTTCCTTTTTCTATGCCTTTACTGCCGTGATTGGGAACAACCACCGTTTTGTCTCCTTTTACAAACTTCATGTGACTACCCTTTTGACTTTTTAGTATGAAACCATGTCTCACCAGTAAGTCTATCACATATTTCACCGACTTAAAACTCATATTATCTTTACGCTGCAAATATAGTAAAAAAACGAATACTATTTGTTTTTTACAAAAATATCTGCAAAGGTAATAATACTATTTAAATTAGCTATATTATTTAATTGAAAATTATTAAACTATTTGGTTTTTTTACCAAACCATCACAGCACCACCGCCCTTGGCGAGATGCACTTTGACGGTGTTGCCCCAGACCTGGGCTTGTTCGGAGACGTAATCCCGAGCCACGCGGTTGGCATTGGGACCGTCGCGGAAGATGTGTCCCGACTTAGCGCCGCCGTTCAAGGGAGTGAGGTCGATCGTCAGGTCGCGTTCCTCCCAGTTGGTGATGGCGCCGATGTACCAGCGGAATCCTTTCTTGCGGGCGATGACAAGGTATTTCCCGACTTGGCCATCGAGCACCACGGTCTCATCCCAAGTGGTAGGCACGCTGGCAATGAACTTGGTGCATTCGTCTTCCTGTAAGTAGTTGCTCGGACTGTCGCAAAGCATGTTGAATGGAGATTCAAAAATCACATATTCAGCCAATTGACGGCAACGGGTGCCTTGGCTCATCGGCTCGCCCCAGTTGGCGGCAAAGCTGCTCTTTTGGGCATTGTGCATGGCGCCTTGGGTGTAGTCGAACGAACCCGCTACCATGCGGATGAAGGGGATGGTGACCTCGTTCAAGGCCAGGTCGCCCTCATTGTCCCATTTGGCTTGTTCCAAACCATACACGCCTTCGTAATTCAACACATTCGGATAGGTGCGGCTCAACCCTGTGGGCTTGTAAGCTCCGTGGAAGTCGATGAAGAGGTGGTATTTGGCGGCCATGGCAGCCATGCGGTAGTAGAAGTCCACTACTTTCTGGTCGTCACGATCCATGAAATCGACTTTGAAACCTTTCACGCCCATCTTGGAATAGTGTTGGCACACATGCTCCATGTCCTTGTCGATGGCGGCGTAACCTGCCCACAGCACAATGCCCACGTTACGTTTTGCGCCGTAATCAACCAGCTCTTGCAAGTCAATTTCAGGAACTACTTGGAAGAGGTCGGCTTGTTTGTTCACGGCCCAGCCTTCATCCAAGATTACATACTCGATGCCATATTTCGAGGCGAAGTCGATGTAATATTTATAGGTGTCGTTGTTGATGCCGGCCTTGAAAGGCACGCCATAGATATTCCAGTTGTTCCACCAGTCCCAAGCCACCTTGCCAGGCTTGATCCAGCTGAGGTCATCTACACGGCAGGGCGAGGCGAGTTTATACACCAAGTCGCTATCGGCCAAATCCTTGTCGTTTTCCGAGATCACGATGCAGCGCCATGGGAAAGTGTGTTTGCCCTCGACTTTGGCAATATAGTTTTCACGTTCTTTGACCACGTATTGCAGGTTGTTGTGACCGCCTTGTTCTTCAACTTTTGGGTAGCCGGCATGAACGGCAGTGAAGCCATTCAAGCCATCTTCGTTTCTTAATAACAAACCAGGGAAGTCCTCCAAGTCAGCCTCGGTGATCACTGCCTTTTTACCGTCTTTCAGTTCCACCAAAGCAGGCAAAAACACCAGTCTTTCAGGCTCCATCTTGCTCAAAGGCGTGACGGTATAAGTGTTTTCAAAAGAGGTGAAGAACTGTTGCTGGATGAAATCGCCTTTGCCTTTGCGGGCGTTCACGTAAGGAACCCAAGCGGTGTAATCCTCATCAAAGTTGAAATCGGCGGTTTCCGAAACCACATTGAAAGGCTTTGAAAAATTGGTTTCAAAGCGATAGGCCACACCTTCATTGTATGCGCGGAAAACTACTTGATAGTTGCCTTTAAAACTCAGAATCAATTCGTTATATTGATCTTGAATCTCATTTCTCTTATAGAAATATGCCTTGATGGTTTGATTTACCGAGTTGGTTTTGACAGCGATAACCTTGTTGTTTGGATGAACCCCCAATATCCTTCCGTTATCGAGGCTCAGGGCGATTTGTGAGTCGTCAAGGACGAGGGTTTTGCCATGACGTACCGAGTATCTGAGATCATCTGCAACGCTGACGGTCACGGTGATTTTTTGGTCGGGCGAGCTAAGGGTATAGGTTTTTTGTCCGAAGCCTCCTAATGTCGCCAGAGATAGTAAAACAATAAGTAATACACTGTTTTTCATATCGTTAATTATTTAATTGATCTACTTTTCACAAACAAAGATACAACTTTTTGAAAACCCTTTGTTTGTCCTATGGCGTTGATGGGGCTTATCTAGTGAAAAAATAATGAAAAAGGGATTTGTGAAAGAAATATTCTTACTTTTGCAATCATCACATTAGAAACGATCGTCATGACATTGTTATTTATCGGTACCCAGGAACTCCTCATCATTGGTTTGATCATCTTGTTGTTGTTCGGTGCGAGCCGAATTCCGGCACTGATGCGAAGCCTAGGACGAGGTGTCAAGGATTTCAAGGAAGGCATGGAAGGCAAGCCAGCTGACGAAGCAAGCCAGACCAAGTCCGATTCGAAAGAAAACAAGGATGCTCAATGAGCCAGAGTAAGGATGCGGATCAGCTGGGCTTTTGGGAACACCTGGAGGTGCTCCGGCATTGTCTGTTCCGCATCCTTGCTGTCACCTTGGTGGCGGGCATCGTGGCGTTTTGCTTCAAAAACCTGCTGTTTTCCGTCGTGCTTGCCCCCAAGTCGCCCGATTTTATCACCTATCGTTTGTTTGAAAGGCTGGTTGGTCCCTTGCAACCCTTTCAGGTGGATCTGATCAACATCGAGTTGGCCCAGCAGTTCATTCTCCACATGAAGATGGCGTTTTGGATGGGCTTTATCGTGGTGTCTCCCTACGTGATCTATGTGCTGTTTGGTTTCGTGGCTCCTGCTTTGTATGAATCTGAGCGACGTCATGCAGTGAAGGCGGTGGCGGGCGGCTATGTCATGTTCCTGTTGGGCGTGCTGCTCAACTATTTCCTGATTTTCCCGCTGACATTCCGTTTTCTGGGCACCTATCAAGTGGATCCCTCCGTCACCAATGTCATCTCGCTGGAATCCTATATCTCCATCCTGTTGATGCTGAGCTTGACAATGGGTGTCATTTTCGAGCTGCCGGTGTTATGCTGGTTGTTGGCAAAACTGGGTATGATGAAGGCGGCATTCATGAAGAAATACCGCCGTCATGCTATTGTCGTTGTTTTGGTAGTGGCAGCCATCATCACCCCTACGGGAGATGCCTTCACCTTGACCTTGGTGTCGCTGCCAATTTATCTGCTGTTCGAACTCAGCGTGTTGATTGTCAAACGCACGGAACGTAAAAGCATTGCGCAGTCCGAACGTTCTCCAGCTGCTTCTTAGGCCAGTTCAAACTGTTCCAAGAACTTCAAGTCGTTTTCGAAGAACAGACGCAAGTCGTTAATGCCATATTTCAGCATGGCGATGCGTTCCACACCCATGCCAAAAGCGAAGCCTGTATATTTCTCCGGGTCGATGCCGCTGGCGATGAGGATGTTGGGGTCGCACATGCCGCAGCCCAGGATCTCCACCCAGCCGGTGTGTTTGCAGATATTGCATCCCTTGCCACCGCAGATGTTGCATGAGATGTCCATCTCCGCCGAGGTCTCAGTGAAGGGGAAATAGGAGGGACGGAAACGCACCTTGGTGCCTTCACCGAAGAACTCCTGCACGAAATGATACAGCGTCTGTTTCAGGTCGGCGAAAGAGACATTCTCATCGATATACAGACCTTCGATCTGATGGAAGATGCAGTGGGCGCGGGCCGAGATGGCCTCATTGCGGAACACACGCCCAGGGGCGATGACGCGGATGGGCGGCTGCTGTTTCTCCATGGCACGAACCTGTACGCTGGAGGTGTGGGTGCGCAACAGGATATCCGTCACCTTGTTCACATTCGGCTCCTTCTGGATGAAGAAAGTGTCCTGCATGTCGCGCGCCGGATGGTCGAGTGGGAAATTCAATGCCGAGAACACATGGTAGTCGTCCTCGATCTCAGGACCTTCCACAATGGTGAAGCCCAAATGCGAGAAGATCTCGTTGATGTCTCGGCGGACGATCGATAGGGGATGACGGGAGCCTTTCATCTCGTTGGCTGGCATCGTCATGTCGAAGCCGGCATCGGAACTGTTTTGGGTCTCGAAGCGTTCCAGCTGTTCTTCGACTTTGGCAGTCACGGTGTTCTTCAGCTCGTTGAGGCGCATGCCCATCTCCTTGCGGAGTTCAGGTGCCACATTCTTGAAATCGGCAAACAAGGCTGGGATAATCCCTTTCTTGCTCAGATAAGTGATGCGGAAGTTCTCCAGCGCCTCTTTATTCTCGGCCTGGAAGTTCCTGACCTCATTCAGTATTTGATCAATTTTTTCTTTCATGGGAGTAAAGATTACTGACAGCAACTTTTCTCAGCGCATTTCTCAATTTTGATGGAGGTGATCGTCACTGGTTTCACGGGCACATCCATGTAGCCGGTCTGGACTGCAGCGATTTTATCGACGATGTCGAGACCTTCGGTGACTTCTCCGAATACCGTATAGTCGCCGTCAAGATGCGGTGTGCCGCCGATGCTCTTGTAGGCTTGGCGTTGTTTGGGTCCGATGACTTTGCCCAGGCGTTCTTCATACATGTCAAGGGTCTTGTCGTCATAGACCTGGCCCTGGACGATATAGAACTGGGAACCGCTGGAGGCTTTCTTAGGATTCACCTGGTCGCCTTGGCGTGCAGCGCAGAGGGCACCCTTCTTGTGGAAGTGGTTGTCGCGGAACTCAGCGGGAACGGTATAGCCGGGATCTTGGCGTCCGTCGGCATTCTGGCCGCCTTGGATCATGAACTTGTTGATGACACGGTGGAACGGAGAGCCTTTGTACCAACCTTCGTTCACCAACTTGATGAAATTGTCGCGGTGGAGCGGGGTGTCGTTGTACAGCTTGGCTTTGATGGTTCCGTAATTGGTTTCGATGACCACCACGGTCTCTTTTTCTTGGGCCTGGCACATCAGACCGGCGAAAATCAATGACATAAGAATCAGTTTTTTCATGATATAGTTGTTTGGTTTTTCTTATTCTTCGACAATGGAATATTTGATCTCACAGCGCAAGGCTTCCCCCTCGTCGGGAGTCGGTCCCGCAAGGATCCAGCGCAAGGGATTGTAAGAGGCGCCTGTGATGGAGAGATAGATGCCGTCGCTGTAAAGGCGTCCATTCAAGAGCTGCTGGAGATACTCGGAGATACGGAAAACAACTTGTCGGGTAGTTGTGTTATAGCTACCACCGTAATAGTTGGTTCCTTCGAGGTAATCGGGCAATAAGGAAGTGCCGTTTTCCTTGATATTGAGAAGAGCCAGCGTGGAGATGGTCGCATATTGACTCGAATCGGCAATCAGCGTCGAGGTGGGAAGGATCAACTTGGCTTCGTTGATGAGGATATGGCTGTGCTCCGTGGGCTTGGTCCACTCGGTGAGGTGTGGAAAACGGACGATGGCATGGACGCCTCCCATCGACTGGAGATAGAGCTGTTGTTGTCCAAGCGCTGTGTTGCCATCCACCACCTGACTCACGAATTCGGGCGATCCCATCGAGTAGTCGTGGAGATATTGGTTGAAATACACGTCGTCGCTAGTGATGTAGTAGTTGTATCTCATGCGGCTTTCCGCCTCGGGATTCTCGTGGTAGTAGAGCTGAAGCACGGTGATGGTGTTGCTGGTGGGGTAGAAGGAGCAGATGGCGCCATCCTGACTGACACTCTCGCAACAGATCTTCAGGCCGTAGATGTATTCCTTGAAGTATTCCGGTGCTGAATAAACGCTAGTGTCGGCTTGGACCAGACGTTCGCCAAAGCTGTTGGAAAGCGGGATGCGCAACACGGCTTGAGTGAGCGTGTCGGTTCCGATCACCATGCCCGTGGTCTTGGGACGGGGATAGAACTGGAAGCCTTGTGCAAGGTCTTCGGGCTGTATGGCAACATCATCGAATTGGTAATAGTATTGTGAGCCCACCAGAGAGTCGGCAAGCTCATAGACGTGAACCGTCTGCAGGGTGTTGGTGTCGCCGAAATAGTCGCTATAGGCCAGTTGGAGCACTACGGAGTCGATGATCGGTTGGTCGCCGAACTGTTGGTTGGTGGAGGAGATGTGCAGTTGGGTGAAGATGCTGGCGTCGGTCCTTCCCATGATGGGATCCACCATGCTGCCGAGAAGGATGCTTGTCATCCCCTTGGTGATAATCGAATCGACCAATGTCGAATGGCATTCGATGGCAACGGTGTCGGTAAAATAGACGCCGATAAGATCTCCTTCCGGCAACAGTCCGTTGCCGATGCTCTCAGTGGTCTTGTTGCAGGAGTATCCCATAAAGCCCAACAGGATGCATAGCATCGCTTTCAAGGGCAAAGAAAGAAAATGTTTAGTTTTCAAGGTTTCCATCAATTACTTAAAATCGTGTCATAGAAGGCATTGTAGGCCTCTGCGTATTGGTCTGGTCCCTGATACTCCAGCACCGGCTTGTTGCAGCTTTTCACGTAGTCTGCTATCGTCGGGTCGATTTGTTCGCTGCCGATGATGATGCCGTCGGAATAGTCAATGGCCGCCTTGGTGAGATTAACGTAAGAAGGTTCTTTATAGTATTTGAGATCCTTGGCGGTCATTCCGGGGAGTTTCACTTTTTTCTCAAAACCGCTTTTCAGCAGTTCTTTGAAGCTGTCGTCATATATGGAATAGATGATCTTAGACTCGTTGAACAGCGGGTTGTCCTTGAAGGCCCTTTTGATGAAGATGGGCATGAGAGCCGTCATCCAGCCGCTGCAGTGGATGATGTCGGGCGACCAGTTCAGCTTGCGCACAGTCTCGATGACGCCACGGTTGAAGAAGACGGTACGATCGTCGTTGTCCTCGCAGAACTTTCCGTTATGGTCATATACGGTGTACTTTCTCTTGGTAAAGAAATCGTCGTTGTCTATGAAATAGATCTGCATCCTCGCTTTTTGGATGGATGCCACCTTGATGATCAGTGGGTGGTCCGTGTCGTTGATGATGAGATTCATGCCTGACAGGCGGATGACCTCATGCAGTTGGTTTCTTCTTTCGTTGATGTGGCCGTATCTGGGCATGAAGATCCTGATTTCCTTTCCGTGTTCCTGAGTTGCTTGGGGCAGGTTCCTCCCGATCAACCCCATGGGGGTGTCTGGCAAATAGGGAGTGATTTCCTGTTGTACAAAAAGTACCCGATGCTTGTTAGTCATAGTGCGCAGTTAGAGTTAAGATGCAAAGTTACAAAAAATTTCTGAATTACGAAAAAAAATCTTTTTAAACACTATCTTTGCTTTTTCTAACAAGAGGTTTGTATGGAAATAGAACATTTTGAGAATCAAGAGCATGAATGGGATTCAAACTTGAAAGTGGCCGAAGGCGTGGACCAACCGGTGCAAGTGAATCCTCAGGCGTTGGAGCGTTTGCGTCGCAATCAGCAGAAGCTAATGCCACTGGAATGGTATGTTGAAGGCATCTTCAAAGGTGACCGTGTGGCCTTGGGTAAAGCCATCACCTTAGTGGAAAGCTCGCTGCCTAACCACCAGGAACTTGCCCAACAGATCATTGCAGCTTGCCTGCCTCATTCGGGAAAGGCTTTGAGGCTGGGCATCACCGGTGTGCCGGGTGCTGGTAAAAGCACCTTCATTGAGGCGTTGGGCATGTACCTCTGCCGCAACGACCATAAACTGGCGGTGCTGGCTATCGACCCGTCGAGCCAGCGTTCCAAAGGTTCTATTTTGGGTGACAAGACCCGCATGGAGGAACTTTCCGTGCATCCGAATGCTTTCATTCGTCCTTCGGCATCTGCCGGTACCTTGGGCGGCGTGGCCCGAAAGACCCGTGAGACGGTCATCCTCTGCGAGGCCGCGGGCTACGACACCATCTTCATCGAAACCGTCGGTGTGGGCCAGTCGGAGACCGCCGTGCATTCCATGGTGGATTTCTTCCTTTTAATCTTGATCAGCGGTGCTGGTGATGAACTTCAAGGCATCAAGCGCGGCATCATGGAGATGGCCGACGGCATCGCCGTCAACAAAGCCGATGGCGACAATGTGCTGCGTGCCGAACGCGCCGCCGCCGAATGCCGCACGGCCCTGCATCTCTTCCCCATGCCGGAGTCGGGACAGGCAACCAAGGTTTTGACCTGCTCTTCGTTGACAGGCTTCAATGTGGATGCCGTCTGGCAAATGGTCTATGACCACGTCCAAGCCATTCGCGATAATGGCTATCTCCAACAAAAACGTTCCCAACAGGATGTCCAGATGATGATCGACACTATGGAGTCGGCGCTAAAATCAGATTTCTATCAAAATCAATTAGTCACCGACCTCCTTCCTTTGGTGGAAAACGACGTCCGCAACCAACGCATGAGTGCCTACATCGGCGCCCAGAAGCTGCTGGATGCCTATTTTAATATGTTGAAGAGGTAGGATTACCTTTGGTACATTTCAGAACCCATAACGGAAACCGATGCTCAGCATGTTTTTCATCGGATCGATTCCATACATGCCGTTGGCACTGATCAGATAGGAAACATCCACACCGAAACGCTTGAAATTGGCTCCAGCGCCCAAAGTGAAGAATTTCTGATTTCCCTTGTACTGTGATTCGTGATAATAACCCACGCGTCCAAACCACTTTTCTTTCCAAGCGTATTCCAAACCCAAGCTCCAGATGACTTCTTTCAACTCCTCGGAGAAGCCTTTGGGGGCGTCATAAAACGATTGAATCATGCCTTGTAATACGGAAACATCATCGGAAAACTCCGCATCGATGACGTATTCACCCGTTAGTGGGTCAAACGAATAGCTCGGAGGTGTGGGCACCAAAAGCTTGGAAAAATCCATCATGGCCGTGAGCGTATGTTCCTTGATCAACTCGGTCTTGAAGGCACCACCTACACGCAAGGTCGCTGGAAGGAATTTTTTGAATGTCTCGCTATATTTCATCTTGCCTCCGATGTTGGTGATGGATACACCCAATGCGTATTGGGCCTCCTTTTCACCGAGAGTCAAGGGTTGTTGGTAATAAAGTCCAAGATCTCCAGCTAATGAAGATGCGGATGCTGGAGGATAAGCATCGGGATAATCCTTTGAAGAAACAAAACGTACAGCCGCAGCCAAGGAGAGATGCTCTGTCAACCGCGCGGAATAGGCAAAATCCAAAGCGAAATCGGTAGGATGAATCTCTACTAACTCGACACTTTCTTCATCACGGATGGTAATCTCTCCCATGTTTAAATAACGAATCGAAGCAGCGATGGCGGAGACTTTGCCGACCTTGCGCGCAAAAGCAAGATCCGCAAGATTCATATCTGGGCTCAGTCCTCTCATCCAAGGAACATAGCTCAATCCAAAAGTGGTCTTGTCCTTGATGAAGGCATATTTGGCTGGGTTGTAGTACATGCTGAAGACATCCGCTTCGGAAGCTGCGCCGCTATTCCCCAGACTTATACCTCGAGAGTCGGTAAATACATGAAAGATGGTCGGTGCTGTTTCGTTGGCAGGAAAACGCCAGCCAAAGTCTTGGCAAAAGCCATTTCCCATGACCATCATGGCGATCAAAAGAAAAACCCATTTTGTTTTCATAGCAGTTTCATTTTGTATTGTTTCTTCCTATTGGCTTTTTAAACCGCTTCGTTCAGTGGGAGAACATCTTGTTCATCGCCTTCATGCAAACCGTAGTGTTGAAATAGAGCGACTCCAACCCATATTCATTTTCTTTCAATTCCATCAAATCGTATGATTGGTCTTTGTCATTAATCAACGATTGCATCTTAAGCGAAACGCCAAGAATGTCCATGAGTCCATATTCATCCGTTACTGAAATTACGTGGAAGGCAGTCTCCTTGGATCGACCATCGCCACTTGCCATTATGGCTGACAAAAGCGTCTTCACTTGGAAAACGGCATCCCGGTACTCTTGTGATTCTTTACCATACACATACGAGTATGCCATTTGCTTATACACATGAAAACGAAGATTGGTAGGATCGGAATGAAGTTGCTTTTCGATGGCCAGGGCTGCTTTTTGCCAGTGTTCTTCGGTGTTATTATCGCCGCTTAACGCCTTGTTCACCTCCTCGTAGTTTTCAAATTTGTATGGATTATAGTCTGGAAGTGTTGCAGTTCCATAATAGAAATAATAGGCTTGTTCACGGGTCAGGGTGGTGTCGGCAGCGTCAAAACGCCTCAACAATTCAGGATAATAGAACTCGCTGTCCTTGTCGTTGACTGCTTTTTTAATCTGCTTGTAATCAATGGCGTTGAAGGCGGTACCATTGTGTTTTACCGTCTTTTTACTCGTTGTGCAGGAATTCAAGACAAACAATGATGACAAGAATAGAGTAATCATTAAAAATGAGAATTGTTTTCTTTTTGTCATGATGGAATTTGCTATGTTTCACGCAAATTTACAAACTTTTTTGAATAATTGCTTTTTCCCAAAACAATTCTTATCTTTGCCTCCCTTTCAGGAAACAACAACTCAATAAATAAACAACTCAACAAATCAACAATTGTAATGGATCAAAAAGTTGCCATGAACCCCAACCTGCTGGTGCAATACTTGCAGAAACCAGCAGCGGAATTTACCCGCGCCGACATCATCCGCTATTGCGAGGACAATGAAATCGAATTCATCAACTTCCACTATTGTGGATGGGACGGCAAGTTGAAAACCCTTAACTTCGTCATCCACAGCGCCGAACACCTGGAGAACATCCTCTCCGCCGGTGAACGTGTCGACGGCTCCAGCCTCTTCCCCTTCATCGAAGCCGGAAAGAGCGACCTCTACGTGGTGCCGAAGTACAAGACGGCCTTCCGCAACCCCTTCTCGGAGATTCCGACCCTCGACATCCTCTGCTCGTTCTACAACCGCGACGGCGAGCCCTTCGAGAGTTCACCGGAGTACATCCTCAGCAAGGCTCACCAGGTCTTTAAGAAGACCACAGGTCTCGAAATGGAGACCATGGGCGAACTGGAATATTACATCATCGCTGATGACGAACAAATCTACGAAGTGCCGGATCAACGTGGCTACCACGAGAGCGCCCCGTTCAACAAGTTCACCGAGTACCGCGTGGAGGCCATGCGTCTCATCGCCCAAGCCGGTGGCTTGATCAAATACGGTCACTCCGAGGTGGGCAACTTTACCCACGACGGCAAGATCTACGAGCAGAACGAGATCGAGTTCTTGCCTACCAACATCGAGGATGCCGCCGACCAACTGGTCGTCGCCAAGTGGATCATGCGCCAGCTGGCCTACCAGTATGGTGTGGTGCTGACCTTCGCCCCGAAGATCACCGTGGGCAAGGCCGGATCCGGTATGCACGTCCACTGCAAGTTCACGAAGAACGGCAAGAGCGTGATGGTGGAAAAGGGCGAGCTCAGCGACTATGGCAAGAAAGCCATCGCCGGTTACATGGACGCCGGTACCTCGCTGCCTGCCTTCGGCAACCCGAACCCGCTGTCGTTCCTCCGTCTGGTGCCGCATCAAGAAGCCCCAACCTCACTCTGCTGGTCCTACAGCAACCGCAGCGCCTTGGTGCGTGTGCCGTTGGGCTGGATCAACAACGGCAAGGACATGGTGGCCAACTGCAACCCGCTTGAGAAGAAGTCGAATCGCGACTTCAGCGACAAACAGACTTTCGAATGGCGTGCCTCTGACGGCTGCGCCGACATGTACTTGTTGATGGCCGCCCTCTGCGCTGCCGCACGTCATGGCTTTGAGATGCCCGATGCTCTTAAAGTGGCTGAAAAGACCTACGTTGGCCTCGGCGTGAACATCCACGATGCCAAGAACAAAAAGGTGCAGGAGAGCCTTGAGCAACTGCCCGACAGCTGCGTGGCTGCCGCCAAGGAACTCAAGAAAGACCGCAAGATCTACACTGACAAGGGTGTGTTCTCCGATGCCATCATCGACTACATGATCAAGTACCTCAGCGACTTCAAGGATGCCAACCTCCGCAAGGAATTGGGTAACGACACTGAGAAGATCATGAAGCTGGTCAACGAAAACATCCATGTAGGCTAAGAAGTCTGAAGACAGAAGTCAGAAGGTCAGAATCAAAATTCTTCCTCCTGACTTCTGTCTTCTGTTATCTGACTTCTATAAAATCGCCGAAACCTGATCGTAATAATTCTTGCTCACGGGGATGTGGGCAGCGTTTTGTATGTCGAGGATGGCGTAAGTGAATTCTTTGTCTTTTTGCAGCACTTGCACGTGTTCCTTGTTCACAAAATAGGAACGGTGACAGCGGATCAAGCCGTTTTTGGCGCACATGTCCTCGATGCGTTTCATGGAACTCCGCAACAGGTAGGTGTTGATCTTTCCTTCGTCAAGATAATAGATGCGCAGGTAGTTCTCATCGGATTGGATATACAGGATCGAAAGCTGCGACACAATCAGACGGACGTTGCCTCTCTCGTCGAGAAAGCGTATTTTTTCGCCTTGGCCCGGCTTTGCGGCGTCTTCAAGCTGCTCTTCTTTGTCAAGAATCTGATGGTAAAGGAAAAGGATGATGTATGGAATGATCATCGCCACGGAGAGATAGACCAAAGTATATCCGAAGAACACGAAATAGGCCTCGGTTTTCTTCGTGAACAGCCATAGATACAAACCGGTGAATCCCGAAGCAAAGAGAATTTCGAAGAGGCAGGCAAAATAATACTGAGTTCTCGTCAGCGTCTTTCGCTTATTCAACAGGCCCAAGGTGATCCGGGAAACGAGCATCACGACCACGATGATGCAAAACGTCATCGTGATATGGAAAGAATAGCTCGAAAAGGTGATGTCAAAGTTTTTGAAGGCAAACGGGCAGAAGAGCAAGAGCAGTCCAAGGACAAACAACGGAAGCCCCACGAGGTGGCCCCAGAAGCCGTTGGAGGAGAAAATATGTTTGGGAAGCTGATTCATGGCGAATGATGTATTCGATTTGCAAAAATACAAAAATCTTGAATCACAGGCGTGCTTCGAGGCAATGTCTTTCGTGCATCTCGATGCGTTCGAGCAGGACGTCGATGGTGGGGGTGCGGCTGAGTTCCATGGTATAGGCATAGCTCATGTCCTTGATCTCACGGAGGCTTTTCACGATCTGTGCAAGGCGGTCGGGGGTGATGTGGTTGCGTACGATGAGTAGGCAGTCGATGTGTGGGTTGAGTTTGACGCAGAGATGGTCTTTGTGCTTGAGCGACACCAGGTTATAGGCGTTGCGGTTCTCCCCGGCATTGTAATAGAAAAAGGCGTAGGGCAGGGCCTCGTCGAGAAGGATGTCGTTGAGTCTGATGAAGTTGAAGTTCAGCTTCTCGTTGAGGTAATAGGCGAGTTTGTAATCGACGAGGGTGGTGTTGAGGCCGATGATGTGGATGTCATCGAAGGGGGCGATCAGCAGTTTGTTTTTCTTGACAGCCATGGGAGGTGATATTTTAGTAAAACCAAACAGCTTCTTACTTGTCGTCTTCCTCGCTGTTTTTCTCTTGTTTGATCATTTTTTGTTCCACCAGCATGGCCCAAGTCTTTTCAGCGGCCAGTTGTTCGGCTCCCTTGATGGAGTAATCGGCACCTTGTGCGTACTCCTTGTCGTCGATGACAACCTGGACCTGATACAGCTTGCCATGGCTGCCGCTCTTCTCGCTGAGCATCTTGAACACGACATGGTGTTTCTCTTTCTGTGACCATTCCAGCAGCTTGCTCTTGAAGTTCACATCGGTTTGCTCCAGCTGTTCCAAGTCGATATGGACTTTGATGATACGATTGATGAGGATGTATTTGGAGAACTCATAGCCGCGGTCGAGGTATAGGGCACCGACAAAGGCCTCGAAGGCATTGCCACCCAGCGATTTAAAGGAAGAGTGGTTGTCGTGCGAATAGTGGATCACCTGTTCAAATCCCAGTTTTTGCGACAGTTTGTTGAGGGAGGCGCGGCTTACGATGCGGGAGCGCATCTCGGTGAGGAAGCCTTCCGACTTGGTGGGAAAGAGGCGAAAGAGATAGTCGGCGGTAACGGTGCTTAGGACGGCATCGCCAAGATATTCCAGACGTTCGTTGCTGACACGGAAAGACCCCACCGTGCTCTCTGAGGCGGATTTATGGGTAAAGGCGAGTTGGTAGAGGGAGATGTTTCTGGGATAGAAGCCGAAGACGTTCTTAATGAACTCGGACAAAGGCTTGTCTTTTGACAAGCGGTATGCGACATAATCCCTCAATGCCATTGCAGGAAAACTTTAGATGGGATACTTCTTGAACAGCAGCGACGTGTTGTGTCCACCGAATCCGAAGGCGTTGCTGATGGCATAGCGGATGTCGCGTTTGCGCGCTTTGTTGAAAGTGAAGTCAAGGCGGCTGTCGATTTGCGGATCGTCTTCGAAATGGTTGATGGTGGGCGGGATGGTGCCTTCACGCAGTGCCATGATGGTGGCGATGGCTTCCACGGCTCCGGCACCGCCCAGCAGGTGACCTGTCATGGACTTCGTAGAGTTGAGGCTGAGCTGGTAGGCATGATCGCCAAAAAGTTTCTGGATGGCGACGACCTCGGCCAGGTCGCCTTGTGGCGTGGAGGTGCCATGGGTGTTGATGTGTTCGACCTCCGTAAGGTCGATGCCAGCATCGTTGAGGGCGCGTTTCATGCTGAGGCAGGCGCCATAGCCTTCGGGATGGGGAGCGGTGATGTGATAAGCGTCGCCCGACATGCCTACACCAGCCACTTCGGCATAGATGTCGGCGCCTCTCTTGATGGCATGTTCCAACTCCTCAAGGACAATGCAGCCACCGCCTTCGCCCATGACAAAGCCGTCGCGGTTTTTGTCGAAAGGCCTTGAGGCTGTCAATGGATCGTCGTTGCGCAACGAGAGGGCGTGCATGGCGTTGAAACCACCGATGCCGGCCTCACAGATGGCTGCCTCAGCGCCTCCTGCAACGACAACAGTGGCCTTGCCGTAACGGATGAGATCAAAGGCTGAGATGATGGAGTGGGAGGATGAGGCACATGCCGAAACGGTGGCGAAATTGGGCCCGCGGAAACCGTATTTGATCGAGATCATTCCTGCGGGGATGTTCAGAATCATCTTCGGAATATAGTACGGGCTGAAACGGGGAACGCCATCCCCTTTGGCGTGTTCCATCACCTCATTGAAGAAATGAGTAACACCACCGATGCCTGCGGTAAGAATGACACCCACCTCGTCGAAATCGGTATTTATTGGCGTGATATGGGAGTTGTTGATGGCTTCTTCCGCGGCGATAAGAGCGAATTGGGCGTAAAGGTCGTATTTGCGAACGTCTTTCTTGTCAAAATAGTTCAAAGGATCGTAGTCCTTGACCTCTGCAGCGAAATGGGTCTTGTAATTGGAAGAATCGAAACGAGTAATCTCACCTACTCCGTTTTTGCCGTTTATCAAACCCATCCACAGCGTCTTGGCTGTGTTTCCTATGGGCGTGATGGCTCCGAGACCTGTGACAACTACTCTTTTCATGGAATTCAGAATTTAGAAGACAGAAGTCAGAAGTCAGAAAAGACAATCCTTCTTGCTTCTGACTTCTGTCTTCTGACTTCTTCTTAATTATGCATTTTTCTTCTGTTCTTCTTCGATCAGTTTGATCACGTCACCCACAGTGACAATGTTTTCTTGCTGATCATCGGGAATAGCAATGTTGAATTTCTTTTCAAAATCCAGCATTAACTCTACAGTGTCCAAAGAATCTGCACCTAAATCGTTGGTGAAACTGGCGTCCAAAGTAACTTCAGAGGGGTTGACACCCAACTTTTCGGCAATGATAGGCACAATTTGTTGTTCGATTTCTGACATGATTTTCTAATTTTTTGTTTAACATCAACGCTGCAAATCAATAAGTTACAGATCTGCAAGTCGTCAAAATAAATGCTCTCGTTTTCAAAATACGCGGCAAAGATAATCTAATTTTCCCATACACGCCAAATTTTTCGCTTTTTTTCCACTTTTGGGCGTCTTCTTCTTCCCGATCTTCTTATCTTTACACCAAATTTGTTTTTATGGACCAACCTGCAAAAAAACTGTTTCTGCTTGATGCGTATGCATTGATATACAGGGCTTTCTTTGCCTTGAACAAACGTCCCGCCATGAACTCGAAAGGTCTTAATACCTCCGCTGTCATGGGGTTTCTGAACACTTTGTACGACGTGCTGCGCAATGAGAAGCCAACTCATATCGGTGTTGCCTTTGATCTTCATGCGCCTACCGTTCGTGTCCAAGAATTCACTGAATACAAGGCAAACCGCGAGACCATGCCTGATGATCTCCGTGCTTCCATACCTTATATTATTAGGCTGATCGAAGGCTTCAACATTCCTGTGTATGCCGCCGAAGGCTATGAGGCCGACGATGTCATTGGAACGCTTTCTCGCAAAGCTGAAGGGAAGGGCTTTGTTACATACATGATGACTCCCGACAAGGATTTCGGACAATTGGTCACCGACAAGGTATTCATCTACAAGCCGGCTAAATTCGGCACTCCGGCGCAAGTTTGCGGTCCAAAAGAGATATGTGAGAGATATGGCATTAGTCATCCTACCCAGCTCATTGATATCCTCGGTCTTTGGGGTGATGCGTCGGACAACATCCCAGGCATCCCCGGTATCGGCGAGAAAAACGCATCCATCCTCATCGGCAAATATGGCAGCGTAGAAAATGTGATCGCCCACGCGGACGAACTTAAAGGGAAACAAAAGGAAAATGTTATCCAGTATGCGGATCAAGGCTTGCTCTCAAAGAAACTGGCCACCATCCTGCTGGACGCCCCCGTCGAGTTCAACGAAGAGGAACTGGAATTGAATGAACCCAACATTTCCGCCCTGCTGGAATTGTTTGATGAATTGGAGTTCCGCACCTTTAAGCGTAGGTTCATGTCGGAATACCATGTTGATGAAAAGGCTGCGGCAGCCTCTGTTGGGACGGTTCAGAATACCACGATGGCGACCGAAAATCAACAATCGGTGAAACGAGGCACCTTTTCGACGCCTCCTACAAACGGACAATATGACCTCTTCGCCCAACCGTCTGTTTCTGCTGTCGTTGAGAGGGAAGAACGACCAAAGCAGGGCATTCCTTCCAATGTCCTCATCCTCACCTCCAATGAAGATCGATGGGAACAACAGAAGCAGCTCATTGAGAATCCTGATGTCATCAAAGTCGGACACAACCTCAAGCCTATACTTTCAGGTCTTCGCAGACATGGCATCGGCATCAAAGGGCGGCAGTTCGACACCATGATCGCCCATTATCTCATTGAACCCGAGCAGCGTCACACACTCGATTACCTTGCCGACATTTATCTCAACCGGAGCATCACTCCCATGGGCAACCTCTGGAATCCTGATGAAAACGAAGATGTCGTCTTGGAACTGTATAACCTGTTTCTTCCCAAATTGAAAGAAAATGGATTGGAAAAGCTTTTCGATGAGATAGAGATGCCCCTTGTCACGGTGCTGAGTGTGATGGAAGAGAACGGGGTGAAGATCGACAGCCAGAACCTGCGTAACATCAGCGATGAGTTTGGAAAGCATATCAGCCAGCTGGAAGAAACCATTTACGGCATGGCAGGGGTGCGATTCAACATCGCCTCGCCAAGACAACTGGGCGAGGTGCTTTTTGACAAGCTGAGACTTGATGCCAAGGCCAAGAAGACAAAGACGGGACAATATGCTACGGGCGAAGAAGTGCTTCAAAAGCTGTCGGGCAAGCATCCCATTATCAACGATATCTTGGAGTACCGTTCCTATACCAAGCTGAAATCGACTTATCTCGATGCGCTTCCAGCCTTGATCAACCCACGCGACGGTCTTATCCACACCTCGTACAATCAGGCGGTGACGGCGACGGGACGGTTGAGTTCCAACAATCCCAACCTGCAGAACATCCCTGTGCGAACCGCCAACGGTCGTGAGATCCGTCGTGCTTTCGTTCCTCGCAGTGCCGACTATACCCTACTCGCCGCCGACTATTCACAGATCGAGTTGCGCATCATCGCCCATCTCAGCGGCGACCCGGCCATGATTGCCGATTTCAACCTCGGTCACGACATCCATGCCGCCACTGCCGCCAAGGTGTTTCATGTGCCGCTCGACCAGGTCACGAAGGAGCAGCGCAGCCGGGCCAAGGCGGTCAACTTCGGCATCATCTATGGTATGTCGGCTTTCGGCTTGGCCGAGCGGATGGAGATCTCGCGAGGGGAGGCCGCCGACATCATCAAGAAATATTTTGAGGAATATGCCGGTATCAAGGAATATATGAACCGCAGCATCGCCTTGGCCCGTGAGCGCGGCTATGCCGAGACCATCCTGGGCCGCCGACGTTACCTTCGCGACATCAACGCATCCAACGCCACGGTGCGCAGCTTCGCCGAGCGCAACGCCATCAACGCACCTATTCAAGGCTCTTCCGCCGACATGATCAAGATCGCCATGATCGGCATCCATCAAGAGATGCAAAGACTGAAGATGCAGTCGAAGATGATCCTTCAAGTCCACGACGAACTGGTCTTCGATGCCCATCTCGACGAGCTTTCCGACTTGAAATCCATCGTCAACGACAAGATGGTGAATGCCATGCCGCTCTCCGTTCCCGTCATCGTGGAGATCAACACAGGAAGCAATTGGCTGGAGGCACATTGATTTTTAAGAAGACAGAAGACAGAAGCAAGAAGTAAGAATATTTGCTAATTTTGCGCCATAAAAGTTGAATCATGCCTATCCCAAGGGAAACCGTCGATCAGATCCTGCAAGCCGCCCGTATCGAGGAGGTGGTGGGAGAATTCGTCTCGCTCAAGAAACGCGGGGCGAACTACATCGGACTATGTCCCTTCCATAACGAGAAGACGGGATCGTTCAACGTGAATCCTGCCCGCAACATCTTCAAATGCTTCGGCTGCGGCAAGGGCGGCGACTCGGCCAAGTTCCTCATGGAACACGAGCACATCACCTACCCCGAGGCGCTTCGCTATCTCGCCAAGAAATACAACATCCAGATTGAGGAGAAAGAGCTGACGCCCGAAGAACGCATGGCCCAGACGGAGCGTGAGAAGATGTTCAACATCAATGCCTTCGCAGACAAGTTTTTCATCGATCAACTATGGAACACGGACGAAGGCAAGTCGATAGGACTGGATTATTTCCGCGAACGCGGCTACCTCAACCCCATCATCGAGAAGTTCCATCTTGGCTACAGCCCCTCCAAATGGGAGGCGTTCACTGATTTTGCTAAGGGAAACGGCTACGATCCGGAGTTTCTCGAGAAAGTCGGCTTCTCCATCAAAAGGCAGAACGGCGAGTATTACGACCGTTACCATGGCCGGGTGATGTTTCCCATCCATAACCTCACGGGAAAGGTCATCGGCTTTGGTGGACGAATCCTGTCGTCGGATCCAGATAAGAAACAGCCCAAATACCAGAACTCGCCCGAGTCGGAGATCTATCAAAAGAAGGAGACGCTTTACGGTATCTACTTCGCCAAGTCGGCCATCGTCAACCACGACGACTGCATCCTGGTGGAAGGTTATTTCGACGTGTTGCGGATGCACCAGATCGGCATTGAGAACGTCGTCGCCAGCTCGGGAACCTCGCTGACGACGGAACAGATACGACTCATCAAGCGATATACCAAGAACATCACCATGCTCTACGACGGCGATGCCGCAGGTGTCCACGCCGCTCTCCGCGGCACCGACATGATCCTCGCCGAAGGTATGAACGTCCGCGTGGTGGTGCTGCCTCCAGAACACGACCCCGACTCTTTCGGGAAGGCCTACCCCACCGAAGAGGTGGTCCGCTATCTGAAGGACAACGCCAAGGACTTCATCCGTTTCAAGACGGAGTTGCTGCTGAAAGACGCCGCCAACGACCCGATCAAACGGGGACAGGTAGTGCGTGCCGTGGTGGAGACCATCTCGGTGGTGCCCGACCCCATCTTCCGTATCTCTTACGTCCAGGAGTCGAGCCGACTGCTGAACATGCCCGAAGAGACCTTGATGATGGAACTCAACAAACTGCTACGCGCCAAGTTCAAGAAGTCGCTGGGCGTCGAAGGTGAAGTCATCCCCGATGAGCCAGTGACCGCGCCACAACAAGAGCAGCCCGCAGAAGAGGCGCTGCCTCCAGGTTTTTTTCAAGAAAGGGAACTGGTCAAGCTGCTTCTGGTGTATGGAAAGACCATGCTGACGGAGACCCGACAAGACGAAGACGGACAGGAAGTCGTAGAACAGGTGCCCGTTGCACAACTGATTGTCGATGACCTTCTTAATGACGAAATAGTCTTCAACGATCCCACCAACAGGAAGGTGTTTCAAATCTACGACCAAGCCCTTAACACTGGCGAACTTCCCGATGATTACTATTTCACCACCAATGAAGACGAACAGTTGGCAGGGCTGGCCATCGATCTGCTGACCACTCCCTATAAACTGGATGGATGGGAACGGCATGGGATCTTCGTCAAGACGGAAGATAACTCGTTGAAAGACACGGTGCAAAGTGCCCTTCTGCGATACAAGGACCAGATCATCGAAGCCCGAAGAAAAGAGATACAAGACCAATTGAAAGAAGAACAAGATGTTGACAACCAGTTGATTCTGTTGAAAAAGAAAAAGCATTGGGACGACCTCCGAGTGCAGATCAACAAGTTGCTGGGCATCGTGATTGCCAACTAAAAAAGGAAATAACAACAAAACATAGACAGCATGTTTAACAATCGAAAAAGATGGCGTGTTCCAGCAGGTGTGGAACCTACCGCATTGGATAGAAAAGTGATGGCGATGGAGTCGCGTGGCGCCTTGGTGCCGAAACGCTCCTTGATACGCACCCCTGAGGAGATCGAGGGCATCAAGAGAAGCGGCGTCATCAATACGGCGATCCTCGACTTGGTGGGGGAGAAGATACATGCCGGCATGAGCACGCTGGAGATCGATGAGATCGTCCATAACTATACCATAGAACACGGGGCCATCCCAGCTACTTTGGGATATGAAGGCTATCCCAAGAGCGTTTGCACCTCCATCAACGAGGTGGTCTGCCATGGCATCCCCTCCGCCAAGGAGATCCTCAAGGAAGGCGACATCATCAACGTGGATTGCACGACGATCCTCGACGGTTTCTATGCCGACGCCTCACGTATGTATGTCATTGGCGAGACCACGCCTAGGAAACAAAAGCTGGTGAATGTGGCAAAGGAATGCCTTGAGATCGGCATGGCCGCTGCCAAGCCATTCGGCTTTGTGGGCGACATCGGCAATGCCATCGAGCAACATGCACACAAAAACGGCTTCAGCGTGGTGCGCGACCTCTGCGGACATGGTGTGGGCTTGAAGTTCCACGACGATCCCGAGGTGCTGCATTATGGCAGGAAAGGCACAGGCATGTTGCTGGTCCCAGGTATGGTGTTCACCATCGAACCGATGATCAACATGGGCACCTGGAAAGTCTTTATCGACAGCGCTGACGGCTGGACTGTGATCACCGAAGACGAACTGCCCTCCGCCCAATGGGAACATACCTTCCTAATGACCGAACACGGTCTTGAGATCCTTACGCATTAACGATCCTTATGCAATTGCCTTGGGCAACATCACGTCACATCGGTCGATGATCTCATTGGCTATTCGGAAGCAACTGTCGCATAGCGCCTTGTCTTGGCTGCCATCATAGCCTAAATAGATGTGCATCTGGACATAAGCCAAGTTCACCAATCGTAACAGTTTTTTGTCACGGGGGCCAACGGCTTTCCTGTAATCCTCAATATCCACGCGAAGTCTTCGGTCTTTCCTGACGTGAAATACGGCATCCAATATCAACAACACGCCGTTCCATAAAGTGTTGCCTGCCATGCGCACGTATTTTCGGTCGTTATAGGAATGTGTCTCCACATCCAACTCGCCGTGCTCGACCAACAAGGTTTTGGCATTCTCGACGTAACGCCGAGCCTCTTCTACCGGATTTTTCTTTTCCATCTTCTTGTAGTTTTAAAAAACGCTACAAAGATAGTACTGTTTTTTATATAAAGATGGAAATTTTAAAGAATTTTCTCTTAAAATGCGGAAGTTTTTACGAATTTCTCAACGCTGCCACCTATCTTAAGGAAATAAAGTCCGTTGGGCAATGCCGATACATCGATTTGTTGGGATCTGCCTTCCAATTGCCCAAACATCAGGGTTTGGCCCATCATGTTGGTGATGCGGTATTCGGATGTGGCAGTCTCTTGATAGGAGCTCTCAATGGTAATGATGCCATCGGTGGGATTGGGATAAATCCTTACCTTTTCCAAGGCGATCTCATTCACATCCCAATTTCCGTAGAGCCTCATCTTCATGGTCACTGGCAAGTGGTCCGATCCGTCAAACAAGGCCTCAGCCACATAGTCTGGCACTGCGCTGTTGCCATTTTGGTCGATGCTCTGGTTGAAATGATTGCCATCGTTGCCCACAGCATAATAGGAGTTGCCGACATATTTCAATTTGTTGAAGCCCATATAGATCTCATCTGACATCAGAATCATGTCGAAACGGTCGTCCAAGCCACCAGAAGAGAAACATTCATTAGAATATCTTCTGGTAGATTGGGTGTGGTAAGGCGCAAAATTGCTGTTGCTGTTCCATTCTCCCACTCCTCCCAAGTTGGTCAGGGGATCGACAAAGAGGGCGTCAGAATTGGGGTAGGTGCGGGTTAGTAGCTGATAACCACTCTCACTGGCGCGGTACATGTTGAAATCGCCCATAATCAGCACGTTTTCGTTGGCATAATGCTGATCGATATAACCCATCACCGTTTGCATTAACGAAAGGCGATCGGTCTCGTAGTTCATGCCTGCTTTGGGATGGGCCACAACGCAGACCAGCTTGATGGTGTCGCCCGACAACAGACTCGTCGTTTTCAAATATAATTCATATATATCGGTGTCTCTTGGTCTGGTGCGAAGTGCCACATGGCTTTTCAACTCCATCTTTCTGGAGTCGTAGAAGATGTGGTTGATGATGCTTTGATTGGCGAAATTAAGGATGTTGTCCGTTTTCCAATAATCCACGCCATTGATATTCAGGTTGTGTCTCAAAAAGTCGGATTGCAGCTGTTGTGTCCTGCCAAACTCGCATACAGTGAGGATGTCGGGCTTTACATAATCCAATAATGTGCGGATGCATTCGTCCTTGCGCTGTGTGTTGTTGTTGGTCTCATAGCAGTCGGCGTAGCTACTGTTGTAATTGCCATATTGCAGCAGGTTGTACTGCATCACGGTAAGCGTATCCTGAGCTTGAAGGTTGAGAATCCAAAATGAGAGTATGACAAGAAAATGGAAGCGATATTTCATGGGAATGATTTTTTGCAAAAGTAATAAAACCCACAAAAATAGAGAGAAAACGGTACGCTATTTGGAATAATTTCTAATTTTGCCTTCAGAAACAATGATGAAAAGACACTGTTTGATACTGGTTTTTGCCGTCACCGCTTGCCTAAGCATCGGTTGGACTTCCTGCTGTTCCAAGGAACCGCTCAATACCCAGTTGGTGGGACATTGGGGCTGTGAGACCTACATCAGTTGCCGCACCAACGACGAAGGGGTTGAGCGATGGGACACCTTGTACTATGAGGTGGGAGAAGGACATGGCTATGAGTTGTGGTTCCGCATCGATGGTAGTGGAAAACTAAGGCTGAACGACAGTCCGGCGTTTCTCAAGGAATTTTCATGCACTTATGAGCTAGACGAGGAGCAAGAGCAAATCGTGATCCATGGAAGTGCTTGGTTGTGGGCGCTTTACGGGAGTCTTTATCTAGATGAAAACGAGGTCCGTTTCGATATCGAGACCTTGAACGACACGGTGCTCAACGTTTCATGGACGAACATTGTCTCGGAAAGCAAGCCGTTTTTTGAACGTTTTATCTTGAAGAAAATTGAATAATAAAACATATCACATCATGAGAAAAAGTATTCTTGTTCTTATTGTTGCCACCTTGTTTTTTGGCATGTCCGCTTGCAAAAAATCATCTTCTTCCCTTTTGCTTGGCACTTGGGGATTAGAGAGAGTCGAGTATTATTACATCGATTTCTATGGTCAACCTATTGAGAGCACCATTGAAGCATACGATTATGTACCAGGAGACATGGACAATGGTATCGACTTGGTTTTTAAGGATGGGAAAAAGGGGGAATGGCGTGATCGGGATGTTGACACCATCTATGTCAAGATCAGCGAGAATCCAGTCGTCTTTGATACCATCATCAACCCCGATACGACTATAGTGACGCCGTTTTCCTATTCAATCGATGACGATCAGTCGGCATTGTATATCAAGACTTCCAACGCAGAGACTTTCATGTTGGATATTGAAGAATTGAGCGAGGATGTATTCATTTATTCCAATGAATATAAGGTTAATTATGTGGAACATGCGATATTGAAACGAGTTAACAGCAGCAACAAGACCAAGTCCACCGAAAGGCCTCAGCGTGTCCCGCGTAAGCCAGGCTCGTTCATCTCGCATCAATTACTCAACGAACAGCGCTAAGCCTTTCAGATACGACCCTTCCGGATGGAAGATATTGATCGGATGGTCGCTGGGTTGTGAGAGTTGATAGAGGATCTTGACCTGCCGCCCCGCCTCAATGGCGGCGGCGGTCACGATACCTTGAAAGGTGGCTTTGTCAACGGCTTGCGAACAGCTGAAAGTGAACAGAATGCCTCCCTTGGCGATCTTCTTGATGGCTTCCGCATTGAGGTAACGGTAGCCTTGGAGTCCGCGATGTCGGTCTTGATGCCTCTTGGCGAAAGCAGGTGGGTCGAGGATGATCATGTCAAACGCTCCTTTCTCCACCTTATTTATATAGTCTTTCATATCATCGACAACACACGGATTCGTTTCTTTCGAGAAACCGTTCAATGTCAAGTTGTTTTCGGCGGCTTCCATGGCTTTTCGAGAGGCATCGACGGTGATAACGGTTTTGGCACCGCCCTTCAGGGCGGTAACAGAGAAGCCGCCGGTATAGCCGAAGGCGTTGAGAACGGTTTTTCCTTCGGCCAGTTGGCGTACCAGCTCGCGATTGTCGCGTTGATCAAGGAAAAAGCCGGTTTTTTGTCCATTCTCCCAATCGACGAGGAACTGGCTGTCGTTTTCCAACACGGTTTCGTCAAGGCGTTGTCCAAAGAGATAACCGTCTTCAACGACATCGTCCTTACCCATGCGTTGCATGGCTTCGGCACTCTTGTTGTAAATGGCCTGGACGCCCAAGTCGGGCAAAAGCTTCAAGGCTCGCACGATTTCTTTCAGATGAAGAGCCATGCCTTCAGTTTGTGCCTGTAGCACTGCGGTGTGGTTATAGATGTCGATGATCAGCCCAGGCAAGCCATCGCCTTCTGAGTGGACCAGCCGATAGCAATTGGTGTGGAGGTTGCCGACCAGCCCCATCGCTTTCCTGACTTCCATGGCTTTGGTGATCTTTTCTAGAAAAAACCATTCGTCGATCTTGCGGTTCTCGAAGCTGAGCATCTTGACAGCGATACTGTCTGATTCACAGAAACCAGTGCCTAAAATGGCACCTTCATGGTCCGTAACAGTTACGGTATCACCTGCTTGAAGTCCCTTTGGGCCATTTTCGATGGCACCTGAGAAGATCCAAGGATGGAAACGGCGGACAGCATCTTCTTTGCCTTTGTGCAGACGGATGACAGGATAGAGCGGTTCGGTGTTCATGGGATTCATTTTTTGCAAAAATACGGATTTGATTAGGATTAACTATCTTTGCACTCATAAATAATTAATGCATCATGAACGACAATTCCTTTTCCTTGAATGGGCAGATCGTTGACTTGGTCCATTCACGCATCTTCCCGGTTCAGGTCTCCGTTAGCGAGGGCAAAATCGTTGAAATCAAAGAGTTGGACACAGCTGATCCGCGTTTCATCATGCCTGGTTTCATTGATGCCCATATCCACATTGAGAGTTCCATGGTCCCTCCGACGGAGTTTGCCCGAATGGCGGTATGCCATGGTACCGTAGCTGCTGTGAGTGATCCTCACGAGATCGCCAACGTGATGGGAGTTGAGGGGATTGACTACATGATCCGCAATGGGAAACGTGGGCATTTCAAGTTTTTCTTTGGTGCACCGAGTTGTGTTCCAGCTACTCCTTTTGAGACTTCAGGTGCCGCCCTCGATGCAGAGACCATCGCCGAACTGATGTGTCGCGACGACATTTATTATCTCTCCGAGATGATGAACTATCCGGGTGTGCTGTCTGATGATCCCGAAGTCATGAAGAAACTGAAAGCGGCCAAAGACCATGCGAAACCCATCGATGGACATGCTCCCATGGTGACTGGCGAGGATATCCGTAAATACATCGCATCGGGTATCAGTACCGACCATGAGTGTTATGCCATTGAAGATGCCGAAGAGAAATTGAAATTGGGAATGCGGATTTTGATTCGCGAGGGTAGTGCAGCCAAGAATTTTGACGCACTGATCCCGTTGATGGCCACATACCCCGACAAGCTGATGTTCTGTTCCGACGATAAGCATCCCAACGACCTAATAAAAGGTCATATCAATCTGCTGGTGAAACGGGCTTTACTGAAGGGCTACAAGCTGATGAATGTGCTTCGTGCCGCTTCGCTGAATGCCATCAAACACTATCGTTTGGATGTGGGTTTGTTGCAACCAAGTGATGATGCAGACTTTATCGTAGTGGACAACCTTCAGGATTTCAATGTCTTGCAAACTTATATCAAGGGAAGGTTGGTGGCGGAGCAGGGCCGTTCGTGTATGCCCTATCGTAAAGAAGAAGCATGTAACCGTTTTCATGCAATTCCCATTGTTCCCGACGACCTCCAAGTGCCGTATGAAGGTAAAAACATCAAGGTGATTTCCTGCATGGAGGGTAATCTGATCACCAATACCATTGTGGCCGCCCCAAAAGTCGTTGATGGCAAAGTGGTGAGCGACACCACCCGTGACATTCTAAAAATCGTGGTGTTGAACCGTTATTCACCGTCGAAGCCTGCCGTTGGCTTTATCAATCATTTTGGCTTGAAACGGGGTGCCATTGCCACTTCAGTGGCGCACGACAGTCATAATATCGTTGCAGTGGGTTGTTCCGATGAGGACATCGTCAGGGCTATCAATATGCTTGTCCTTACCAAGGGTGGCATGGTGGCTTGCAGTGACATTGAGTTTGCATTGCTGCCTTTGCCGATTGCTGGACTGATGAGTTTGGAAGAAGGGAGTCGTGTAGCAGAAGACTATGAGCGTGTTGACAGGCTTGCGCATGAGTTCGGTTGCACCTTGTATAGTCCTTTCATGACTTTGTCGTTCATGGCGCTATTGGTCATTCCCGAGTTGAAGCTTAGCGATCAGGGGCTGTTTGATGTGAAGCAGTTCAGGTTCACACCGTTGAATGCAGAATGATTCATAAAAAAGGGTGGTCGAACGACCACCCTTTTTTCGTTTAATTGACTGATGTCAATTATTTGGCTACAGTCACACGTTTCACGCTAACACCGTTTTCGGTAGCAATGCGGACCATGTAAACGCCGGCCTGGTATTGGCCTAAGTTCAGTTGGCAAGCATCGCCATTGACATTGGCATCATAGAGCACCTGGCCAAGGGTGTTCACCACAGTGATGTGGTTCATGCCGTTGGCTTCGATGGTAACGATACCAGTGGTCGGGTTAGGATAGATACGAGTTTCGTTGTATTCGGTGACGCTGGTCACATTGATTTCAACATAGTTCTGGCTGAGGTCAGGAGTCAATGCGAAGTCGGATTCACAATCGTCATAGACGGCGGTCACCTGATACTGATAGTTGCCGATGGCAACATTGTCGAAGTAGTTGTAAATCCAAGCTCCAGTGTAATCGACGTTGCCGATGACGCTACCGTCACGATAGACGTTGAAGCTGACGGGTTCTCTCATGCCGTTGCTGAAGTTGAATTCAGTTGTGATAGGAGCACATTCGACTGCGGAGAGCGTGCCGTGGCCGGAACCACCGTTGAAGGGTTCAAGAGCAACAAGTGCGTCAGGTTCAACTGAACTGGTCACGAAGCCACGAACCATCCATGTGTAGTTCAGACCGAAGGAAGCGACATCAAACCAGTTGGTGCCGTCCTCGGAGATCCAGCGGCCGTTCGGATCGCCAGTGTTGGCGGAACATGTAGCCGGATATTCAATGTTGCCTTCCTCGTAGAGGATGATCCAGAGGTTCTGGGTCGGGTCAACAGCCAATGCGCTGGTGAGTTCGACATAGTTCCAGGCCAAATTGCCTTCCACAGCAACATCCTGAGTGTGGACGAGGGTGCCAGGAGCATTGTTGCCACCGACATAGATGTTGACCGTGTAGGTACCAGCAGTTTGGTATTCGAAGAAGGCTACTTGAGTCAGTGCGCAACCATTGTAGAGAGTGAGGTCGGCAGCAGGGATCATGATACCCCAGTACATGGGCAGATGGTCAGAGCCTTCACCGATGCTCGACGCCATAGTACCATTGTCATAATACAGCCATACATTGGCTTCGCCATAGGTCCAGTTGATGAGGGCGCCGAATTCTTCGCCGTTCACCCACTCGTAGTTGCCAGTGAGGTTGTTAGGAGTGACAGCGCAAGGATCTTCGAGCATGACGCACATCTCGGGGCATGACATGGTGTAGTGTGTGTAGTCTTCGACGTTGCCGTTGTAAACCACACGGATCTCGTAGTATTCAGCATCTTCAGGAGCGATGTCAGTGTAAGTCTGAGCAGGAGCTGAGACTTCAGCGATCCATTCGCCGTTACGGAAGATCTCAACGCCACGGACGCTGGCGTTAGGTTGTGGATCCGGAGGAGTCGGGTCATCGCCACCACCGCCATTGCCAGAGTAGATGGTTACGTCATCGACGAACAGGTAGTTCATGTCATCGCTGTTGTAGTGACGGAAGGCCACATACTTGGTGCCGGCGGGCAGTTCGATGGTCTTTTCAATCCAGTCGCTCATGGCGCGGGTACCGGGTTGAGTCATGGATGATCTCACACCACCAGTAACTCCCTTGCTGCCGACCGTTTCGTCGAACACATGGGTGAAGTCGCTGGCATTGGTACCAGAGGTGGAAACGAAGATACCATAGTGATCCGGATAACCTGTGTTGGTAGCCACGTAGTAATGGATGCTTCCAGCACCTTCAACGAGCGGTGAAATCATGTAGTTGTCAGGATACATGGTATAGCTGTTCCAAGACCATGAGCTGGCGCAGTTGGAGCCGCTATGGGCATTGCCGATACCATAGGAGGCGGGAGTGGCATTCTGCCAAGTGTCGCCGTCGCCGTCGGCATCGATGGTTGTCCAGTTGGTGAGGGCGCCGTCTTCGAAGTCATCGGTGAAGAGGACGTCGCGGTTGCCCTTGTTGCCATCGCCGAGGGTGATGTCATCGACATCGAGATAGAACATGTCGGTGCAGTCGAAGTGACGGATGGCGACATAGCCGGTCTGGCCAGCATAGCTGCTGAGGTCAACGGTGTAGAGATACCAGTTG
>JAFYJV010000022.1 GCA_017537965.1 Bacteroidales bacterium | reverse complement strand
TATTGGCGGATCTTCTTTTCGTCACCTCCACGATAGAGCACTCCAGGGAATTCAACGATAGCGGCAGTTCCCAGTTCAGAGAGATGCCACAGCATGTGCATCGTAAATGCTAGGTCGGCAGCACTCTTAGGGGCCAACACACCCGCAGGAGCGTAACGTTCATCGTTGATGAGGATGGTGTTGTCCTTACCATCCCATTTTTTGGAATAAGGCGGATTGGAGACGATGGCATCGAAGGGCGCATCATCCATGTGTTGTGGTTTCAGCAGGGTATCCTCCAAACGGATGTCGAAATTGTCGTAGTTCACATTGTGGAGGAACATGTTGATACGACAAAGGTTGTAGGTAGTTGGGTTCACCTCCTGCCCGAAATATTTCAAGTTGGGATTGGTTTTGCCCACTGTCTTGGAGAACTTCAGCAACAATGAGCCGCTACCGCAAGCCGGGTCGTAAACCTTGTTGATCTTCGGATTGTTATGCGATGCCAGTCGTGCCAGCAGTTCCGAAACTTGCTGCGGTGTGAAATATTCGCCTCCGCTCTTTCCAGCATCGGATGCGTACATTTGCATCAAAAACTCGTAAGTATCACCGAAGGTGTCGTTTTCCGTGTCGTTGTAGCGCGAGCCCAGTTCCATGGCCGCCACCGTTTTCAGCACCTTGGCCAACAGCTGGTTTCGCTTGATGACGGTGCTTCCCAACGAGGCACTATCGACAGAGAAGTCGGAAAAAAGGCCTCGCAAATCATCTTCAGAGTCGGTGCCTTTGGCCGATGCTTCAATGCTACGAAAGATGGCCGTCAAATGCTCGTTCAGGTTCTCATCTTTGTCAGCGGTCTTTACTACATTTTGGAACAATTGAGAAGGCAAAATGAAGTAGCCCTTCTCCTCCACCATTTTCTTGCGGATGTTTTCCGCCATCGTGTCACTGGTAGTGGCATAATCGAAGTGAGGTTGTCCGGCTTCAGCCATCAGGTGCTGGATATAGTCGCACATGTTCTCCGAGATGAAGCGGTAGAAGATAGATCCCAACACGTAGGCCTTAAACTCCCAGCCATCAACGCTCCCACGTAGGTCATTGGCTATCTTCCATATCGTTTTGTGCAGTTCAGCACGTTCTTGTTGTGTTGACATGGTTGATTTGTATCTCTTCATAAAAAGACTTCAAAGATACAAAACCTTACCCGAATATTCAACAGTTTTCCGAAATCTTTCTTCAACCGTCAAGTAATTTAATTAGTGTTGTTTATTTATTTTTCATATCTTTGGATAAAGTTGTTATCTTTGCAGCGGTAAACAAGAGAAAAATGGAAACATGGCATTATGACAGACGGAAAGCTATCGCCATAAGAAGAAAAGAACTAAGGAAACTTGCTTCTCCAATCATCGGTAAACAATTATATAACAAAGCGTTCAGCCATTCGGTTATTGTCACTGCGCGAAACATCAAGGAAATACTCAACCAGCCTCATAAACACTATACAGAAAAAAAACGAGGCTGTTTTGCAAATAGAATCACTCTTTGAGTCCTCTAAATATTTGGGGAAATTAGATCGCAAAAAGGGGGACCACTTCTCTTCTTTCCTATTCCAAACCTCAATTGCGAACGATCCTTCTTGGTTTATCGTAAGGAAGTATGACAGAGGCGAAGAGTATTGCATCTACACCATCTCTGATCAACCGAATCTATTAATCCACCTTGAAAAGAAAGAGGATCCTTGAATAGGCGCGGAACTGCAATCCGCGTTGTTTCAAGAATCCTCTTTACAATTGCAAAAATACAACAATTTTCTAAATCCGCAACATTTTTATTTAAAAAAATTGAATCTCGGATAAAACCCGCCTTTTTTCTTACCTTTGCAAGCCGATACACGTAGCATCAATAGCAAATGAGCAAGGAAAAGAATAAGAAATCTCGCAACAACTGGGGGATGCAGTTCCTGATCAGCGTCCTGGGAACCGCCATCGGCGTGGGCCTGACGTTCGCCGTGAACAACCGAATGGAGAACCGCAATAAGGAACAAGCACAACGCTTGACCGCCATGATGGTGATCCACGACATCGACGAAACCATCGACCAGGTGAAAAAGATGAAAGAATACATGGAATCGGGATACGACATAACAATGTATGTCATGGAACATCTCGACCAAATGGATTCCGTGCCAGACGACACGATCTACAAGGCAGTCGAATACCTCTTGCACCGAGACCGGGACTTCCGTTTCGACGTGTCGAAGGAGAAGATCTTCCACAGCAGCCCCGACACCTGGCAAAACCTGGGAAGCATGAAGTTTATCGACAACGTGCAGTCGTTCTACTTCGACCGCGAGTCATTCCAAGAATCAATGAACAAGTCGGATATCTGGCGTGAACCGGTTCCGATGAACGAATATGAAAGGGTTCAAGTCCCCAACGATGCGCTCCTGACCGTGGATCAATATGTAAAACAATACAACACTTTGATTCGGGAATTCCTAAAAGCAAAGCTCGACGACAAACAGGTGCAACACTATATCACCTACTCCGCCTGGAGGATGACCCAACTCAACGAAATCATCAATGAATGGACCTACAAGAACAATGAGAACAAATTCCTTATGAGCATCACCGACGAAGAGCTGGAAGAATACGTGAACAGCATCAGCCAAAACGGCATCGCCTTGACGGAAAAGTCGCTGACGGGAACGTGGTTCAATTCATCGACAGACGACTACGAAACGGAATATGAATTCAGCAAAGATCACGTCTATACCATGCGCAATACCAGCGCCATGACGGTAAACCTCCCCTTCTATTACGGAAAGCTGAAGTTCATCATCACGGAAAAAGGGACATGGGGACTGGAAGGAGACTCGTTGACGCAAACGATCGATTTAGCTTCCATTGACGTTGAAATCGATGTCAGCAACATCGCCCTCACGCCGGAAAAGCAAGACATGCTGAACCAGTGGACCGAGGAATACAAGGCGGAGGTGCTCTCCTATCTTCTCGAAGAAGCCAAAAACAACAGCCCAAAAGCATGGCATGCATGTCTCGACGCCTCGCATGACAAGATGGAGCTACAAGGGAAAAATGACGACGAAAAAGGCGAAATGGTGCCGGTTACGGTGTATCTGAAACGGCGGAAATAATCGCAGCCCGAGAGATGCAACTCACGGCAACTCAGACAGCAGCCGCTCCCGCGACTGGAACCGAATGCCACGGATGCCTAGCTCATTGGCGGTTTTGACATTATTCGGATTGTCGTCGATGAAAACGGTTTCCGAGGCTTCGATCCCAAAACGCTTCAAGGCGAGCTCGAAGATGCGACGGTCGGGCTTCATCACATGCTCCACGCCGGAGATGACCATGTCATCTATCAGGTCGAGGACGGGATAAACAGTACGCACCAAGGCGAAGGTCTCCACCGACCAGTTGGAGAGGCCGAAGATACGATAGCCCTGGGCCTTGAGGCCTCTGACGAGCTCCTCCATGCCGAGAATCTGACCGCCCATCATCTTCATGAAATCATCGTAATACATACGGATCTCTTTCTCCCACTCGGGATGCTGGGCAATCAGCTCCGCCGTGCCTTCAATGATGGGCTTGCCATTATCGTGCTGAGCATTCCACTCGTAGGTACAGATATTCGTCAGAAACCATTCCGCCTTGTCTTTATCGCCAAAATAAGGATCATAAAGGTAATGCGGATTCCAATCCAAGAGAACCCCGCCAAAGTCGAAGATGATGTTTTTAATCATGAAAATGAGATTTTGATGCAAAATTAGGAAATAAGCCCAAAAATTTCTCTATTTTTGCCGTTCATTTTTACGACTATGGAAATCAGCAGCAAATACAGCCCACAGGAAGTGGAAGGCAAATGGTACGAGCACTGGATGCAGAAGAACTACTTCCACTCCACGCCCGATGAACGCGAACCCTATACCATCGTGATTCCGCCGCCGAATGTGACCGGCGTGCTTCACATGGGCCACATGATGAACAACACGATCCAGGACATCCTGATCCGTCGTGCCCGCATGCAGGGCAAGAACGCCTGCTGGGTACCCGGCACCGACCACGCCTCCATCGCCACCGAAGCCAAGGTGGTGAACAAGTTGGCCCAACAGGGCATCAAGAAGACGGACATCGGCCGCGAGGAGTTCCTCAAGCACGCCTGGGACTGGACCCACGAGCATGGTGGCATCATCCTCAAACAGCTGCGCCGCCTGGGCTGTTCCTGCGACTGGGAACGCACCTCGTTCACCATGGACGACATCC
Source organism: Bacteroidales bacterium (assembly GCA_017537965.1). GTDB lineage: Bacteria > Bacteroidota > Bacteroidia > Bacteroidales > F082 > Limimorpha. Next base: position 84,652 of record JAFYJV010000022.1, on the reverse strand, counting down.
GCTCGAAGAGCGTGATCCGCGCCTTCGTCGACCTATACAACAAAGGCCTGATCTACCGCGGCGTGCGTATGGTCAACTGGGATCCAAAAGCTTTGACTGCCTTGAGCGACGAGGAAGTGGTCTTCAAAGAGGAGCACAGCCATTTGTTCTACCTGCGCTACTACCTCCACGAGGATGACGGAACGGGTGCCACTGGGGCTGAAGGCGAGATCATCCATACCGATGCGCAAGGTCGCCGCTATGCAGTGGTCGCAACCACGCGTCCTGAGACCATCATGGGCGATACCGCCATGTGCATCAATCCCGCCGACCCTAAGAACCAATGGTTGCGCGGCAAGAAGGTCGTGGTACCGCTGGTCAACCGCGTCATCCCCGTCATCGAGGACGACTACGTGGATATCGAGTTCGGCACGGGCTGCCTCAAGGTGACCCCCGCCCACGACGTGAACGACTACATGCTGGGCGAGAAACACGGCCTCCAGAGCATCAACATCTTCAACGACGACGCCACCCTGAGCGAGGCCGCCGGATTGTATGTCGGTATGACCCGCGAGGACGTGCGCAAGCAGATCATCATCGACATGAAGGAGGCCGGACTGTTGGAGAAGATCGAAGATTACAACAATAAGGTGGGCTACTCCGAGCGCACCAACGTGCCGATCGAGCCGAAACTCTCCATGCAGTGGTTCCTCAAGATGGAACACCTGGCTGACATCGCGCTGAAACCTGTGTTGAACGGCGACATCAAGTTCTATCCCGCCAAATACGTCAACCTCTACCGCCACTGGTTGGAGAACATCAAGGACTGGTGCATCAGCCGCCAGCTGTGGTGGGGCCATCAGATTCCGGCCTACTACCTTCCCGAAGGCGGTTTCGTGGTCGCCGAGACACCTGAAGAAGCCCTGAAATTGGCCATCGCCAAAACTGGCAACGCTTCGCTGACTTTGAAAGACCTCCGTCAGGACGACGATGCATTGGACACTTGGTTCAGCTCCTGGCTGTGGCCACTGTCTTTGTTCAACGGCATCCTTGATCCTAATAACAAAGAGTTCAAATACTACTACCCCACCAACGACCTGATCACCGCTCCCGACATCATCTTCTTCTGGGTGGCCCGTATGATCATGGCTGGTGAGGAATACCAAAACGAAGTGCCGTTCAAGAACGTGTATTTCACGGGTATCGTCCGCGACAAGTTGGGCCGTAAGATGTCCAAGAGTTTGGGCAACTCGCCCGACCCGATCGAACTGATCGACAAGTTCGGCGCCGACGGCGTGCGCATGGGCATGATGCTCTCCGCCCCTGCTGGTAATGACATCCTCTTCGACGAGGCCCTCTGCGAGCAAGGCCGCAACTTCTGCAACAAGATATGGAACGCCCTCCGTCTGGTGAAAGGCTGGAATGTAGATGAAAACGCTGCCCAACCCGAGGCCGCCAAGATGGCCGTGAAATGGTTCGAGGCGCGCTTCAACCAAGTGCTGGCCGAGACCAACGACAACATCGACAAATACCGCCTCAGTGACGCCTTGATGGCGATCTACAAGCTCACTTGGGACGACTTCTGCTCGTGGTACCTCGAGATGGTGAAGGCTCCGCAAGGCCAGGGCATCGACCCCGTGACCTACGCCGCCACCATCCAGTTCTTCGAGCACCTCATGTTGATGCTGCATCCCTTCATGCCATTCATCACAGAGGAGATCTGGCACGCCATCGCTGAGCGCAAGGATGGCGACGATATCATCATCGCCCAGCAGCCCAAAGCCCAAGCCGTAGATGAGCAAGTCCTCAAACAGATGGCGTTTACCCAAGAGGTCATCAACAACGTCCGCAAGGTGCGTTCCGACAAGAACATCGCCAACCGCGAGGCCATCCAACTCGTTGTCAAAGGTACCGCAAACAAAGACTTCGACTGCGTCATCTCCAAGCTCTGCAATGTGAGTGAGGTCAGCTATGTGGCTGAGGCTCCCGCTGGTGCCTTTGGCTTCATCGTGGGCAGCACCGAGTTCTTCGTGCCGCTCACCGGCAGCGTCGATGTGGAGGCCGAGATCAAGAAGCTCGAAGAGGAGCTAAAATACGCCAGAGGGTTCTTGGCAAGCGTGGAGGCCAAACTCTCCAACGAACGCTTTGTCAGTGGTGCTCCTGCCGCCGTGGTCGATAAGGAACGCAAGAAGAAAGCCGACGCCGAAGCCAAGATCGCTGTCATTGAGCAGCAACTGGCGGGACTGAGGAAATGATTTTTCATTTATAAAAAAGATAGGGCTTCTTCAATGTTGAGGAAGCCCTATCCTTAATTTAATACCACTTGTTATCGAATTGCGATCGAAGCAATGATAATTGAGAACACTAGTGCTATTCCCGTGGTAGCCAACGTTGTTTTCATCACATTCAGTTTCTCTACTTTTTGATCTTTCGGCACAGCATTGATTTGTTTCACTACAGATTCATTGCCACAAAGTCTTTCATAGTCCTTGGGATTACTTGTTTCGCAGCCACACAATTCAAGGTTCTCAACATACGGGATACCATCGGTTGTTTGTTTTGCCGAATAGGTAACAGAATAGTTCATCGTATTCCCAAGTGTATCTGCAAACCTATACGTGTCCTGGGTAATGAAATTATTAGCCATCGCCGTTCCATAGCCAGTGTACCGAGAATATGACGTTCCCGTAACTACAGTTTCATTACGTGTGTTGGTATTGGATCCTGTCGAATTAAAACCTTGATTTGCCATTTGTGATTGAACCGAATTGATTGCGTTATCAAAAGTGGTCTTCTTTGTCACATAATAGGTATCCATACAACTCGTCATACTAAACATGACAACTAACAAAAAAAGAAGGTGGAGTTTGCGCATTTCAAAAACCCTAATCCGTGTCGGGCACAACTTGTGTTTGCGGACTCCCGAACGCAGGAATTGTAATTATGTTTAAGAGGCATACAAAAAAGAAGCGCGGGAATCAACTCTTGCCTATCCCGCTTGTAAGGCTCTCGCATCGCCCATTACGAAAGATAAGCAATGCATCAGCCCACGCTTTTGGTATGATATGAAAATATACACCAAAACATGAACGATGACCATTGCGTTATCGCGTCGTAATATGAATTTGCGAGATTCTACAAGCCGCGAATAAACGTTAGTTCAACGTCTTTTCAATATGCCTGCTGCTCAGAGAGTCATTACTCCCTGAACAGCAATGCAAAGATAATCAAAAAACTCAAGAAAGCAAGGTTGAAAAACAATTTTACTCTCAAATCAGTCCCTTAAACTTAAGCCACAAAGGGAAAAACTGGTCATATACCCAAAAGACATTCTTGTCTTCGGTGATAAAATCCTTATCCAACAATCCTTTCAAGGCAGAATTCACGCTGCTGGCAGAGTTTAGTTTGTTCCTTTTTATAAATGCCCCGCTCGTGATCTCCTTGGCTTTGCCTTCTCTTGCAATGGCCAGGAAAAGGATACGTTGTTTCTCGGGCATTTGATAGAACAAGGATTCGTAGGTGTCGGAAGAGAGCCTAATGATGAACTCTATGGCTTCGTCCACCATCGAAACATCACAAGAAGCGCCCTTGTCCGTCCTCGAAAACAGCACATTCATCACACGGTGCATATAACTCGTTACCGCCTCAAAACGCTCATAGAGCAGTGTCACGACTGCCCTGTCAAGGTGTTTTCCAGCTTCCTCGAATTTTCCTACGCAAAAATCTGTGTAAACTCCCAAATCCAGGGGCTGAAGATTGATAATTGTAACCGACTGATAGAAAGGACGAGAAGGAGAGGTGAACATCCCGTTCATCATGTGGCGATGGGAACCCGAAAAAATGAAGTGGGCATTGGTGCATCGCTGGACGTAGGTCCTGATGGTCGCCTCGATAGTTTCATCCTCGTATCGGGTAATCTGTTGGAATTCATCAATGGCCACCAGACATGGTTTATCCGCTTTTTCCAAATAAGTGAAAATCTCATCTAAGGTGACTGTAGGATTATTAATCGAGCCGAGGCCCACTCCCCAGACGGGCATTCCACTCATATCAAATGAAATCTCACTGCGCAACGATGACACCATGTTTACAAACTTTTCCCAAGCTTTCTTTCCTTTTGGACGGAGCTCGTCAACCAGTGCTTTGCCCAGCATGTTCACAAAGTCACCCAGGTTTTTGGTAGCATAGATATCCACCACAAAACAATGGTAATCCCTCTTAATCTCGGGATCATCGAACACATGCCAAATCAAATCCGTCTTGCCAATACGACGGGGAGAGATCAAGGCAATATTGTTTTCGTTTAGAAGGAGTTCACGCAAAATGTCGGTCTCCTGCGCACGGTCACAAAAATACTCGGCACCGGCATAGCCATTGGTAACAAAGGGATTTTTCATAGAATCAATATGTTTTTCATCCGCAAAGATAAAACAAATTTGATTACCATGAAATGATTCTCATAAAATAGTTCTCATAAAATGAGAATCTAAAAAATCAATGGCATCCCGAGCAGCCTTCGCAGCTACCGCTGCAGCTGTCGTTGAAGTCCTCGTCGGTGGACTCACGGACATCTAAGATCTCGCCGCTGAAGCAGAGATGCACGCCAGCCAGGTCGTGGTTGAAATCCATCTTCACGTGCTGATCGCCGATCTCGCGGACGATACCCATAATCGGGCGACCGTCGGCGGTCTGCATCATCAACTGGGCGCCTTCCTTCACCATCTCATGCATCACATCATTTTCCATGAACATCGACTTGTCGAGGTCCATCACATAGCGTTCGTCACGCTCGCCATAGCCTTCTTCAGGGGTCAGGTAGAAGCAATACTTGTCGCCCGGCTCCTTGCCCATCAGGTTCTCTTCGAATTTGGGCAACACCTGTTGCATTCCGCAAATAAACACAAACGGGTTTTCTTTGGTGGCCTCTTGGATGATGCGGCCGTTTTCATCTTTTTCGCGCAACACATAGGTCATTGTCACGACGGTTTGATCTTGAATCTTCATTGAATTTAGAATTTAGAATTATGAATTTAGTTTTTAATAACTACCAAACATTTTACGCAACACCCATTCAACGGCGGCGAGACCAATCAGCACAAAGAAGATCCACTTGGAATGGATCAAGTCCTCAAAACGGGTTTCATGATGATCAACCGAAGTGATTCTGGCGTCTGATTTCAGATCTTCCAAAAGCATCGGCAACTGATCCACCGTATAGCATTTGCCGTTGGTGGCCGACGACAGACTCCTCAAACGATCGATGTCCGCCGTCAACTGCTGCGCCTCTATGCCCAACGAAACCACCGAGAAGGAACCCGTCAGGGTCAATTGCCGGCCAGCCATCTCGGTCTCAGCACGACAGGTATATACGCCCTCTGGCAACACACCTGCATTGAGTTCATAGTCGTGTTCGCTTTTCGAGAACACATAGTCGTAGCGTTCACCCGTCTTTTTGTTGACGATATATAGTTTCAACTCTGGATCCGTCACCAACTCATTGCTCGGGTTGCGGAGTTCCGCCCTGATCACCACCGGCTCATTGCTGAAATACTCTTCCTTGCAGAAAAGCGCCGATCCATCATCACGACTCAACAGCAAATAATTCAAAGTCTTGGAAAACAGCTCGTCAAAGACCAGACTGTTATGATCCTGATAGTAGTTGTAAAGCCGCCAACGCCAAACATTGGTTCCGAATAGAAAAGCCATCTTGCGGTCATCCTTGACGAATGTCAGCAGGGGCAATCCCGACTTCACGCCCAACACTTCCTGCATCAGCAAGTCGTCGTGCGACAAACGCACATTCGTCTCCAGATGAGGCAAAGCAAGCGGCGGATATTTGTTGATTTGGTCACGGAGACGCTCATTCACGGAAAAGGTCCCAAACGAAGTGTTGACAAACCCTTTCACGTCGAGCTTTGTGTTGGCCACGCCACGATGCAGTTCCACAGCTTTCTGAAGCCTGTCAAACGCATCAATATCAGTCGCTTCCCCTATTACAAACAGCATCGGTATTTTGCTGTTTTTCTCCAATTGCCTTTGCAAGGCACTCAGATCCGTATGACGTGAAGGCGTCTGGTGCATAAACAATAGCTGGTATTTTGAAAGGTCAGGGATCTCGTCACGGCCAAACACAAAATCCATCTCACAATCGTCGTTGAGCACGCTTTTGACGGCACCGAGGTCGGGATGCGGGGCATCTGCAATGCATAAGATCTTGTATTGTTGATCCTGCACCTCCACAAAGACCCGCTTGGTATTATTGAGCCGTTGCGACTCATCGGTAAGACCCTGCACGGTGATCTCCAACTGCCTCACCCCTTTCGTCTCCGCTTCCAGCATGAAGTCAACCTCTTTGGCATAACGGTTCGAACTTACTTCCAGCTCTTGCCGGGCAACGACATGCCCATCCTCAGAGAGTGTCAGCACAGCTTTCTGTCCCTGACAATCATTCGCACCCACCACCACACGCACCGGATAGGTGGCGCCCAATGACACCTTTTTATTATAACGCACTTCCTTTACCATCAAATCAGGATAGGAAAGGGTGTCGCCCAGCACCACGGTGTGGACCGGAAAAGGAAACTTGTCGGCAAGCAACGATGGCTCAAAGCCGCGGTTATAGATGCCGTCGGTGAAAAGCAACACTGCACCGACGTTCCGTTTGTAATACCTTCGGTCGATAGTCTGCAACAACGAGGAAAGATCCGTCAGCTGATCGTCAAAGTCAAGTGCGTCAAACTCTCTCACCTCCTGACCAAACAGATATGCATCGACTTGAAACGCCTTGTCCAACTGCTGCTTGAAATCGGCAAACTGCTGCAAATACTCGGTCTTGTAAAACACCGAGTCTTTCGACAGCACCAGAGAAGCGGAATTGTCATGCGCCAACAATACTGCGGGCTGTTCCTCCACGGTGACACGCTGACGGATATATGGGTTGAACAGCAACATGGTCACGATGCCGCCGATCAAGGTGCGAAGCAAAAAGAGCACGATGGTCAGCGGCTTGCCGTAATGCTGCTTGCGGTTACGGAAATACAGCACCATCGCGAAGGCGACACCCACCGCCAAGGCAACCAAATACATCCAAATGGGAATTCCTATCTTCATGACCTGCTGAATTGAGAATACACTTCAAAAAGGTCGCCGATGACCTTTCCCTTTGAAAAATGAGCGGCCTGCGCCAAAGACATATCCTTTCTGTCCTGTCGTAAGCCGGGATCAAACGCCAGACGGTTCATCGCTTCCGCAATGCCGTCAACATCCTGTGGATCAGCCAACAAAGCCGCCTCTCCTCCCACCTCGGGAAGTGAGGATACATTGGAACAGACCACGGGGGTGCCACAACACATCGACTCCAGGACAGGGATCCCGAAACCTTCGAAAACCGACATGTACACGCTGAACAAAGCACCGGAATAAAGGCCTGGGAGGTCTGCAAAATCAACACCTTCAAGCATCATCACCTTCTTTTCCAACCCATTACGGACAATCTCTTCCTTTACCTGTCGGGCGTATGGCTTCTGTTTCCCGACGATTACCAGATTCAGTTCAGGCAACTCGGCAAGGGCTTTGACCACCATGAGCTGGTTCTTGCGCTCCTCAACGGTCCCCACACAAAGGGCATACTTCTCCGGCAACTTGTATTTTGCGTTGACCCGCTGCTGTTCTTCCAACGGCACTGGATTCCAAAACTGGGGATGACACGACTGATAAACCACACATATCTTCTCTTCAGGAACTCCAAGGATCTCAACCAAGTCGCTCTTCGTCTGCTTGCTGACAGCGATGATTCTGTCGGCACGGTCGCACGCTGCCTTTTGCTTTTTACGGTAAACTGCCCTGTCCACCAAAGGAAAAAACTGAGGGAATCGCCACACGGCCATATCATGCATCGTCACCAACGCAGGCAAATCGGCAGGAAGTCCATGTGGCAACTCATGGCTCAATCCATGAAACAGGTCAACGCCATCATCACGGATCACCTTGGCGACACTATACGAACGCCAAATGCTGTTGCTGCCAATCTGGACTTCCGGCTCAACCACCGTGACATTGGGATAGGCGTCGAAATACGTCTTGAAGGCAGCATCCCGATAGGGCGTATAGAGACGGCAACGCACCTCAGGATGCAGCTCGGCCACACCGCTGATAATCATACGGCTATAGTTTCCCAATCCCGTATTGTTGCAGAAAGCCCGTTTCGCGTCAAATCCAATCACCATACCTTATTAAAATCCTCTTCTTCAAGAACTTTTTTATCGCGCTGATATTCAAGCACTCTCGCATATTTAAGGTAAGCATTCATCGACATGGCCAAGGAGATGGACAGTCCATCGATCCCACCAAAAATTCCACCACGGACGAAATAGTTCAGGAAAAACGACGCGAATCCATGCAGGAAAGGCGTGATGCCATGCACTTTCTTGCCTTTTTGATAGATGATTTTCGCACTTCTTGAACTGAACGAATGGGCTTGCTTGGTGAACATCTCACCGATATTGTTGTATGCATAATGGAGGATATCCGCCTTGATGCGTCCGCTGTTGGATGAAGGGACTTCAGCATGTTGCTTGGAATCGGTATAACGAGTCTTGTCGGTACGGTAAAGACGCACCAAATAGTTGGGATACCAATGGCAGCAACGGATCCACCGACTCCCTATGTAGTTGCGGCGGCGAACAGCGAATGCCTCGTATGGAGTGGCGTCAAGATCGATTTGTCTGATGGCTTCGGCCAGCTCGGGAGTGACACGTTCATCGGCGTCCAGACTGAACACCCAGGTGTTGGAAGCCAAGTCAATGCCCACATTTTTCTGGGGACCGTCACCAAGATAGGGTTGCACCAGCGTCTTTGCCCCCATCGCAGCGGCCAACTCCACAGTACGGTCTTGGCTGCATGAATCAACCACCACAATCTCATCACAGATCTGACGCAACGATTCGATGCATTCACAAATGTTTTTCTCCTCGTTGAGCGTGATGACCAATCCCGTAATCTTACCCATTATTAATCCAAATAAAAATGCAAATATAAATCATTTTTTGCGTTCCATACCAAAGGAAATATGTAATTTTGCTTCAAGAAAATGCAAAGCAACACAAGCCATGACCGTCCCTTTTGAAGAAGAAGTAGAACGCACCGTTTCCTTCCTGAAGGCAGGGAAGACCATACTTTATCCCACCGACACCATCTGGGGCGTGGGGTGCGATGCCACCAACAGCAGGGCATGTGACAAGGTCTATGCCGTCAAAAAACGTCCCACCAACAAGAGTCTCATCGTCTTGGTGGACTCCGTAGAACGGTTAAAAGACTATGTTGTCAACGTGCCCATCATCGCATACGACCTGATCAAGGGAGCCAAAAGTCCGCTGAGCATCGTTTATGCGGAAAGCAAGAACTTGGCAAGGAATATCTCGGCCGACAAGACCGTATGCATCCGCGTGGTCAACCATGAGTTTTGCAAAGAGGTCATCCGACGCCTGGGAAAGCCTATCACATCCACTTCAGCCAACCTCTCTGGAAAACCTTCGGCATTGACATACAACGACATCACCGAGGAGATGAAACAATCCGTCGATTATACCGTTCAACTCTATCACGACGTCATGGAGAAGCCCAAGAGTTCCACCATCATCAAACTCAATGAAGACAATACTTTTGAAATCATTCGACAATAATAACAAAAACATGAATATCAAGCTATTACTTACTAACGTTTTGTTGTTTGCAACCGTCTTCGTTTACGCACAGCAACCCCATTCGAAAGCACAGCAAAACGCCCAAAAATTTGCTACTACCCTATATCTGATTGACAACTTCTATGTGGACTCCGCCAATTCAGAGAAAGTAGTGGAAGATGCCATCACCGCCGCCTTGAAAGAACTCGACCCCCACTCCGCCTACATCTCGAAGAAAGATGTGGAGAAGGCCAATGAGCCGTTGGTGGGCAGTTTCGAGGGTATCGGCGTGACTTTTCAATTGATCCGCGACACCATCACCGTCATTGGCCCCACCCCCGGCGGCCCCTCAGAGAAGGTTGGCATCATGGCTGGCGACCAGTTCATCAAGATCGACGGCGAAGATGCCTTTGGCAAGAAAATTGACAACGAATACGTACAACAACACCTGCGCGGCAAGAAAGGCACCAAGGTGACTGTCAGCGTGAAACGCGGCAACGATCCCGAGTTGATGGACTTTGAGATCACTCGCGACAAGATCCCGTTGAACAGTATCAATGCCGCTTTCATGATGGAGAAAAAGGTGGGATACATCAAGTTGGATCGTTTTGCGCAGGACTCCGACAAGGAATTCAAAGCTGCCATGCAGAAACTGCAAGACCAAGGAATGAATTCGCTGATTCTGGACCTGAGGAGCAACTCGGGCGGCTATCTGAACACGGCCATTGCCATGGTCGATGAGTTCCTGAAGGCCGACCAACTCATCGTCTATACGGAAGGGCTGCGCTCGTCACGTCAGGAGTGGAAGAGCACTGACAAGGGTATTTACACGGAAGGCCGGCTCATCGTCCTAATCGACGAGGGTTCCGCCTCTGCCAGCGAGATCCTTTCGGGAGCCGTCCAAGACCACGACCGCGGCGTCCTCATCGGACGGCGTTCTTTCGGGAAAGGATTGGTGCAAAGGCCCTTCAACCTTCCCGACGGCTCCATGATCCGCCTCACCACCGCCCGTTACCATACCCCTACTGGACGATGCATCCAACGTCCCTACGAAAGCGGCACGGAAGACTATTACAAGGAGATGACCAAGCGGCTTGAACATGGTGAGTATTTCCATGCCGACAGCATCCACTTCCCCGACTCGCTGCGATACAAGACCGACAAAGGCCGCATCGTTTATGGCGGCGGCGGCATTATGCCCGATATCTTCATGCCAGCCGATACCAGCTTCAACAGCAAGCTTTACACCAACCTTGTACGGAAAGGAGTCTTTAATAAATATACTGTCGATTATGTCATGGCCAACCGTGAGCAAATCAAAAACGAATTCCCGGAATTCAAGCAATACAACCAGGATTTCCAAGTGACCGACGCGATGATCGACGCGGTAAAGAAACTGGCTAAAAACGAGAAGGTGGAATGGAACGACGAGGAATACAAACGGTCTGAGAAATACATCAAACTACAGATCAAAGCTTTGATCGCAAGAAATGTGTGGGAGATGCAACAGTATTACGAGGTCACTCTCGCCGAGGATCCGACCATTCGAAAAGCCATTGACATAGCGAGTTCCGAGAAAATATATCGTTCCATGTTAAAATAAAATATGTTAAAAAATCGATTTTCCTCCCTTTAATAGGTGCTATTTCGAAAAAAATGTGTATTTTTGGAGCCTGGTTTTTTGAAAACTGGGCTTTTTTCTTTTGGCAGAATTTTATTTTAAGATTTATTTAAATATTTTTATAGAGTATTTATCAATTATTAAAACTAACATCAATGAAAAAAGTAAGCTTACTTTTCTTCGCATTCCTGTTCATGGGAATGCTGTTCAGCGCTCAAGCCACGGCACAAGGCCGGATTGACTTGAACGGTGTCAAATCCGCTCAGCAGTGTGAGAATGTCTCTGACAATGGTTTCACTGCAACTTTCTCATTCGGCAGCATCGTTGCTGAAGAAGTCTCCACCGAAAAAGGATTGTTTTCCAACATCACCATGGATGGTGCCTATCCTTCAGGCAACATTGGCGACCCGACATTGCCTGCCGCCAACAAACTGATTGCTGTGCCGTTCGGTGCCAACAACGTCAATGTTAAGGTGAAGAACTATAGCACCACTGTTTACAACCTTGCTGACTATGGCATCCATAGTCTCTATCCCCAGCAGACTCCTCTTCGCAAGGACCAAAAGCCTGGTGATCTCCCCTTTGAATACAACGCCAAGGCCTACACCACCGCCGGATTCGTGGAGCATCCCATTGCCCTGTTCGAAATCAAAGGCACCATGCGTGGCATCCAAGTTGGCGCTTTGACCATCAACCCAGTGCAGTATGATGCAGTCAACAACCTCATCCGTGTTTACAACAACATCGAAGTCGAGGTGAATTTCGGTGAATACGACAAGACCGTTGCTTACAATGAATTTGCCAAGACGTTCAGCCCTTATTTCTCGGGTGTGTACAAGGCAATGTTTAACGAAAAGCAACTCCGTGACGTTTACGACGATCACCCGGATCTTTGGCAGAACCCCGTCAAGATGCTGGTCATCACAAACCGCGCATTTGAATCCACCATTCAAGAATGGGTTAACTGGAAGACTGAAAAGGGCTTCTATGTCGATGTGAACTACACCGACCAGATCGGCACCAACTCTTCGGCCATCCGCTCGTTCATCCAGCAGAAGTACAATGAGGACGCTCCCACCTTCCTCATGATCATGGGCGACAAGAATATGGTTCCTGAATCAGGCACTGGCAGTGCTACCAGCTGCGTCACCGACCTCAACTACTCGAGTGTTGACGGCGACGAGTTCTCCGACATGTTCCATAGCCGTTTCCCCGCTGAAAACGTTGCTCAGATGACCTCCATGCTGAACAAAGCCCTCGAATACGAGCAACTCACCATGCCCGACCCGAGCTACCTCAGCAACGTGCTGCTCATCGCCGGTGAAGACAGCGGTTGGGGTGTCACTGTGGGTCGTCCCACCATTTGGTACGCAACCAACTACTACTACAACACCGAACACGGCTTCAACAACGTGTATGAATACAGCCATGGCACCTATACTGGATGCTATAACAACCTGAACACTGGCGTCGGTTTCGTGAACTACACCGCCCACGGCAGCAACACCAGCTGGGCTGGACCGAGTTTCACTGTCAGCGATGTCAACAACCTGACCAACGAACACAAGTACTTCCTCGCCATGGGTAACTGCTGCGAGGCCGCCGACTGGGGTATCAGCAGCACCTGCTTCGGTGAAGCCATGGTTCGCGCCGAGAACAAGGCCGCTTACGCCTACATCGGTTCCTGCCCCTCCACCTACTGGCTCAACGACTACTACTTCGGTGTAGGCGCCACCAGCCAAGCCAACGGCCAAATGCCTGATATCTCCATCACCACCATGGGCTGCTATGATGCCATCTGGGACAATGACGCTTACAACACCGTTGACGCCATCAGATTTATTGGCAACTTGGCCAGCAACGCTGCTCAAGCTCTCGGCTACACCCTCCATATCAGCACCCTGTATGACTGGCAAGCCTACCACACCTTGGGCGACGGTTCCATCCTGCCTTATCGTGTCGCTCCCACTCCGAATGACGTGAGCCACCTGCCCACCCTGCCCATCGGCGTGGATTCCTATGAGATCACGGCTGCTCCCGGTTCATACGCTGCCATCACCATGGACGGCGTGATTTATGGCGCTGGCATGATTGATGAGACTGGCACCACCGCCATTGCCATCAACCCCATTACCAGTGGAGGCGATGTCCACATCTGCGTGACCCATCCGCAACATGTGCCGTATCGCACTGTCATTCCCGCTGCCGCTTTGGACGGTGCCTACCTTGCTTACGACAACTATGAAGTGCAACATCCTGTGACCAATGGCTCTCACGTACCCATGAACGTCACCATTAAGAACGTTGGTTCAGAAACCGCTAACAATGTGACCGTCACCCTCAGCACGGAGTCGGAATACATCACCTTCGTCAACAACGAAGCCGTCATCGAGACCCTTCCTGCCGACGATAGCTATGTCATCGAAGACACTTTCAGCTTCGACGTCGCAGTGAATGTCCCCAACAACGAAAAGATCCAGTTCTTTGTCACCTGCACCGACGGCGAGGACACTTGGGAAAGCAAGTTCAACGTGACTGCCTTAGCTCCCGAGTTCAATGTTGAAAGCATCGTCAATACCGAACTCGTTCCTGGCGAGAACAGTGTCGTCACATTTGAGATCACCAATAACGGCGGAGCCGATGCCTACAATGCTGTTTTCGAACTCTTCAGCAGCTCACAGGACGTCACTGTGCTCGACAACTCCATCGTTATCGACACGTTCCCTGCTGGCCGCACCAAAATCTTTGAGGTCAACATCGCCGTTGCTGAAGACGTGGAAAACGGTTCCACCTACGAGCTCGGCTACCTCCTCACCAGCGGCCACTATAGCGCCAACGGCACCTATATCGTTACCGTCGGTTACATCGCTGAAAGCTTTGAGTCTGGCGATTTCAACATGTTCCCATGGACAAGCGGCGGCACCGCTGCATGGACCATCGTCAATACTGACGCTTACGACGGCACTTATTGCGCCAAGTCGGGCACGATCAGCCACAGCCAATCCAGCGACCTCATCTTGACGGTTGACGTCCTTGCCGATGGAGAAGTCTCCTTCTATAGGAAAGTGTCTTCAGAGAGCAGCTACGACAAACTGTTCTTCTACATTGACAATATTGAGAAAGCCAACTGGTCTGGTGATCAAGCTTGGAGCTTACAGACCTATCCTATCAGTGTTGGCACTCATACCTTCAAATGGTCATATCAAAAAGACTATTCCGTGAGTAGCGGCAGCGACTGCGCTTGGATTGACAACATCACCTTCCCACCCACCCATGTCACCTTGGCCTTGAGTCCTGTCACTGGACTGGAAGCCACCGTTCAAGACTTTGATGTCACCTTGACTTGGGACGAAATGCCCGAAGCTGCTTCCTTCACAGTGAAGCGCGATGGCGAAGAAATTGCCATTACAAGCGAAAACACCTTCACCGAGACCCTGCCCGAAGGCATCTATAACTACTGCGTCATCGCCAAGGATGATGAAGGCCACGCCTCCTCACCTTCCTTTGTTACAGTGGATGTTGTGTATGACGACGTCGAAGAAGAGATCATCGACATCATCGTTTACCCCAACCCTGTCCAAAGCACGCTCAACCTCCGCGTCAATGCCGACTTCCAATATGACCTGTTCAACAATATGGGTCAGAAAGTCCTCTCTGGCAGCGCCTCCGGACAGCAACAACTCAATGTCAACGGTTTTGCCAAGGGCATTTATGTGCTCCGTATCACCACTGGCACTCATACTACCATCCAAAAAATTACTGTTGAATAATAGTACTGAAATAAAACCAAGCAAGTAAAATGAAGAAAAACTTAATGCTCCTGTTAGCCCTCTTCCTTGTGGGAAGTGGGTTTGCACAGAAAGCTCCCTCCACAAAGCTGATCTTCAGTTCGGAGGATCGCACCGTCGTTCAAGTCGATCTCAATGGTTTTTCCACCAATAAGGTTCAGACTCCTCAAGGCGACCAGTTCGTCGTCAATGTCCCCAAAATGGCTTCCATTCTCGAAGCCGGTGCCCCAGACCTGCCGATGCTACCCGTCCCAGTCATCATTGGCGACAGGGCAGAAATGACCGTCAGCGTCATTGACGCACAATACACCGATTATCCTGACATTGAGATCGCACCATCAAAAGGCAATATCAGCCGTCAGGTCAACCTTGCCGATGTGCCTTTCACCTATGGCGAAATGTACAAGCAAGATGCATTCTGGCCAGCTACTCAAGCCTATTTGGAAGCACCTTACATTTTGCGCGACTTCCGTGGTCAAAACATCATGGTCCGCCCCTTTGCCTACAACCCTCAGACCCATGTTCTGCGTGTCTATGACAACCTGACCATCGAAATGAAGAAGGTGAGCGACAACGGTGCGAACCAGAAGGTCAACCGCAGAAGCAACACTATCAAGATCGATCCGGAAAACAAGGCTCAGTATGCACGTCGTTTCATCAATTTCGGTGAGACAGGCGCCAAGTACACCTTTGACGAGGATTTCGGTGAACTGCTTATCATCTGCGCAGATCCTTACATGAGCAATTTACAGCCCTTGGTGGAGTGGAAAAACCAGTCTGGTCGTCCAACCACATTGGTAAGCCTCTCTACTGCCGGTGGTAATAACATCGAAAACGTCAAGAACTACGTTAGCAACTTCTATAACGATCCCGCCCACAACCTGGAGTATGTACTCATCGTTGGCGAATACAATGATCTCACACCTAAAAACATGGGTTCTGGTTCCGGTGGCACAGTGTTTTCCGATAACTACATCGGAAAACTGGAAGGCAATGATGACTATCTGGAAGTGTTAGTCGGCCGTCTCTCTGTGTCGAATGCATCAGATGCTGATTTGCAAGTCAGCAAGATCATCTACTTTGAACGTGATGTCACTGGGGATGCCACTTGGGGCGACAAAGGCATGGGTATCGGTTATTACGGTGCCGGTAGCGGCCACTATGGCGAAGATGACTATCAGCACATCGACCGCATCCGTGATACCCTTTTGCACTACACCTATACGACTATTACAGAGCATCACGGTGGCAGCGGTGGTGACGCTAGCACCACGACCATCAGCGGTACCATCAACGAAGGTATCAGCATCATCAACTACTGCAACCATGGTTCAGAGACCAGCTGGGGTGTGGCCAACTACAGCACCAGCAATGTCGCTGCTTTGACCAATGACTACAAGTTGCCTATTGTTTGGTCAGTGGCTTGCTTGAATGGCAAGTTCGACGTTGGCACATGCTTCGCTGAGTCATGGCTTCGCGCCAAGAACAATGCTACTGGTGCTCCTACAGGTGCCGTCGGTGGCATGTTCTCCTTCGTTTCACAACCATGGATCCCGCCAATGTACGGCCAGGACGAGATGGTTGACATCTTGACAGGATGGCGCAGTGTTGACCAGTTCAACCACACTTTCGGCGGTGCTTCATTGAACGGAAGCATGTATGTTCTTGACATGGCGCCCAATGACGCTTATCAGACATTCAACTCATGGCTTCTCTTCGGTGACCCATCAATGATGTTGAGAACAGCCATCCCGACCGAGATGAACGTCTCGACCAATCCATCCGTGTTGATGCTTGGCATGTCTGAACTCATCGTCAATGCCGATGTTGAATACGGCATCGCCACCCTCTCCATAAACGGCGAGATGCTTGCTTCATCGAAAATCGTGGATGGCACCGCCACCCTCAGCTTCCCTGGACTAAGCAACGTAGGTGTGGCCGATCTCACGATCCTCGGCTTCAATAAGGTCACCTATAGGGGAGAAATTGAGATTGTTCCTGCCGAAGGTCCATACCTCGTGCTTGACGACTTCCAAGTCAACACGGAGACCGGATCATTCAACTTTGGTGAAGAAGGCTCTGTCAATGTCCAAGTGAAAAACGTCGGTGTGGAAACCGTCAACGACGTGACAGTTACTTTGAGCACTGAATCCGAATATATCACCGAGATCCTCAACAACACAGCTACCATCGCTAGCTTGGCTGAAGGAGCCACCATTTCCATCGATGACATCTTCCGTTTCAAGATCTCCAACAATATTCCCGACGGAACCAAGATCAACTTCGCACTTGACATGACAGCGGGCGACGATGTTTGGAATTCCAACTTCAACGTCAATGTCAACGCTCCTACCGTTGAGTTTGTGCAAATGGTTTTGGAAGGCGACTTACTCGGCCAACACGAAGGCATCGTCAAGTTGCAATTCGCTAACAACGGTCACTGCGATGCTCCTGCTGGAATGTTTAATCTCTTCAGCTGCGCTCCTGAGCTCACCATACCCAACGCCTCTTTTGAGTTTGAATCCATCCCCGCTCAGGAATCCATCGTCTTCGAAGTTCCGATCACAATCGCTGAAAACGTAGAGGAAGGAAGCTGCTTTGAGGTTTCTTATCTCCTCAACGCCGACTTCTATTCAGTTAGTGGCACCACCGTCATCAGCGTTGGCAATATCATGGAAGGTTTCGAGACCGGCAATTTCTCCGCATTCGACTGGAGCTTTGAGGGTCAGTCCTGGACCATTGACTCCAGCAACGCCTATGAAGGCAGCTATTGCGCCAAGTCAGGTGCCATCAGCCACTCAAGCAGCACTACAATGAAAGTGACCGTCAACATCCCTACTGACGATGAGATCAGCTTCTTTAGAAAGGTTTCCTCCGAATCCAACTATGACAAGCTTTACTTCTACATTGACGGCATCGAGATGGGTTCATGGTCAGGCAGCCTTGATTGGAGTCAGGTCAGTTTCCCCATTACTACTGGTCAACACACCCTCAAATGGAAGTACGAAAAAGACTATAGCGTCAGTAGCGGTAGCGACTGCGCATGGATTGACAACATCCAAATGCCAGCCAGCAGCATCAGTACGGCCAACAACGGCGTTGAAAACCTTGTTGCTGAAGTGATCGACAATGAAGTCATCATTAGCTGGACCGCTATGGAAAGAGCTATTTCCTACAGTGTCTTCCGCAATGGTGAAGAAATCGCCACTGACCTAATTGAGAACGGCTTCAGCGAGACCGTTGAACACGGCGTTTACACATACTGCGTCATTGCCAAAGATGAAGACGGCAATGTATCACAGCCTTCATTTGTGACCGTCAACGTGCTCAGCTACCTCGGAATCGGCGAAAACAGCGAGAGTTTCCGCGTGTACCCGAACCCGACGGAAAGCAACTTACACATTGAATTTGTTGGCGAATACACCTATTCGTTGTACAACAGCTTTGGTCAGCAGGTGATGAATGGACATGCCAACGGTGAGCAGATGCTCAACTTGAGCAGCCTTGCAAAGGGCATCTACCTCCTCCACCTGAACGATGGCGTCAACACCGACATCCAGAAAGTCATTGTGAAATAATCCATTGGCTTTTCGATCCTCTTTTAAAGGGCCGCTATTGCGGCCCTTTTTTTATTCATGAAATATTCCTATCTTTGCGGCTTTAAACAACAACTCATCATCATGAAAAAGACTCTGTTTACCGCTCTCATGGTATTGGCAGCCTTAACTGGCATAAGCCAGTCGTGGAACGCTATCACCAGCAATGCGCCTTCCGGCTTCCAAACCTCTCTGATCTCGTCCTCAGAATCCAACATCACCATTCATCTCCAAGTGCCTGGTTTCTATACCTACGAAGTCAACACCCCACGAGGTGCTTCCAATCTCATCTCCATGCCCAAAGCCGTCAGCACGGCCGAAGCAGGAGAACCCAACCTCCCTATAATCGCAATCCCCACCATTATTGGAGACCAACAGCACTATGCCATCCGAGTCGTCAATGAACATCATGTTGATTATCCAATGGAAGTCGCCCCTTCCAAAGGAGATTTCAGCCGCCAGATTGATCCAGATGATGTGCCCTACACCTTTGGAACCGCCTATTCCACCGACGCCTTCTTTCCCTCTGAGCAAGTTGGCTTGTACGATCCCTATATTTTACGCGATTTCCGTGGCCAGAACATGGTGATCCATCCCTTCGCCTATAACCCCATAAGCAAGACATTACGTGTTTACTACGACCTCACTGTCGAGATGTATAGCGACCGTGCCAATGGCGAGAATACCTTCAACCGCAAATCAAGCACCATAAAGTTGGATCCTGAATTCAGTGCCATGTACAACAGCCGCTTCATCAACTATCAAGCGGCCCTAAATAGATACTCCCCCGTCAACGAGACCGGCAAGTTGCTCATCATCTGCCACGACGCCTTCATGTCGGCCATGGAGCCCTACGTCAACTGGAAAAAACAAATCGGCATCCCTACCACTATGGTGGGTACGAGCGTCGCTGGTGCCAACAGCGAATCCCTCAAAAACTACATTCAAACCCAATACGACAACGACAACAGCATTGCCCACATCCTATTGGTAGGCGACAATGCCCAGATCCAAGGTTATTATGCCTATAACGGAGGCTATAGCGGACGTTCCGACAACTGGTACGGTCAAGTGGCTGGCAACGACTTTTACAACGATGTCATCGTTGGCCGTTTCTCCGCTGAAAACACCAGCCATGTCACCACCCAGGTCAACAAGGTGATCACCTACGAAAGAGATCTGAATGCCAACGACACTTGGCTCACCTACGGCACAGGTGTCGCCACTGTTGCTGGAAATGGCGGACACTATAATGAGGACGACTGGCAGCATATCGACAACATCAAGACCGACCTGCTTGGATACCATTATACCGAAGTTTACAGAGACTATCAGAATGTTAGCGGTACCAGCTCCAGTGCAACTACCCTGAGCCAACACATCAACAACGGTGTCAGCATCATCAACTATTGCAACCACGGGAACGAAACCGGTTGGGGTGTCTTCAGCTATAACAACAGCCACGTCAACGCTTTGACCAACGTAAACAAATGGCCCATCGTTTGGTCGGTGGCATGTCTGAACGGCAAGTACGACCACAGTCAACCTTGTTTTGGAGAAACATGGCTGAGAGCCAATAATAGCAATGACGTCAACCAACCCACTGGAGCCATCGGCGGCATGTTCTCGTACATCTCCCAGCCCTGGGTGCCTCCGATGTATGGTCAGGACGAGATGGTCGATGTCCTGGTGGAGAGCTATCAAAACCACATCAAACGAACCCTCGGAGGCACCTCCTTCGATGGTAACATGAAGATCATCGACCAATATGGCGCCAACAACAGTGCGGCCATGGGCACCTACATGTGCTGGATCCTCTTTGGCGACCCCACGCTGACCCTCCGCAACGATGTCCCTGCAGACATGGGTATCAGCCATGCACCAGCACTTCCAATCGGCGCCACCAGCTTTGTGGTCAACGCAACCAATGGCGACGGCGCCAGGGCCACCCTCACTCTCAACGGAGAGATTATGGGTTCGGCCGTCATCGCCAATGGCACTGCCACCATCGAATTCGAAACGCCCACCCAAATAGCCCAAGCCACCCTCACGGTCTTCGGCTACAACAAGATCACCTATATTGGTACTGTCAATATCGTTTCTGGAGGCGATGAAGGACCTGTCGAGGTCAACGTTACCGCCAGTTCGAACATCATCGCCAAGGGTGCTTCCGCCACGCTGAACGCCCAAGCCACAGGAGGAAACTGGTACTTCACCTATAGCTGGAGCCCCTCCGAAAGCCTAAGTCAAAGCAATGTCCAATCGCCCATAGCAACCCCTACAACGACCACCACCTACACTTGCAACGTCGTTAGTGGATCCCACAGCTCAGCTGATTCGTGCACCATCACCGTAGTCTGTCCTCCGAACAACGTGACCGCCACAGCAACGGGCAACAGCATCCAGCTGCAATGGGATGCCGCCAACCCTGCCGATTCCTATAAAGTGTATCGCAACAGTGTCTTGATTGCCCAGAACCTCACGGAGACCAGTTACACCGACAGCAACCTCAACCCAGGATCTTATTCCTATCGCATCGTCACTGTGTATCAAGGCATCGAATCGCCGAAGTCAAATGCCTCCGCAGCAACCGTTACCGCCCCACTTAGCGTCACTGCCAATGCAAATCCCGCTGTCATCCCCTCGGGATCCAGCACGACACTTACTGCCACCGTCACTGGAGGAAGCAACCTCACCTACTCATGGACACCGATAGCGGGACTGAGCAACCCACACGCAGCAACAACCATGGCCACTCCATTGACCACAACAACTTATACCATCACAGTAAGTGGCAACGGCGAAACTGCGACCGCCGAGACCACCGTGCAAGTCATAACCCAACCTGTCGGACTTACAGCCAACCTTGTCCCTGATGCCGACAACATCGTAACACTCACTTGGGAACCCGTTTCACAAGCCGACTATTACAATGTCTATCACAACAATACATTGGCAGCATCCAATCTCACCGAGACGCAATACACCTCTACCACCCTCGAAAACGGCAACCATTGTTTTACCGTGACCGCTGTGTTCCAAGGCGTAGAATCACCTGCTTCAGAAACTGCTTGCGTAGAAATCAGCACCTGCATCCCACCCAAGAACTTCCAGGCTTTCTATTACTGGAATGACGATGAATTCGGCACGCGCCTGATCTGGGAGAAAGATGCAAGCGTCAACATGAGCCTAAACCGCTACTACATCTACCGTGGTACTGATCCCGACCATCTGGAAATCATTGCTTCGCAGGTGAATGTACCCTTTAACTACCATTACGAATATGCCGATGAGTATGTGCTCCCAGGCGAATATTACTATATGATCGGAGCCAACTATGGCAACGACATCGAATGCTATTCCGAGATCCTCGCAGTGCTAGTCACTGGTATTGGCGAAGAAAGCCGTGGCATGGAGGTCTATCCCAACCCGACCCATGGCAACATCACGGTCAACGCCGCCAAGGACAGTGAAATCCGCATCCTCAACAGCCTCGGACAAACCATATACTGCTCTATCATGAAAGACGAACGCCTCAGTCTGGACCTAGCTCCATTCGGGAATGGCCTTTACATGATCATGATTCAATCGGAACAAGGCATCAGCGTGAAGAAAGTCATCGTAGAATAAGCATTTTTATCTATTTTTGTACTTGATAAAGTTTCATGGTATGAAAATCAAATTTATCGGCGCCGCCCAAGAAGTGACGGGAAGCAAACATCTGATCACCACAGACCATGGCAAGAAGATCTTGTTGGACTGCGGTATGTTTCAAGGCAAAGGATTGGAAACCGATGCAGCCAACAGAAACATCATGGTGGATCCCAAGGAGATCGATTATATCATCCTAACCCATGCCCACATCGACCATTGCGGTCTGATCCCATATTTCTACAAACTCGGGTTCAGGGGTGAGGTGGTCTGCACCGATGCCACCAGAGATCTTTGCAACATCATGTTGCCCGACAGCGGTTTCATCCAAGAAAACGATATGGAGTGGTTCAACAAGAAGCGTCGCCGTCAAGGCCTCCCCGCCTTGGAACCCATCTACACGGAACAGGATGCGCGTGCCTGTATGGAACTCTTCATCAGCGTTGCCTATAACCGCTATATCTATCTTGACAACAACATCAAAGTCAAGTTCAACAACACCGGCCATCTGCTTGGCAGCGGCTGTGCCACCATCGAAATCGATGAAGGCGGTGAGATGACACGCATCGCCTATACGGGCGACATCGGGCGTGAATACAACTACCTGCTCCGTTCACCAGAACCCTTCCCCCATTGCGACTATCTCATCACCGAAGCCACTTACGGAAACCGGCTCCATAGCGACAGAAGCAATGCCGAGCGACAGCTGTTGGACATCATCTACAACACCTGCGTGGAAAAACGCGGCAAGTTGATCATCCCGTCTTTTGCAGTAAGCCGCACCCAAGAAATCGTCTATCTGCTGAACAACTTTTACAACGAGGGGAAACTTCCTGAGAAGATCCCAGTATTCGTCGATAGCCCTCTCGCCGTCAATGCCACTGAGATCTTCCGTATGCACCTCAACTTGTTCAACGACGACGTGAAAAACGTCATTGAATACGATCCCGACCCATTCGGCTTCAACAGCCTCACTTTCATCCGCGACGTAAACGAGTCGAAGACGCTGAATGCCAGGAAAGAGCCCTGCATCATCATCTCCGCATCAGGCATGATGGAAGCCGGCCGCATCAAGCATCATATCGCCAACAGCATTTCCAACCCGAAAAACACCATCCTTGCCATCGGCTATTGCTCACCCGAGACTTTGGGCGCAAGGCTGTTGGCCGAACCGCGACCCAGCACCATCTCCATCTTCGGCAACGAATACACGGTGGCCGCCGACATCTACTCCATCGATGCATTCAGCGGACATGGCGACTACAAGGAGTTGGTCGATTATCTGAAATGCCAGGATCCTTCCAAGATCAAGAAGACCTTCCTGGTCCACGGCGATCCCGACGCCCTGCAGTATTACAAACGCGTTTTGAGAAAAGAAGGCTGGGACAACGTGGTCATTCCCGAACCTGGTGAATCATTCGAACTGAAATAACAATCATCAACCCATGGCACAAAAACCTTCGATTCCAAAAGGCACACGCGACTTCCTTCCAGAGGTCATGGTGCGCCGCAACTATATCTTCGATACCATCAAGTCAGTCTTCAAACGCTACGGTTTCCTCCCCATCGAGACCCCTTCGATGGAGAACCTCAGCACCCTGCTCGGCAAGTACGGCGAGGAAGGCGACAAGCTCCTCTTCCGCATCCTGAACTCGGGAGATTTCCTTTCAGGCGTGGAACAAAACGGCGAGCCGTTCGACTCCCTGAAACTGGCAAGCAAGATCAGCGAGAAAGGCCTACGCTATGACTTGACGGTGCCCTTCGCCCGTTTCGTCACCATGTATCGCGACCAGATCGCCTTCCCCTTCAAGCGCTATCAGATCCAACCCGTTTGGCGTGCCGACCGTCCCCAGAAAGGCCGTTACCGTGAGTTCTATCAATGCGATGTCGATATCATCGGAAGCAACTCCCTGCTCAACGAAGCCGAACTGGTCAGCATCGTGAATGATGTCTTCAATGATTTGAAGATCAACGTCATCTTGAAGATCAACAACCGCAAGGTGTTGGCCGGCATCGCCGAGTATATCGGAAAATCAGACGCGTTGGTTGACATCACCGTGGCCATCGACAAACTCGACAAGATCGGCATTGACGCCGTCAATGCCGAACTGGCCGAGAAAGGCTTGGAGCCTGAAGCCATCGGGAAACTCCAGCCCATCCTCTTCATGAAAGGCAATACCCGAGAGAAACTGGCACAGCTGAAACCCATGCTCGACAACGAAGTGGGCCAAAAAGGCATCGAGGAGTTGGAGACTTTGTTCGACTATATCGACGACATGGAGTTATGTATCGACACCGAGCTTGACCTCACCTTGGCCAGAGGCCTGAACTACTACACCGGCGCCATCTTCGAGGTGAAGGCCAAGGACTTCCCGATGGGCAGCATCTCAGGCGGCGGCCGATACGACAACCTCACTGGTATTTTCGGTCTTCCCAACGTATCAGGCGTTGGCATCAGCTTCGGTGCCGACCGCATCTATGACGTGTTGGAAGGCCTGAAACTGTTCCCCGAGACCATGTCGGAAAGCACCAAGGTGATCTTCCTCAACTTCGGGAAGGACGAAGAGCGCTATTGCCTGAAGTATCTGAACCAAATGCGCAAGCACGGTGTCAACGCGGAGATCTATCCCGATGCCGCCAAGATCCAGAAACAGATGAAATACGCCGACCAGCGCAACATCCCCATCGTGGTCATCGCCGGCGAAACCGAGATGAACGAGCAGACCTTCACCGTCAAATGGATGAAGGAAGGCAGACAAGAAACCATGGAAGCCAATCGCCTCGTTTCAACAATTCAACAGATCAACAAATAAACAACTCAACATAATGAAAACCCATTACATTTCATCCAAAGAACTGACCTTCAAACAGGTAAATGAAATAATCACCAATGGTTACAAATTGGCTTTGTCAGACAACGCCATCCAACGCATCCAACATTGCCGCGACTACCTCGACAAGAAGATGGAGAATCCCGAAAAGCCCATCTACGGCGTCACCACCGGATTCGGCTCTTTGTGCGACCACAGCATCTCGAAAGAAGACCTGAGCACCTTGCAGAAGAACCTTGTCATGTCGCACGCCTGCGGCACAGGTGAGATGGTGCCTGAGGAGATCATCCGTATCATGCTGTTATTAAAGGTGCAAAGCCTCAGCTACGGCAATTCCGGCGTTCAGGTGGTCACCGTACAGCGTTTGATCGACTTCTTCAACAACGGCGTATTGCCAGTGGTTTACAACCAGGGATCGCTCGGCGCCTCCGGCGACCTCGCTCCCCTGGCCAACCTGATGCTTCCCTTGTTGGGCTTGGGCGAAGTCCATTACAAAGGCAAGATCGTCCCTACCCAGAAAGTCCTCGACAAGTTCGGCTGGGAGCCTATCACCCTCCAGTCGAAAGAAGGCTTAGCCCTGCTCAACGGCACCCAGTTCATGAGCAGCTACGGCACCTACGTGTTGCTGAAAGCCTTCCGCCTGAGCTATCTCGCCGACCTCATCGGCTGCGTCTCCTTGGAAGCCTTCGACGGCCGCATCGAGCCTTTCTTCGATCAGGTGCATCAGATCCGCCACCACAACGGACAAATCGTCACCGCCAAGCGTGTGCGCGAGTTCACCAAGGGTAGCCAACTCATCGCCCGGGAGAAGAAACACGTCCAGGATCCCTACTCCTTCCGTTGCATGCCACAGGTACACGGTGCCTCCAAAGACGCCATCGACTACGTGGCCTCCGTGTTCAGCGAAGAGATCAACGCCGTCACCGACAACCCGACCATCTTCCCCGACGAGGACCTCGTCATCTCTGCCGGCAACTTCCACGGACAGCCTTTGGCCATCACTCTGGACTTCCTTGCCATCGCTTTGGCTGAACTGGGCAACATCAGCGAACGCCGCATCTACCAACTTATCAGTGGCAAGCGCGACCTGCCTTCATTCCTCGTCGCGGAACCCGGCCTCAACTCTGGTTTCATGATCCCACAATACGCCGCTGCCAGCATCGTCAGCCAAAGCAAGCAGCTCTGCACCCCTGCTTCGGTTGACAGCATCGAGTCGTCGCAAGGCCAAGAGGATCACGTCAGCATGGGCGCCAACGCCGCCACCAAGGCCTTGAGAGTGGCTGAGAACCTGGAACGCGTACTTGCCATCGAGTTGCTCAACGCCGCACAAGCCTTGGAGTTCCGCCGCCCGCTGAAATCATCCAAGACCATCGAGAAGTTCGTTGCCGAGTATCGCAAATCCGTGGAGTTTGTGCGTGTTGACAAGGTGATGTACACAGAAATCGCCAAGAGCGTGCAGTTTATTCAGCAATACCCGTTGGCATTCGACGTATTGAAGAACCAATGATCGCCATGAACGATCCCACTCAAACACCGATCAAGAGGCCTGTCGGAATGACCATTCTGCTGGTGCTGTCGTTGCTCAACGCCTTGCTGCAGATCTTCAGTTCCTTCTTCATCTATCTCTTCCTACCCACTTTGAAAGAGCTGTTGGAGGACGGTGACTTGGAGACCATGTTTCAAACTACCATGCCAGGCGTTGACACCTCTATGATGGAAACCATGATGGACAACCTGACCGTCCAACTCTCGGTCAACCCCGTCTATTTTATCCTTATCTGCCTTCTCTATGTGGCCTCTCTGATAGGTGTCTTGAGGATGTTCAAGCTTCAACGAATCGGATTTCATATCTATAGCATCTCACAAATGCTGATTCTCGTCGCCGAGGTTGTGTTCCTCTATTCCAAACAGCCACAGAACCCATTCTTCAACGAGTTCCTGATGACCATCCTGCTCATCTTTATCTATCACCTGTTCTTCAAAAGGATTGAGATGACCAGTGCGCAGAACAATCAACCAGAGTAAGACCCATGGCACCCGAAGGAAAGATATTCGACCTCAAGCCCGAGCTTACTCTGGCGATGAAACTGGCAGCCACCTTTGCCATCACCTACTATGGCATGATGTTCCTGTATGAAATCCTGACCTTGGTACTGTATCACTACTCCATCGATTCCTATTATTATGGCGACCAACTGGCGCAGGAAAGCCAGTCGAAGGACTTCGTGTTCCTCATCGTAGAGTTCGTGCTTTCCAGCTTGTTGGTGTTTAGTCTTATTCAGATTTTCCGCAAGAGAGTTTATGGCAAGGCCATCTTCGTCACCGCCTCGCTGCTGTTGATCGCCTTCCAGCTATGGACGTCAGGTATCCATCCCTGGCTAAAATACGCATTGGAAGTGCTGATGGTGTTGATCATCGCACCCATTCGAGTCAAAAAGAAGATCAAGATCAAGAAAGAGGAGCCGTCGGATTGATTCCTTGATCCATTGAACAGCTGTCAAGCGGCTGCTCCGGTTCCTCTTCCTGATAAGGCTCAGGCACCTCTGGGCTTTGCATCACCTTCAGCCAATAGTCCGCCACTTTTTGGAAGTGTTCTTTTTCCGATGCCTTGATAGGATTTGCCGGAGGTGACTCCAACTTGAGCGGATCCACGGGGTTACCGTTTTTGAACACACGAAAGTCGAGATGCGGTCCTGTTGAAGCCCCTGTACTCCCCACATATCCGATCACCTGTCCTTGTTTCACACGCACACCCTCGGCAATGCCTTTCGCATAGCCCTTCAGATGCATGTAGCTGGTGGTATAGGTGTCGTTATGCCGTATCTTGAGATAGTAACCGGCGCCATTGGCCTGATAGGCTTTCTTGATCACCACGCCATCGCCGATGCTACTCACAGGAGTTCCTGCAGGAGCCGCATAGTCCACGCCATGATGGGGACGGTAGTACTTGAAGACCGGATGGAAGCGGCTGTTGGAGAATGTGGAACTGATGCGCCGGTAGTTCAACGGAGCCTTTAGGAAAGCCTTCCTCAGGTTCTCTCCTTTCTCGTTATAGAAGCCCAGCAACCCGTCTTGTTCGTATGCGATGGCGCGGATGGTGTCGCCCAAATGGACGAAATTGCAAAACATCACCTCGCCCATGCCCACTGGACTGCCGTCGATATACTGACGGTCATATACCACATCAAACGAGTCGCCTTCTCGGATGCCAAAGAAGTCGATGGTCCAGGCATACACATCTGAAAGATGCACCGCCAAGTTGGCATCGCCACCGTTCTCGATGACGGCGTTCCAAAGCGACGACTTGATCACGCCTGAAGTCCTGGCCATCTTTACCTCCATCTCCTTCTGAAAACGCCATGCCGTCAAGGAGTCGGTGAGGCTGAACAAGGCATAGTTGCGCCTGTCGATCTCATAGATCCAAAAGACAGGGGTTTCGAGCGTATCGTTGGTGAAAAGGAAATAATAGCGGTTCCCCGCCCTGATCTTGCTCACGTCAAACACATCTTTATGATGATGCGCGATATGTTCTGTGACAGCTGGTTCGATATGATTGGAGGCAAACAAGGTGGAAAGGAACTGACCGGGTTCGATCTGGCCCTCCTCCACATACATAGAATCGATGCAGATCCCATAGAGATATGTCGGTTCCGCGACCAAGGTGTCGACCATTCCGTCTTCATAACCTGGCTCGCCTCGATGTTCACAGGATCGGCAAAGATAGACTGTCAACAGCACAATCAAAACGATTGGCAGGACAAGGAAGAGCAATACCCTTCTCCAATGGATGCGTTTCATCATTGTTTCGTTGCCTGTTCGTAGCCGGCATGGAGCGCCTTCATGTTCACCTCAACGACTTCGGCGCCTTTGTTGCCGAAGATATGGGTAATGGCCTCCTCGACTTTTTGCAACTTGATGCCGAGATAGGGCACTGTGGCGCCCAGAAGCACCATGTTGGAACGCGCCTTGATGGCCTTGGCAATCTCCGAGGCGTTGAAGCTGACCACGTTCTTGATCTTGCCCAACTCCGCGTTCACCTTCTCCATGTCAGGATAGTTCTTGATGTTGACAAAAGGCTCGTTGTTGGTGATGATCCATCCGTCCTTGGCCAGCCAAGGCAGGTAGCGTAAGGCTTCCATCGGCTCGCTGGAGAGGATGATGTCGGCATGGCCTTCGGGGATGACATCGGCGAAGATCTCGTCGCTTGACAGTCTCAAGTGCGAGAAAACCGATCCGCCACGTTGCGACATGCCGTGAATTTCAGACTGTTTGAGGTTAAGGCCCATATTCAATGCGGCATCCGAGATGATTTTGGCCACGGAGACGATGCCGTCGCCGCCCACGCCGCAGAGTACGATATCTTTTTTCATGATTTCAAGATTTAAAGATTCAAAGATTTCAAGATTACTTCTTTAGATGCTTTTTGAGTTCGACGAGGCAGGTACGGTGAGGGATGATGACGGAGACGCCGTTGTAGTTGACCTCTTCCTCGATGATCCTTACGTTCTCCTCGTGGTTCTTTGGCAGCGGGATGATGTCGCGGATATGTTCAGGAGCCACGCCAAGACCTTCGCAGATCTGGCGGATCTTGTTGTTGGCCGATGATGGCTGACCTCCCGTCATGGCCGTGATGTCGTTGTCGAGAATCATGACCACCACGTTGGCTTTCTCATTGACGCAGTCGAGCAGGCCTGTCATGCCGCTATGTCCGAAGGTGCCGTCGCCGATGACTGCCACAGCTGGGAAGATGCCCACTTCAGAAGCGCCTTTGGCCATGGTGATGGAAGCGCCCATGCACACGGTGGTTTGGATGGCGCCCATGTTGAATCCCAAGGTGTAGCAGCCGATGTCGCCAAACACCTTGCCACCCTTATGGTTGGCCATCACCGCGTTGAGGGCGTTATAGCTATCCACGTGGGGGCAACCTTGGCAGAGCGCCGGAGGACGGTTGGTGACCACTTCGGGGATGGCAAGTCCTGCATCGGCTTTCATGCCCAATGCCTTGGCCACCTTCTCGGCGTTCAGCTCGCCATCGCGACGGATGGTCTCGTCCAGACGGCCCATGACCTTCTTGCCTTTGCCGAGGAAGCCTTTGATCAGCTCTTCAACAAACGGCTGGCCGTCTTCAAGAACGAGGATCTCATCGACTTCGTCATACAGCTTGTTGATCATGTTATATGGCAACGGATATTGCGTGATCTTGACCACTGGATAAGGGCATTTTCCGCCTTGGAAGTTCTCCATCAAGTAGTTGTATGCTATGCCTGTGGTGATGATGCCAAGTTTCTTGTTCTCGCCCTCGAAGTATTTGTTATAGCCTGATTCCTCAGAGGCCTTGGTGAAGGCGGGCTGCTTGTCGATCAGATCCCTATAGAGGCGTTTGGCATTGGCGGGAAGCAGCACGAACGACCTGGCGTCGGCCGGTTCCGTGAGTTCGTTCTGTTTGCGGACGGGTTTGCGCACCACGCCGGCACGACTGTGAGCCAGACGGGTAGGAATACGGTAAAGCACCGGCGTGCCGAGTGTCTCGCTCAACTCGAAACCGAAATGAACCATGTCGTAGGCTTCCTGTTGGTTGGAGGGCTCCAGCATGGGGATCATGGCCCAGTGTCCATAGAAACGGCTGTCCTGCTCATCTTGCGAAGAGAACATGCTGGGGTCGTCGGCAACCACCACGAGAACGCCCTTGGTGCCGATGATGGCAGCGTTCATGAACGGGTCGCCGCAGACATTCAGACCGACATGTTTCATGCAGGTCATGGCACGTTTGCCAGCGTATGCCACACCGATGGAAGCCTCAAGGGCCGTCTTCTCATTGGCGCACCAGTTGGCACGAACGCCAAGTTCCTTGGCTTGTTTTGACTTCATCACATATTCAGTGATTTGTGTTGATGGCGTGCCAGGATAACTGTTGATGGCACTGCCTCCGGCGTCGATAAAGCCCTGAGCAATGGCTTCATCTCCGAGTAACAATAATTTCTCCATTCTATTCTTTTTGTGTTACAATGATATTATCGCATAATAAGCTTGATAAGCTAACCGCACAAAGATAATAAAAATTGCCATGCGGTGAGCAAATGGTATAAATTTTGAGAAAAAATGATTTTTCGTGTAACTTTTTTGTCATTCAATCGTTTTATTCACAAATCTTAATCTACCAACACAAAATGAGCAACAGCAAACGACTTGAAAGAGACATCAGGAACAAAGCCATCGGTGGTGTCTGTGCCGGGTTGGCCAACTATTTTGACATGGATCCGGCATTTTGGCGTGTATTGTTCTTCTTCCTGGCTTTCTTCGGAGGATCGGGAATCCTTGTCTACCTTATCCTATGGGCTGTCATGCCGTCGAAGAAAAACTACGATGCGCCCAATAACGTAATGAATCGGGAAGGCGTATCGGAAGGAACAGCTGAATCTCCTGACGATCATAAGAAAAAGAACAACAGCATGGCTGCCGGTCTGACCCTGATCGGTATCGGCACGCTCTGTCTCGTGGGCCGTTACGTCCCCGAAATCAACTGGCGCACTGCCTGGCCTATCCTTTTAATTATCCTTGGTCTTGCCCTTATCATCCCTTTCAACAGAAACAGCCATGAAAAGTAGAAATTTATTCATAGGAGTCCTGATCCTATTCACTGGCGTCGTCGCCTTGTTAGTCACCCTTCACGTCTTCGAGTTCCATTGGTCCATCTTATGGTCGCTATGGCCGATGATCCTTATCATCTGCGGTATCTCGATGCTGCCACTAAACGAATACCTCAAGACGGCCATCCTGCTTGTCGCCCTTGGTATCGGATGTCTCCTTTACGCCCATGAGAGCAGCCATTACGAAGGCAACGCCGTGAGTCGGTTCTTCAACAGGCACTTTACTGTATGGGACTGGGACAACGACGACGATGATGACGATGAGGAATATGGCAAAAATACTGCCGTGGCAGAAGACGCCTTCGCCTACGACCAGCATTTCTCGGAACCATTCCACGAAGTGGCCAAAGCCAGCATGGAACTTGATTTTGGCGCCGGAGATCTCAAGTTGGGAGGACCCTGTGCAGAACTGGCCAAGGTCGATATCAACAGCAACTTCGTGAAATACAGCTTCAGAACAGAACGAGGTGATGACCAAACCTCGATCTTTGTCAGCGGAAAAGGCCAGAAGAAGCGGTATGGGAAAGGCAACACCAATGACCTTGACATGGCCCTGTGTACCCAACCCATTTGGAGTTTCAACATCGACATGGGTGCGGCCGATGCCGACCTGGACTTCACTCCTTACAAGGTGGAAAACATCGAGATCAACGGTGGTGCTTGCGACCTTGACATCAAGTTGGGTGACAACGGCTGCGACACCAAGATGGACATCAGCACCGGCGCTTCCGACATCGACATCATGGTGCCTTCACAAGTGGACTGCCAGATCCGCATCGAATCCGCCATCACAGGGAAGGATTTCAAGGGTTTCGAAAAGGTGGAGCGTGGACTGTGGCAAACGCCGGGATTCGGACAAAGCGAGCATCAAATCATCATCGACATGAGTTGCGCGGTGTCTGACATCAGCATTGAAAGATATTGATTTTACATTTTGTTGTGGGATTTGCCATTTTTATTGTATCTTTGCTGATTCGTTTTTAATTCAAAGACATCATGCGAAGAACAGGCTTACTTTCTCTATTATTCACGCTTTCCATTTTGCTGTTTTCGACCACTGCTTTTGCACAACACGGTTCATCTTCAACGGCTTCACAATACAACGACATCAAAGGATTTGTTTATGAGGAATCCACGGGCGAGCCTGTGATGTTTTGCAACGTCTTTTTGAAAGGCACCACTCTAGGTTGTTCCACCAACGAAAACGGCTATTTCAATATCACGCGCATCCCTGACGGCAAATACACTTTATACGTCACCAGTGTAGGCTACGACACCCTCGTCGATCACATCAGCCTATCCAAGGGACAGACCATCAACAAAAAATACTACTTGAAGGAAACCAGCATGACCTTGGAGACGGTGAGCATCACTGCCGACAAAATCGAGGCGCGAACGGAGACCAAGACCTCTGTCATCACGGTGACTCCCAGAACCATCAACAAAATCCCGACCGTGGGAGGCCAAGCCGACCTTGCCCAATATTTGCAAGTCGTTCCGGGTGTCATCTTCACTGGCGACCAAGGCGGTCAGCTGTATATCCGTGGCGGTTCGCCCATACAGAACAAAGTGCTGTTGGACGGCATGGTGATCTATAATCCCTTCCACTCCATCGGGCTCTTCTCCGTGTTTGACACCGACATCATCCGCAACGCCGAGGTCTTCACCGGAGGCTTTGGCGCCGAATACGGAGGACGTATCTCTTCCGTGATGGACATCACCACGCGCGACGGCAACAAGAAACGCTGGGGAGGAAAGGTAGGTGCCAGCTGCTTCGGCGCCAAGTTGACCTTGGAAGGTCCTCTCAAGAAGGCAAAGACCAACGACGATGCTGCCATCACTTTCGTGCTCTCTGCCAAGCACTCCTATCTGGAGAAATCCAGCCAGTACCTGTACAAATACGCCACGGAAGAAGGGTTGCCTTTCAATTATTCCGACCTCTATAGCAAGATTTCCATCAACGCCCCGAACGGCTCCAAGTTCAACTTGTTTGGATTCTCATTCAATGACAAAGTCAACAACTACAAGTCGCTTTCCGATTTCAACTGGAATTCATGGGGCGCTGGATCCAACTTCCTCATCATCCCCGGTAAGGCACCAGTGATGATCGAAGGAAACGTGGCCTATTCCAGCTACAAATCAACGATGGAGCAAACAAACGAGATCGACAAGCCTCGCTACAGCAAGATCGACGGCTTCAACATGGGATTCAACTTCAACTATTTCCTTGGCAAAAACACATTGAAATATGGCATCGAAGTACTGGGGTTCTCCACGGAATACTTGACTTACAGCACTTACGGTCACTATCGCATCCAAGAGAACAACTACTCCACAGAGATTGGCACATACGTCAAATACAAGGCCTCATTGGGGCGCCTCTTATTGGAGCCTAGTATCCGACTGCAATACTATCCTTCTTTCAATGTCCCCTCGCTAGAGCCTCGCATCGCCATGAAATACAATGTTAGCGACCGCTTGCGCTTCAAAGGTGCTGCTGGACGCTACTCGCAAGATTTCGTGGCCGCCACCAGTGACCGCGATGTCGTGAACTTGTTCTACGGGTTTTTGTCGGGTGTCACCCAAGTCCCCAATCAGTTCGACGGGAAAAAGATCAAGTCCAGCTTGCAGAAAGCCAACCATTATGTGATCGGTACGGAATTCGACATCAGCGACAACATGACCATGAACCTCGAAGGCTATTGGAAGCAATTTGTCCAGCTGACGAACCTCAACCGCAACAAGATCTATCCCGATAACGAGGAGAACGCCGTCATCAGCGACCTGCTGAAAAAAGATTTCATGCTGGAGTCGGGAGACGCTTACGGCTTTGATCTCTCCTTGAAATATGAGAACAAGAACTGGTATCTCTGGGCTGTCTATGCTTTGGGATTCGTCAACAGAAACTACGAGAAATACGAAATGGGCAAGGTGAACATGGTGTCATACCAACCCCATTTCGACCGTCGCCACAATATCAACCTCATCTTGACCTACACCGCTGGAGACCAGCGCCAATGGGAGTTCAGCGGACGCTGGAATTTCGGTTCAGGCTTCCCCTTCACACAGATCCAAGGCTATTATGAATTCCTCACTTTCCAAGATGGCATCAACTTCGACTACACTACCACCAACGGCGAGATGGGACTCCTCTACGGATCGCTCAACGAAGGGCGTCTGCCCACCTACCACCGTTTGGACCTCGACGTCAAACGCAAATTCTACTTCAGCGAACATACGACCCTTGAAGCCGACTTTAGCCTGACCAACGTTTACAACAGAGCCAACGTTTTCTATGTGGACGTCATCACAAGTGAAGTCGTCAACCAGCTGCCCATCTTGCCCTCACTGGGTTTGACACTGTCATTCTAAAACAACACGACCATGAAACGAACCCTTATCCTCCTTCTCATCTGCCTCTGGACGTTTCCTTGCCTGGCGCAACAATCGGATGCCTCCATTGACGAAATGCAGCAGTTTTTTCAGACTATCAAGGGAGACTACAATGCAGAAGTGAATGACTCCACCTCTATTTCGTTGCACCTCACCCCTATCTGGCAACAAACCAACGACCCATATCAATGGCTTTACTTGGAAGCCATGAACAATGAAACCGAACAGGTCTTGGAGCAAAAAATCATGGAAATCCGCCCTAATTCTGACATCACGGTCAAGGTGGTGGTGCATGGATTAAGACATCCCGAGGTGTTTGCAGGAAAATGGGGTAATCCGAATTTCTTTGACGGTTACAACACCAGTATTCTGAAGGGGAAGAGCAAATTTGTGTTTATTAAGACTGGAGATGGTGAATACCAGACCAACTGGAGCCGTCGGAAATCACTGAAGTGTTTCCCTGCCTTTGACCGTATCCATTTCAAGTTCGTGCGTGAGGATGAACGTTTCTACGTCAAACGTCTCCTTAGAAGAACATCCCACCTCATCGGCCTCACTTTTCTCAAAGACCAGACTGAGTGAGTTTGAAGACCCAAGCCGCTGTGCTTTGAAGGTCGCCGTAATTCAAGCCACTCGTGTCGATTATCAATTTTCCATTCTCATATCTCCAAGGCAAAGTCTTGTGACAACCTAACAAGTTGACTCTCATGCTGTCATCCGGCCGGTCGAGATTCAACACCAACTCATCTTGCGGATAATCCAAGGCAATGGCATAAACAGTTCCGTTCTTTTGGGTATAGCACACATTGGGTTGTTCGCAGGAATAGGTCGCCTTCAAACCCATAGCGGGGAGCATGGCACCCATCTGGAAACCTTCCATGATCTGCTTGGGCATTTTCTTTGAAGACCAGAAAAGGGCAATGGTCGCTTCCAACTCGTCTTCCTCGTAGAACACCTCTATCTTGTGCTGGCCTGCAGCGAGTTTCATCTTGCCTTGAGAAGACTTGCCGACATTCCCAATGACTTCTTGGTCGTCGATCAGCAACCTCGCCCGATCATCCGTTTGGATCTCAAAAGTATAGGTGTCGGCTTGGCAGGAAAACACCCCTTGCCAATGCGCTTGGAAGTGGTCACAGCTGATGGCTGGATCGGGCGAATTGCGTTTCCAGTCGAAGTCGATTTGTTTGTCGTTTCGGGCCACTGTGACAGGCTTCATCTCGTAGAATTTCTTGAAAGGACGAGTTCCATAGATGGCTTCGCCATTGATTCTCAACCATTTTCCAAGATCCAGAAGACGTTCCTGTTGAAGGAGCGGAATTTTGCCGTCGGCGGCAGGGCCCACGTTGAGGGTCATGCCGCCGCCTGCCGCCACGAGCGTAGCGAAGTGGCGGATGAGTTCATCGGAGGACATATAGTTTTCAATTGGCTCGTTGCGGTTGAGGCCGAAAGAGCGGCCCAAGCCACGGCATTCCGCCCAAGGACGGTCAGTGAGGGTGATGCCCGCACTGTATTCGGGAGTGCGGAAGCCATGCTGACCGCCGTTGCCCCAGCGGTCGTTGACGATAGCGTCATCTCCCACCGTGTTGTAATACCATGAGATCAACTCGGTGGCATGCCACTGCTCCGCGCTGTTGCGCCATTCACCATCGGTAAACAAGACGGTAGGCTTATAGCGTTCGATCAGTTCTTTGAATTGAGGAATCATGTGGGTATCGACATACTCGGCGATGTCGTCATCGGGATCGACATACCAGCGATGGATGGAACTCGTCCATTCGGGCAAAGAATAATAGAAGCCCATTTTGAGGCCATGTTTTCGCACCGCCTCGGTCAGTTCGCCGCAGATGTCGCGGTGTGGCCCTGTCTCCACGCTATTCCATCCCAATGCATATTGGCTGGGCCAAAGGCAGTAGCCATCATGATGCTTGGAGACCAACAACACGTATTTCGCTCCCGATTTCTCAAACAATTCCGCCCATTCGTCAGGGTTCCAAAGCTCGGCTTTCCACATCGGTACAAAGTCCTCATATTGGAAATCCTTTCCATAGATGCGCTCTTGAAACGCCTTGCGGTCATCGCTGGTCATGAGGCCTCGATAATACCATTCGGCATAGCCTTCTTTACTGGCGAAGGCCGGTACCGAATACACGCCCCAGTGGATGAAGATGCCCAGCTTGGCATCGGAGAACCACTGAGGATATCCTCGTTGGTTGATGGATTCCCATGTGGGGAGGACCTGGGCACGGAATGAAGTGGCGACGAAGGCCAACGACAACAGGAGAAGGATGCGTTTCATGTTGTTAAGGTTTGGCACAAAAATAACAAAAAAAAGAGACGCCATGAAAATGACGTCTCTTTAAATTCAATATCTAATCAAAGATTAGAAGTTGTAATACAGTCTGATTTGCGGAGCAGCGAGATCGCAGTTCATGACAAATCCATTGTTGCCAGAGCCTTTGAAATCGTGGTCATAGCCAGCGAAACCAAAACGGAATGCAGCCGTGAACTTGTCAGTGGCTTGCCAAGCAATACCAGGACGGAGCATCACAGCATAACCGTTACCGTTGACAACACCGAAATCGCCACAAAGGTCGACAAACAGAGAGAATTTCTTTCCGATGGTGCCACCAACATAGCGGACGTAAGGTTCAAGATAAAGCTCATTATAGGAGCCAAATCCACTAACGTTCATAAAGGTGTAGTCAGCACCCAAAGCCAATTGCCATTGATTGTTGATCACGTAACCAACTTCAGGGGCAAGTTCAATAGCGAAGGCGCCTTTTTCGGCTTGTGCACCGACGCCACCGCCGATCCAAACTTGTGCGTTAGCTGAAGTTAAACCTGCAAAAACGATTGCGAGAACTAAAACCAGTTTTTTCATTGTTTTGACGATTTTAATTGAACAATAGGTTAATTATAAGTGTTAAGTTCATTTTTCAATAAATGCGATGGTGTCGCCTTTAGCGACGCGTTTACCTTGTTCTGCCGTGGCTTCCACAATTTTGCCAGGCCAAAGTGCATAAACAGGCTCCATGCCGTGCTCGCTGTTGATGGCGCATAGCAGGTCGCCTTCCTTGTAAACGGTACCTGGAGCAGGAGCAATGGATTTGTCGTCGAAATCGACTTCCCACATCACGATGCCACTGACGGGAGCGATGACTGGTTCAGCGTTGGGATGACGCAAGGCACGCAGGTCCGGAATCTTAGCCTCGCCGCCAGCCTTCTCGAACTTGGCCTTCATCTTGGCTTCCAACTCTTGGTTGAAACGACGCTTGGCCTCACCCGACTTGTACTCGCGGTACTGTTTCTCGTGCATGGCGAACTCAAACAGCTCCTCGTCGTCCTGACCGCGATCCCAGCCTTCTTTTTCCATCATCTCGATGAAATGCGGCAAGGCATCGGGATAGTTGTCCTGTGGGTTGCCCGTGAAGAACTCGAAACCTTTCTTCTTGGCGAGTTCCACAATTTCGGGAGCCAAGGTGCCAGGCAGTTTGCCAGCCTTGCCGAGGATCATGTCCCATGCTGCAGGGTCGATGCTGGTCTCATAGCGAGGCTCGCCTTTGCTGAGAGCAAAGAGGTTCATCAGGGCGATGTTCTTGGTGTATTGGCTGAATGGCGTCACCAAAGGCGGGTTGCCGAGTTTCGGCCAAATATCTTGCACTTCCTGGAACATCTCGACGAGCATCTCGTCTTCGCTGAGTTCCGGAAGGCCTTCTTTCTTGCGGTTCATGTTGATGGCGGCGTGTACCGGCTTGAGGTCGGCCATGAGCGAGCCCATCATGCCACCTGGGAGACCGCAACCCAGCAGTAATGAGTTGATGTAACGGTTGCGCGGGTCGATCCAGTAGCCGAGGAAGTCATCGATAAAGCTCTGCGTCATGCTGCGAGCCGCCATGTAGGTCTTCATATCGATGTCCTTCACGAGGAAGCCGGCATCCTTCAGCATAGCCTGAACGCTGATGACGTCGGGATGGACGGTGCCCCACGACAGCGGCTCCATGGCCACGTCAACGTAGTCGCATCCAGCCTTGCAGACCTCGAGCATCGAAGCCATCGAGAGGCCTGGGGTGGTGTGGCCGTGGTACTGCACCTTGATATCGGGGTGCTGTGTCTTGATATGGTTGACGATCTTGCCCAAAGAGGCGGGACGGCCCACGCCAGCCATGTCTTTCAAAGCGATTTCCTTGGCGCCAGCCTCGATGAGCTTTTCGGCCATGGCGATATAATACTCGGCGGTATGCACCTGCGAGTAGGTGATACTCATGGCGGCTTGCGAGATCATGCCTGCTTCGTTGGCCCATTTAATGGACGGGATGATGTTGCGCACGTCGTTGAGACCGCAGAAGATACGGGTGATGTCAACGCCTTGGGCCTTCTTTACCTTATACATCAGTTGTCGCACATCCGCGGGGACGGGGTTCATCCGCAAGGCATTGAGGGCACGGTCAAGCATGTGGCATTCGATGCCACCTTTATGCAAAGCCGCTGTGAAAGCACGAACCGAGGGATTGGGGTTTTCTCCATAGAGCAGATTCACCTGCTCAGCGGCTCCACCGTTGGTCTCCACACGGTCGAAGCAACCCATGTCGATGATCAAGGGAGCGATCTGCTCCAATTGATCCTTACGTGGCACATATTTTCCTGACGACTGCCACATGTCGCGATAAACCAGACTGAATTTTACCTCTTTTTTCATACGATATATTCAGACAATTTGCAAAGATAACAAACAATCACTTAAAACTAAAAAAAACTTTTCAACAATTAACGCTTTTCAGCATGTTTACGCGTTCTCTTGCGGTCTTTTGCCCACAAGCCATAGACCTCGCTCACGTTGCCAGCAGTGGTGAAGGCCTTGATCTCGTTCTTGTCGAGGAAGGCCATCAGCGAGGAGAATTCATCCTTGGTCAGCAAGGCCTCCAGCTCGATCGACTTCTCGTTGGTGTAGCCGCCGATCACTTCATAAAGGGTACAGCCACGGTCGAGGTCGTCGATGATGAAACGACGGATACGGTCATAGTCTTTCGAGACGACACAGACCCTTTTGCGATTGTTGAGATTGGCCGTGAAGTAATCGACGATGATGCCGTTGATCCAAGTGCCAATCAAGCCGATGACCACCATCTGGAAGGGATTGATGAAGAAAGCCGTGAGGCAGATGATGGCACCCGCTACGCTTACCGACTTGCCAATGTCGAAATGCAAGTACTTGTTGACAATCTTGGCCAGGATGTCAAGGCCGCCAGTGGAGGCGTTGATGGAGAACATCATTGTTTGCGCTGCACTGAGGATCAGCACGCAGCAGAGCAGGTCGAACCACGGGTTGCCCATCACCGATTGATAAACCGCACCAGGATCGGCACCGGGCATCTTGGCGATGTATTCATTGGTGACAGCCAAATTTTCCCAAGGATAAATCCATTCACATACCTTTGTCAATGGACCCAGGATCATGGCGCAATAGACCGTCTTCAAGCCAAATTCCTTGCCAATCAGCAGATAAGCCAGCACCAATAGGATAGCATTGATGATGGAGATCATCATGGACAGGCTGATATTGACACCCATGCTCCCAAAGATATTGGTCAACACGATGGAGAGACCCGAGATGGAACCCACGATCAACTTGCTGGGAACCAGGAAGTAATAGACGCAGATGGCAGTCATCATCATGCCGAGGGTCATGATGAGAAGCTCCACCCAGAATTTCTTGCTGGCCAAGGCGTGGCCGACTTCATTCAGAATCTTATTCATAACTATATGAATTATAACTTTTTAAAACCAAATTCCGCTCTCAATTTTGAGGCGGCAAAGGTCGGAATCTTTTTTGGAATAAAAAAGGAAATCGGGAAATAGTTTTTCAACAAAAGATGCGTACCTTTGCAGTACAAAGAGCAAGGACCATGGACACTTATTTTTTCAGAAAACAGATCCACCGTTTGCCGGGCAAGGTCATTCACAAAGTTCCCTTCCCTCAGCCGCAAGTGGTAGAAGGCCATCAATCGCGCGGAAAAATTGGCGAGATATGCAAACAATGCGGTTACAAACATGTGTTGCTGGTGACCGACCAAACGCTATTCGGCCTCGGTTACGAGCAGGCTATCGTACAGTCGCTGCATGATGCAGGCGTGGGATTCACGCTTTACACCGACATCAACTCCGAACCGAACATCGCACTTATTGACAAGGGACGTTCGATTGCCACCGAGTGTCAAGCGGAATGCGTGATTGCCCTTGGCGGAGGATCGGTGCTCGACACCTGCAAGATGATTGCGGCAGGTGTGCGGATGCCTAATCTTGGAACCAAAGCCTTGTTGCTCAAGTTCTTGGTGGTTCCTGGGAAAACCCTGCCGATGATTTCTGTACCCTCAACCGCCGGTACAGGAGCTGAAGTGACCGTAGGTGCCGTTGTGACCAATGCACGCGGCAAAAAGGGCTCCACCGTGATTGTCGGCTTAAACGTGACCCATGTGATTCTCGACAGTGAGCTAACCATCCATGCGCCGCAAAAGGTGACTGCCGCATGCGGCATGGACGCACTCAGCCATGTAGTGGAAGGGACAGTGGGAGACGTGGCGGTCGATGTCGAGGATGCATACCTTTCCTTAGAAGGAGTTCGGCTGATTCTTCAACACTTGCCCGTGGTGATGCGCGAGCCTGAGAACATAGCGTCGCGGCTGGCGATGTGCCGTGCCGCCATGTATGGAGGCAATGCCATCAACACCCAGTTGGCTGGCTACGTACACGCCTTTGCCCACAGCATAGGGGCCAAGTATCACCTCCCCCACGGGCAAGCCATTTCATTGATGATGCTTCCCGTGCTACGATTCCAAATGGAAGCCTGTCAAAGGAAATATGCTGTAATGGCACGCTATTGCGGACTGGCCACAGAGAAAACCGACAACAAAGAGGCGGCTGAAAGGTTTCTGAAGGCTATCGAAGACCTGATGACCACCTGCGGGTTGGACAAATTGGAATCGCCCGTACAAGCATCCGACCACGAGGAACTGACTCGCATGGTTGCCGCCGACTCCATCAACTATTCCTCCCCCATCACCATGAGCAACGCGGATATCCAACAAATACTTCAAAGCATCACCATTAACGAGCAAGCATCATGAGCTATACCGAAAGTGAAATCCGAGACATCGTGTCAGCACAACGAAAATTTTTCCGCACAGGAACAACCCTTCCCGTAAAATGGAGGATCCAACAACTCAAGAAACTGAAGCAAGCGGTCTTGGAGCACGAAACCGAGTTTGAAGACGCTTTGGCCAAGGACTTGGGGCGAAGCCGCGTTGAAGCCTATCTCTGCGACATCGGCCCTATCGTCACCGAGGTCAATGAGATGATCAGAGGGCTACGACGTTGGGCCCGTCCTGAACGGCATTTCAGTGGGTTGATGTGTTTCCCAAGCATGGTCACCAAGGTCTATAAGATGCCCTACGGCGTGTCACTGGTGATCAGCCCGTTCAACTTCCCCATCCTGCTCACCATCGGTGTGGTGGCAGCCGCCATGGCCGGAGGCAACACTGTGGTAGTCAAGTCGAGCAGCAAGTCGGCAGCCAGCACAGCAGCCCTCAAGAAGTTTTTCGCCGAGGTGTTTCCGCCCGAGTACGTCACGCTGATTGATGGTGGACATGACATAGCCGACCTTTGTTTGGCACAGCGCTTCGACAAGATCTTCTACACGGGATCACCCTCTGTTGGCAAGCATGTGTTGGCCGAAGCTGCCAAGAACCTCACTCCCGTAGCATTGGAGCTCGGTGGCGAGACCGGGAACTGGTGTGTGGTTCGCAAAGACGCCGACTTGAAGGATGCTGCCCGCAAGATCGCCTTCTTCAAGCTGTGCAATGCTGGACAGATCTGCATCAACATCAACCAGATTGCAGTTGCTGAGGAGGTGGCGGAGCCGTTCCTGGAGGAGCTGAAAAAAGCCTTTGTGGCTCAAATTGGTGAACATCCCGAAAACAATCCGGAATATCCCAAGCTCATCACCGATGGGGCTTACGACAAATGCGTCAAGTTGGCCGATGAGTACCGCGACCGTATTGTGTTTGGCGGCATTGGCGACAGGGGGTCCCGTCGCTATGCCCCCACGATGATCTATCCCGTAGATATCAACGAGCATATCGTGCAGCACGAGTTGTTCTGTCCTCTGTTGCCCGTCGTTCCATTCAAAGACTTGGAGGTCGATGCCTTGATGGAAACCGTTGCCGACCGCGAGCATCCTTTGGCCATGTATCTGTTTACCAAGGACATGAAGTGGGCCAACCGCGTCATGAAAACCCAACAATACGGTGGCGGCTGCATCAACGAGGTGTGCATCCACATGATGGTGAAGGGCGTTCCTTTCAACGGCACAGGACATTCCGGCATGGGTGCATACCATGGCGAATGGGGCTTCAGGGAGTTCACTCATCCACAGACAGTGTTGAAAGGCAAGACCCGTTTCAACCTCCCATTGAGGGAGCATCCCTACGGAGGCAAAGTGGGAGAAAAGAAGATGAAG
This sequence comes from Bacteroidales bacterium, assembly GCA_017537965.1. Lineage (GTDB taxonomy): Bacteria > Bacteroidota > Bacteroidia > Bacteroidales > F082 > Limimorpha. The sequence goes on along the minus strand of JAFYJV010000022.1, from coordinate 40,954 downwards.
GTTTTGAGATGGTTTGAGCGATAGTTTAACGCGAGGAACGCACTGGACGAACAGAGCGTCCATTGTTGCGGTAGTTGTCATCCACACAGCGCATGGACGGTGTGGAGTAGAAAAGCCACACCATATACGGGTCGCCAGAGAGCGAACTCGACCAGTAATGGACTCCGATGCCAACGCCGCGGAGCTCGGCACCCCAACGGTTGCCTGCGGCGGGCAAGAAGAGATTCTGGCCGTTCTTCTTCGAGGTGAAAGTACTTCGTCAGCTTATTGTGGGCGCCGTTGGCGTACTTGTAATTGGTCCAGTAGTAGGTATCTTTCGTGCTGGTCTCGCCCCAAGCATAGTAATCACCATAGTCTTCAGGGGAAGTAGCACCCACGTTGCAGGTGGCCCATAGGGTTCCACTCGGCAGGCCGAGATCAACATATTCATGTTTGTTTTGGGCAAAGGTCTGGCCTCCCATTATTAGCAGGACGGTCAATACGAACAGATGAATGATTCTCTTCATGATAAAACAATTAAACTCTTTAAAGGTTTTCGCCCACACAATCTCGAAGGGATTTAGGCATAAGATAGAGCAAAGGTATAAAAAAACTAAATCGCAAGGAAAACCCGGAAAAAAGCAGCCATAACGTTAAGAGAATTCTTCAAGAGCGAGCGCAAGATGGAAACATAAAACTACCGAAAATCAAAATTTTTTATCGAATTTATATTGTTTTTCAAAATTATTTGTACCTTTGCAGCGTTATGAGAATCGTATCGCATCGAAAACTGGTTGAGTTTTACGAAAAAGAAGGACATGGAGACTCAAAAGTGGCCCTAGAACGATGGTATGACATTGCGGAACAAGCAGAATGGAAGAACCTATCGGACATTAAAGTGGACTTCCCCACAACCGACCATGTGGGCAACCAACGCTATGTGTTCAACATCAAAGGGAACAAATACCGTCTCGTAGTGGTAGTGAAATTCACCATCAGCCATGTTTTTATCCGCTTTGTGGGAACGCATAGCGAATACGAGAAAATAGATGTTAAAACAATATAAATCGAGATTACTATGAACCAGATCACAAAAGAACAATATGAGTTCGCACTCGCAAGGATTGAGGAGCTGCTGCCCTTGGTGAATGATGACACTCCCTCCAATGATCGCAATGCCGTTGAATTGACCTTGATGTCGGACATCGTCATCGCATACGAGAAGGAGCATTATCCCATTGAAAAGCCAACCGTGGCTGAATTGATCGAATTGTCGCTCGAGGAAAAGGAAATGAGCCAAAAACAACTCGCCACCCTAATTGGGGTGAGTCCGTCAAGAATTAATGATTATGTAAGCGGCAGAGCGGAACCCACATTGAAAATCGCGCGGTTGCTTTGCAGAACATTAGGGATTACACCCGCAGCGATGCTAGGAGCATAAACAATTTTACTAAATTTGCGCCAATAATAACGACCGATGACACTCCTTGACTGGCTACCGATCACCAAGAAAGAGACCGACCTGCGCGGGTGGGACGAAGTCGATATTGTCTTCGTCACGGGCGACGCATACGTCGATCACCCGGCGTTCGGAGCGGCGGTCATCGGAAGGATGTTGGAACATGCCGGATTCCGGGTGGCGTTGATTCCCCAACCCAACTGGAGAGACGACCTGAGGGATTTCAAGAAGTTCGGGAAACCGAAAATCTATTTCGGAGTTTCGGCCGGCTGCATGGACTCGATGGTGAACCACTACACCGCCAACAAGCGACTGCGAAGCAACGACGCCTACACCCCAGGCGGCGAGGCCGGCTTCCGTCCCGATCGGGCCAGCGTGGTCTATAGCAACATTCTGAAAAAGCTTTATCCGGACGTGCCCGTTGTCATTGGCGGCATCGAAGCCTCTTTGAGAAGGGTGACGCAATACGACTATTGGGACGATTGCCTAAAGCCCAGCATCTTGGTGGATTCCAAGGCCGACATCGGCGTTTACGGAATGGGCGAATACACCATGGTAGAGATAGCCCAAGCCCTCCAGCGAGGCCGTAAGGTCAACGAGCTGACCGACATCCAGCAGACCTTTTTCCTTCAAGACAAAAGTCAACCCTTGCCTGCTTTCGACGGTGAGACCATTGAGCTCGTCTCGCATGAAGTCTGTCTGAAAGACAAGAAGAAATACGCATCCAACTTCAAGCATATCGAAGAGGAATCCAACAAGAAACACGCTGCACGACTGGTTCAGGACGTCGGACGGCAACGGGTGATCATCAACCCACCGCTGCCCACCTTCACCACGGAGCAGATCGATGCTTCTTTCGACTTACCCTATACAAGGTTGCCCCACCCCAAATACGCCAAGCGTGGTGCCATCCCCGCCTACGAGATGATCAAGCACAGCATCAACCTGCATCGGGGCTGTTTTGGCGGCTGCGCCTTCTGCACCATCTCGGCGCATCAAGGCAAGTTCGTGGCTTCACGTAGCAAGGAATCCATCATGAAGGAGGTGGAGAAAGTAACCCAGATGGAGGACTTCAAAGGTTACATCAGCGACCTCGGCGGTCCCTCAGCCAACATGTATCGGATGAAAGGCAAGGACGAAAAGCTATGTGAAAAATGCGTCCGTCCCACCTGCCTACAGCCTACCGTATGCAAGAACCTCAACACCGACCATCATCCTTTGATCGAGATATACAAGGAGGTGGATCAGCATCCCAAGGTGAAAAAAGCCACCGTGGGATCGGGCATCCGCTACGACCTGTTCCTGCACGACTGCACCCCCGAGGAAAACAAGGCCATGGGCTACGATGAATACTTCGAGCAATTGGTGAAACGACATGTCAGCGGACGGTTGAAGGTGGCGCCCGAGCACACCAGCGACGCTGTGTTGAAGCTGATGCGCAAGCCCAAGTTCGACCTATTCGTCAAGCTGAAGAAGAAGTTCGATGCCATTAACGAGAAGGAGCACCTCAACCAGCAGCTCATCCCCTATTTCATCTCCTCCCATCCCGACTGCTATCTGGAAGACATGGCCGATTTGGCAGTGAAGACCAAAGCCTTGGGCTATCGTCTGGAGCAGGTGCAGGACTTCACCCCCACCCCCATGACCTTGGCAACGGAGATCTATTATTCAGGCTACAACCCTTATACTTTGGAGCCCGTGTTTTGCGCGAAGACCAAGGAGGAGAAACTCGCCCAACAGCGGTTTTTCTTCTGGTACAAGCCCGAGAACCGCGAGTGGGTGCGGTCGATGCTCAAGAAGCTGGGGCATCCCGAGTGGACCAAGGCGTTGTCGGGGCATTGATCTCATCAAGATCTTCTATCTGCACGCCAGTCATCTCAACGATGACTTCCTTGCTCATCCCCTTTGAAAGCATCTTCCTGGCCGTTTCCAACATGGCTTTCTTCTCCCCTTCGATGAGGCCAAGTTCCTTGCCTTTCGCAAGGCCACGCCGCTCCCCCTCGGCGAGGCCTTCCCGATGGCCGAGGATGCGCCCACCTTCGATCTGGTTGAACGTGTCCAGATACACCTTCATGCTCCGTTCGTAAGCCAATCCCTCGTCGGGGGTCATCGCCGCCAACTCGGCCTGACGGAACAGCTTGTCGAACACCGCATCGTTTAGATTCTTCGGTTTCCGATCATAGTAGTATAGGCTGTTCAGCGCATGGAACCAACGTCCCAACGGCGTTTCGAGATCCAGTTTCACGCGGTCGATCTTGGGCAATTCCACGTAATATAGCGTCAGCTTCTCATAGAACACATGGAAGTCTTCCACGTCCATGAGCTGGATCTTGTGAAGGAACGAGTCCTCCGCATATTCCTTGTCCGGCAGCTTGAAGTTCATCATCGCCACCACATACACGTTTTTCAGCTCATAGTCCCATTTCTTGTTCCGTCGCTTCTCCTCGCCTTGGCCTTCGGCTTCCTTGTTTTCTTCGTCCAGGTCGGCTTCCGCTTCCTGAAGGCCCTTTTTCCCCTGATCGTGGATGGGCTTGGCTGCGTAATAGATCGTCCGGTCCTTGAAGAACGGCTGCCAGGTGTTCTGCATCTCCACGATGAACTCCTCACCAGTGGAGGTGGTACAATACACGTCGAAATAGTTGGTGCGGGTGCCCACGAAATCGCCAAGGCGTTCCACGTTCTTGTAGGTAAGGTCCTTGATGGGGTCATCGCCGCCGATGAGGGCGTTGAGGAAGCTGATGAGGAGGTCCTTGTTCTCCTCGGTGCCGAACAGTTTTTTGAAGCCGTAATCTACAAAGGGGTTAATGTAATGTTCCATAGTTGATTTATATTTTCAGCAAAGATATGGAAATATTTTTACACCATGCAAGAAAAATAGAATTTATTTTTAAATTTCCATGAAAATAATATAAACAAAGATGATTGATCCAAAATAAACGCAGGGACGCCATGCAATGACGTCCCTGCGTTCAGATCATTGGAGCCGCAAACAAACCTAATTCTAACGCGAAAGCACAGGTCGGACAGAGAGGCCAGGGACGCGGCCCATTTGGGTTACGCCGAAATAGCCATATTCATGGTCAATGTAGAGAATCCACACACCGTACGGGGTGCCATCATAGATAGAACCCAAGTAGTCGGTGTAAAGCGAACTCGACTCGTAAACGCATTCTCTGCCTGCGAACATGAGATCGCTATCGGTGCGGTAGCCAGCGGCAGGCAGGAAAAGACTGCTGCCGTTAGTGGCGGTGAACAAATATCCGTTCACGCCGTTTTGGGTAGTCCAAGTGACGGTCGTATTGTCAACCAATTCCTCCCACTCCGCCTTGGTGGGCATGCGCCAGTTGCCGCCCCAGTTGGCCGTGGCCGCGTCGTCCTCAGGCAACAAGGTGGCCAGGTTGTCAACAAAGCCATTATAGCCGTATTCTGAAGATGTGCAATACTTGGTGAAAATGTCATAACCGTTTTCATCATAATTGCAGTATTGGTAGGTGCTCCAACTGTAATCACTCTTGGTCGTGGTCTCGCCCCAGGCGTAATAGTTGCCATAGCCTTCGGGGCTGGTAGTACCTATGTTGCAGGTGGCCCACAGCAGGCCACTCGGCAAGCCTAGGTCAACGTATGCATGGCCATTGCTGCCGTCGTCGGGCGTGGTGAAGGTCAGCACGTTGCCATAGCGGGTAGTGCTTCCAATAACGGCGTAGGCCCGCACATAATAGGTGGTTCCTGCACTCAGGCCCGTCAACTGCACCGCGAAACTACCCACGCCCGTGCCGGAGGCCACTTGGTTGTCGCTCACCGTGGGCGCGCCCGTGGTGTTCCAACACAGGCCGCGTGCGCCCACCGTCGCGCTGCCTGAGCATTCCACCATCGCGCTTACCGAGGCCCTGGTGCTGGTCACACCCGTAGCGCCCATCGTGCGGATGCGCGGGTTGGTCTGGCAGACCAAGCGGATGGAGTTGCCGTATGCAGGCATGTCATTGTAAGGTATTTTAAGGTTAGAATTGGTTATTCCAATGCTATATGTAACTCCGCTGCCATTGCATGATGCCGACCAATAATAGCCACTGCCACCATTGTCATTGTATGTATTCTCGTCCCTGTATCCCGCAGCCGGCAGGAAGACCGCACCATACTGCTCCAAAGTTTGCCACTGATCGGATGTAATGGTATTGGTGGTAAATGCAGCGGTACTATTATTGGTGTTGTTGAGCGTATAATAAGAGGTCATCCAGCCATCAGGCAGCAGAATGAGGCCGTTCACCCCGTCCACCTGCGCCTTGGCGTAGCGCTTGCCTGAGGACGTCGTGCGGGTGTTCAGGAGATACACCCATTCATTCTTGGTCAGCGTGCGCCACTGGTTGGGCTTGTCGCCGCCGTTGCTGATGGCGTTGCAACCCCAGTCGGCCTCGCCGATCTGGTCGTAAAGGTTGTAACTTGCGCCGCCATAGGCGTAGTAGTCGGCATTGGTCGAGCTGGTGCTCCAGGGTTGGAAGCAGTTAGCTCCATGCGAGTGTCCGCTCGTGCCCCAACCGAGCAGGTCGATCCAGCCCGTGTAGGTGTTCGAGGTATTGGCGTTACCCTCGCCGATGTAGTCCCACTGCTTCTCCGCGAAGCGCCATGCCACACCGCCCTTGCCGTTGAAGCGGGTGTTCGGCCTTTTGGTGATGGTGTACATGCTATAGGTGGTCGAACTGGGATCGTAGGCATCGCTGTCACGATACTTGTAGTTGCAGCAGGTGAAGTCAAGGGAACTGCACCGCCAATTTGTTGACTGGTTGAAGCTCCCGTGGTTCATCACCACGGTCACCATCAAGTTGCTCTCGCCATTCCAAGTGAAAGGGGTACTGAAATGAATCTGGGTCCAGCCGTCCTGCTGGATCAGGGAGCCCGAGAACACCTGCGTCATTCCCGAGGTGGTGACCGAAGTACTCGGTGCCTCTGTCAGCGTCGTGGACGATATCCAGATGGTGATGCCGTTTCTCAGATAATGGTAGCTACTATTGCTCTCAAAAGCGATACTCGTGATGGGGCCGGGACCCAGGCCTGCTGCCGCCAATTCCTCTGCCTTGTAGATCATCTGACAGAGCGAATACTTGTAATAGGTATAATAGGGCATGGCGCCCGTGGTAGTCCTTGCCGTGCCCATCGTGACCTCTGTCTCTAGGTTAGGGTCGATGCGGTATTGAAGGTTGCCAGGAGAGAATTTCACCTTCGTGCCGTTGGCATCCACAGTGAATTCGCCGTCCAAGGCCTCATTGGGCAATGCCGAAGGGTCGTTTGCGGCTCCGCCGAAGACGAAGGACCTACTCTGGCCCGACTTGGACAGATACACATAACCCATACCTGGAACTAATTCTTGGAGACTTCCACGCCATGTGCCACCTTGATAAGTGGAATACGACGTCTGCGACTTGATCACGTCGCCCTCAGCAGGAGTGAAGGACCCCATCGCCTCGCTGAGGCTCATCTTAGAGGATTGAGGGTATCCTATCCAGTTCCAACCATTATTCAGATTGATTGGGATGTTCTGTGCCGTCAAAGCAGTGAACACAACAGACATAACAAATGTCGATAAAAAACGTAAACGATTGATTTTCATAACAAACAGTTTTAAAATTCCATTATGGTTACAAAATTAAGAAATAATAGAATAAAAAACAACCATAAAATCAAAAAAAAAAAAACGACACTATATAGAGCTGTAAGGAACTTCTGTCTTCTTCCTACTGAATTCTCACTCATAAATGAAATTATTTCTTAATTTTGCAGCAAATTTCTAAAAGAACGTTTCTATTATGAAAAAGACATTTTTTGGAGCCATTGTACTCATCGCAGCGCTGGTTATGACCGGTTGCGGAAACAAGAATCAAAAAAAGGAAAGCACTGAAAGCCAACCTGTTGAAGAAGTAAAAGCAAATCACATGCTCATCATTGTTGATCCTCAGATCGACTTCACCACAGGGAGCCTGGCCACCGCCAAAGGTCCCGAGGCCATGGACTACCTGGCCAAGGCCATTGACAACGGCGCATGGAAAGCCTACAACTGGATCATTGTCACCCAAGACGCGCACCCCAAGGATCATTGCTCCTTCGTGGAAAACGGCGGCGTATTCCCACCCCATTGCGTGCAAGGCACCGAGGGTATGGACGTGTATCCCTCCCTTCAAGAAATGTTGAACAAGATCAACGGCATTAATCTCCACTACATGCAAAAAGGCGATCTTCCCGACAGAGAAGAGTTCAGCATCTTCCAAAACGCCCAAAGCGGCGAGAAGCTCCGCAAGACCATCGAAGAGATCGGTTTTGACAGCATTGACATCTGCGGCATCGCTACCGACTATTGCGTTTACGAGACCGTCAAGGACCTGATGTCCTTCTACCCTGCCAAGCAAATCCGCATTGTCACCAACTGCATCGCCGCCGTTGACGACAACGACACCAAGTTGGCTGACCTGATGAAAGAGAACGGGATTGAAGGGATAACTTTTTAAGAAGTCAGAAGACAGAAGTAAGAAGTAAGAATGGGGAGGTTTAAGGATTTTTGTGAGCGGAAGAAGGTTGATTTAACCTGGCGTGCCTACTTCGTGGATGCGTTGGGGGCGATGGCCTTGGGCTTGTTCGCTTCCCTGCTCATCGGCACGATCTTCCAGACCTTGGGCGATAAGACCGGCTGGGATGCATTCGTCACGATAGCCAAATACGCCAAAGCCGCCACGGGAGCTGCCATCGCGGTCGCCATCGCCTACAAGCTCCGTTGCGAGGGCTTGGTGCTGTTCAGCGCCATTGCAGTGGGCATCGCCGGCAACGAACTGGGCGGTCCCATGGGTGCTTACGTGGCCGTGCTGGTGGCCATAGAGCTGGGCAAGATGGTGTATAAGGAGACCCAGGTGGATATCCTGGTCACCCCTGCCGTAGTGATCATCAGCGGCGTGCTGGTGGCATTTGCCATCGGGCCTGCCATCGGCAGGCTGATGAACGCGCTGGGCGCGTTCATCGAGCACGCCACTTTGATGCAGCCCTTCCTGATGGGCATCGTGGTCTCCGTAGTCATCGGTGCTGTCCTCACCCTGCCCATCAGCTCTGCCGCCATCTGCCTGGCCATCGGCCTCGGCGGCATCGCCGGCGGCGCAGCAACCGCAGGTTGCTGCGCGCAGATGATCGGCTTCGCCGTGCTGAGCTTCAAGGAAAACCGCTGGGGCGGCCTCTTGGCCCAAGGCCTGGGCACTTCCATGCTCCAGATGGGCAACATCGTGAAGAATCCACGCATCTGGATTCCCCCGACCTTGGCAGCCGCCATCACTGGACCTCTTGCCACCTGCGTGTTCCATCTCGAAAACATCCCCATCGGATCCGGCATGGGCACCTGCGGACTCGTCGGGCCCATCGGCATCTATACCGCCATGCCCGATGGCGGCGCCAACATGTGGATCGGCATGGCACTCGTCTGCTTCATCCTTCCCGCCGTACTGTCATGGCTCTTCGGAATGATCCTGCGCAAGATCGGCTGGATCAAGGACGGCGACCTTAAAATCGAATGCTGATGCCTCGGAAATCCGACCAACCCTTGAGTCCAGACCAAGTGCTGGACAAAATGGCCAAGTACTGCGCCTATCAGGAGCGTTGTGTCAAAGATGTTACCGACAAGTTGAAGTCGTTTGACATTCCACAAAAAGACAAGGAAAAGATCCTTGATTATCTCCTGGACAACCGTTTCGTTGACGACTCCCGCTTTGCAAAGAGTTTCGTCAAGGGCAAGATCAACCAGAGCGGCTGGGGCGTCAACAAGATCCGTTTCCACTTGATTCAGAAAGGCATTGAAAAAGAACTTATCGACGAGGCTATGCAAACCCTTGACGAAGAGGCCTATCGTCGGCGGCTTCAAGACATCCTGACCTGTAAGGCCAAGACCGTCAAAGCCGCCAACGAGTTCGAGAAGAAGCAAAAACTGGCCGCTTATGCCATTCAGAAAGGATTCGAAGCCAATTTGGTATGGGAAGTACTCAAAGAGGACTTTGTAGATTAAGAAGGTTTCACCTCTTGTTTTGATGTTTCTTTTTTTCTATTTTTGCAGCCCGAATAAGGATACCGCATCGCAATGAAGCTTCGCAAAAACCTGATCACGCAAACCCCGGAATGTCTGACCAACCCCTTCAGTCAGGCCCAGAATGTCGTCATTTCGGTATTGTTTGCTTTGGTGTTTTTGACCGCTTACACCCCCTTCTCCGACACCTCTTGGTTTCAATTGGGTACCAACAGCCGCTTTATGGGAACGTTATCCTTTGTGGGAATCGGCACTTTTTTCTTGGCATGCAGTCGTACGCTGATGACCTATAGTGTCAGGAAGCTGAGGCATTTTGCCTTCTGGGCATATCTTCTTTGGCTATTTCTGGAAATCGTGCTGATTGCGGCTTTCCACACCTATCTGTCCTATTTCGTTGTCAAAGCAACCTCTTATTCCTTAAGCTACATCTTCGGGAAAAGCCTGTTGATCACTTTCATCGCCTTGGCCGTTCCATATACCATCGTCGATTTGATGATCCTGTTGCAGGACTCCCGCCGCAAACTGACGCTTACCAAGAGCGACACGGTGGAGTCGGACGACGAAGTGCTTCCCGAACACACCGAGATCATCAACCTGATGGACAACAACGGCAACCTGAAGCTTTCGGTGAAGCTGGACAACCTCTATTACATCAAGGCTGAGGACAACTACATCAATGTTTATTACCAGCGCAACGGTGCCATTGCCAGCTACATGCTGCGTTGCAAGATGAAGACCATCGAGGACAATTGCGTAGATTCCAGTTGCTTGATGCGTTGCCACCGTTCCTATATTGTCAACATCAAGAAAGTCAGCGTCTTGCATAATGAGGCCGATGGCTTCATATTGGAATTCGAACGCGAAGGCTTGGATTCAATTCCAGTTTCGAAGACCTATTCCAAGCGGGTGCTGGAGGCGTTTAATAAGAAGTAAGAAGTCAGAAGTCAGAAGCAAGAAGACAGAATGAAGTGTTTGAATTGCGGTAACGAGTTTGAAGGGAATTTTTGTCCCGAATGCGGACAGAAGGCCGACACGGGACGGTTCACCATGCGGTTCATCTTTGAGAACCTCGCTGCTGCCATCATCAGCCGTGACGGCAGCATCTGGTTTACCTTGAAGAGCCTGTTCGCCCGACCTGCATCGATGATCGTGGACATCCTAGGTGGGAAACGCAAGCGCTATTTCTCGCCTTTCCCGATGCTGTTTTTTGCCTTGACGCTGTACATCCTCATCACCTCAGTCACCACCGGATTCATGATCCAAGAGGCGTTTAAAGATAGCGAGGTGGCTATTTCACAGGAAGTCGGACAAGATGATTCCCAAGCCATTGAGGTTTTTCACGCTATCAAACAAATCGTATCCTTTTTCATCAACCACTACACCTTGTGCTTCCTGCTGACGTTGCCGTTGCTATTAGTGGCGGCACGGGCCTGTTATGGCCGGGAAAACCGCAAACGCTATTACTGGGCGGAATACATCATCACCATTGTGTATGCAATGGTCATTGTAGTACTGTTTCGATGCTTGACCAAATTCACCTACCTGTTTGACCACGACATGGCATTGTCGTTGGGCTTTGTATTGTCGCCGCTGATCATCGTCGTAGCCTTCACCGCATGCTTCAGGAAGATGTTGGGCTATAGCATCGTAAAGACCGCCTGGCGAAGCATCTTGACCGTTCTTTTGTATTCCGCAATGCTCTTCCTCTTTGCATTCATCGGCGCCATCGTTTTTGCCCTTGTCGTATTGAATAACAAGGGAGCGGTTAATATTACGATTGGATGATTTTTTTACCGCTTTTCTTTCAAGAGAAAAGCGGTAAAAAAAAAGCACCCCTTCCGAGGTGCCTTTCCAAATAAAAATTCTGTCGTTTTTAATGTCTTAGCAATTCATGCCGCCACAGCAGTGGATGACCTGACCCGTTACATACGAAGAGAGGTCGGAGGCGAGGAAGAGCGCCACATTGGCGACATCCTCGGGAGTGCCACCGCGACGCAACGGGATCAAGCTTTCCCATGCCTTGCGGACATCGTCCGGCAAAGCGTTGGTCATGGCCGTGATGATGAATCCCGGAGCGATGGCATTGTGACGGATGTTACGAACGCCCATCTCCTTGGCCGCACTCTTGGTGAAGCCAATGATGCCGGCCTTTGAGGCGGAGTAGTTGCACTGGTTGGCATTGCCCGACACACCCACCACGGAACTCATATTGATGACACTGCCACCACCTTGACGCCACATGACGGGCTGCACCGCCTTGGTGAAGTTGAACACCGACTTGAGGTTGACGTTGATGACGGCATCCCACTGCTCCTCGGTCATACGCTTGAGGGCGGTGTCCTTGGTGATACCCGCGTTGTTGACCAACACATCGATATGGCCGAAGTCCTTGACAATCTCGTCAACAACTTGCTGTGTCTCAGTGAAGTTAGCGGCATTGGAGGCGTAAGCCTTGGCTTGGATGCCCATAGCCTGCAGTTCCTTCTCGGTCTCCAGCACGAAGTCGCTCAAGGCGATATCGGTGAAAGCGATGTTGCAGCCCTCTTGGGCGAAGCGGATGGCGATGGCCTTGCCGATGCCACGACCGGCGCCGGTAATCAAAGCCACCTTGTTTTCGAGTAATTTCATGATTTCAAGATTTCAAGATTTGAAGCTTCAAAATTAGAAAAAATCTTCTTCCTTCTGACTTCTTACTTCTGAATTCTTACTTATTCACGTACTCCTCAATGAGCTTGTACAGGTCTTCCACGGTCTGGATCTTCTCAGTGTCGGCGTCTTCAAACTTCAGGTTGAATTCACGTTCCAGTTCCATGGAAAGCTCGACGACGTCCAATGAGTCTGCACCCAGGTCGTTAGCGAGGTTCTTGTCGGGAGTGATCTCGTCTTCACCGAGACCCAATTTCGAAGCGATGATGCTTCTGACTTTGTCTTGTAGTGTTGCCATTGTATTGTTGATTTGTTTATTTGTTGATTTGTTTATTTGTTACGGGTGTCGGGAAGGAGAGCAAAGGAGAGTTCGCCTCTGACACACATCTTGCCGCCCACAGTCAGGGTGGCGGAACAGATGTAGATGTTCGCCCTGTGGAGTGTAAGGGTGGCTTCCACCTCAACGGTGTCGCCGGGACGGACGCTGTTTTTGAAGCGCACCTTGTCGATGCCGGTGTAGAAGGTCAGCTTGCCAATGAGGTCGTCCTTCATCAGCAAGGCACAACTCTGTGCCATGATCTCGCAGAGGATGACACCCGGAACGACGGGTTCACCCGGAAAATGGCCTTTCAGGAAAAACTCCTCGCCCGTCACATGGTACTTGGAGTGGGCCACATGGTTCTCGTCGAGGGTCATCTCATCCACCAGGAGCATGGGCTCGCGGTGCGGGAGGTACTGTTTGATTTCGTCTCTATTCATTTATGTTGATTTGGTATTTCTAAACTACGAATTTAACAAATTAGATTTTTTCCTTGATTTAAGGCGATTTAGCAACTTCGTTGCGAATTTCACGAAGACGGATATTGAGAACACTAACCATTCGTTTAATTCGTAGTTTTATTCTATATGTTTAAATTTTTCTGATTGCGACGCAGGCGTTGTGACCTCCAAAGCCCAACGAATTAGAAATAGCAATGTCGAGATCCACCTTGACGGCGTTGTTTGGCGTATAGTCGAGGTCACACTCGGGATCGGGCTCGTCGAGGCCGATGGTTGGAGGGATGATGCCCGTGTTGAGGGCCATCACAGCGGCCACAAGCTCGATGCCGCCAGCAGCGCCGAGGGCGTGACCCATCTCCGACTTGGTGGAACTGATGTGGGCACGGCGGGCTTCTTCCTCACCCATCGCGATCTTGATGGCTTTGGTCTCGCCGCTGTCGTTCATCGGGGTACCCGTGCCATGGGCGTTGATATACAACGATTCACCAGTCTTGTAGCCAGCCTCGTCCAAGGCTTGTTTGATGGCAAGGCTTTGTGTGGTGCCGTCGGGACGAGGAGCGGTGCTATGATAGGCATCGCAACTGTTGCCATAACCGCAGACTTCTGCATAGATCTTCGCACCGCGCTGCTTAGCATGTTCATATTCCTCAAGGAGGACGATGCCAGCGCCTTCAGCGATGACGAAACCCTGGCGATTCTTGTTGAACGGCAGGGAAGCCCTCAATGGATCTTCGGCCTTGGTCAACGCCTTGCAGTTGGCGAAACCGCCAATAGAAACGGGGTTGATACCAGCCTCGCAGCCGCCGGTGATGATGGCGTCGGCATAACCGTGCTTGATGGCGCGATAGGCCTCACCGATGGAATGGGTGCCCGTGGCGCATGCCGTCACGATGGGCACACAAGGACCTTGGGCGTTGTAGCGGATGGCCACACTACCTGAAGCCATGTTGCCGATCATGGTGGGGATCATCAGCGGAGAGATCCAGCGAGCCCCTTCGTCATGATAGCGGATGACACCGTTCATGATGGTGTCGAAACCTCCGATGCCGGAGCCGATATAGACGCCCAAGCGGCTGGGATCCATCTGCATCTCCTCGTTGTCCTTCATGGCTTGCGCTGCGGCAGCCATGGCATAGATGGCGAAGCGGTCGTTGCGTTTGACGAATCCTTTGTCCACGCCGGCAGCAATGGGATCGAAGTCCTTCAACTCCCCAGCGATCTTCACCGGCAGGTCCGTCGTGTCAAAGCTTTGGATCGGCGCAATGCCGCACACTCCATTAATCAAATTATTCCATGTGGTTTCGAGGTCATTGCCCACCGGCGAAACAACCCCCATACCCGTAATTACTACTCTTCTCGTTTCCATAAAAACCTTCTTACTTCTTCCTTCTGTCTTCTGACTTCTTAAAAATCACTCCCATTCCCACACACAAGCAGCGGACACGAATCCGGCGCCGAAGGCACTCATGACGATCTTGTCGCCTTTCTTGATCTTGTTCTCGGCGAGCAATTCATCCAACAGGATCGGGATGCTGGCTGAAGAGGTGTTACCGTATTTTTCGATGTTGGTCGGGAACTTCTCCTCGGGCTGTCCCAAGATGGTGCGAATGCCGTCGATGATACGCTTGTTGGCTTGGTGAAGCAGATAAAAATCCACTTCTGAGGGATCCATCTTTTCATCCTTCAAAACACGTTGGATGTCTTTGGCCGACTCGGAGACTGCGGTCTTGAACAAGTCCTTGCCTCGCATCACGAGCGGCTGACCTGCCACCCGGTCCTGCTCAAACGGGGTCTTTTCCATACTCCGCTCATAATAGAGGACATCGCGGTCGGAGATCATGGTCAGGTGTACATCCTTGAAGGCTTCGCCTGGACCCAGCACCACGGCGCCAGCGCCATCGCCAAAGAGGATGCTGGTGTCGCGTTCCTTCCAGTTGCAGTATTTGGTGGGCTCCTCGGCACACACAATCAAGATATGTTTTGCCCGACCGGCTTTCATCATGTCGTCGGCCAGCATCAAGGCGTTGACGAAGCCGGCACAGGCCACGTTGATGTCAAGGCCAGGGCAAGTGACGCCGATGCGCTTCTGGATGATACAACTTAAACCGGGGGTGATATGTTCGTTGGCCACGTTGGAAACCAAGAGGAAATCAATCTGGTCGGGAGTCAGTCCAGAGGCGTTGATGGCCTTGGTCGCTGCTTCCACAGCCAGATCGTATAAAGATTCAGTTGACAATAAATGACGGGTCTTTATACCAGTGCGGGTGGAGATCCAAGCATCGCTGGTATCTAAAAAGGTAGCCAGATCATCATTACTTACGGTGAGGGAAGGTAATGCGCTTCCAGTTCCAATTATTTTCATAGTCGTTTCAAAAAAAATTCGGTGCAAAAATAGAGGAACCGAAACACTCCTTTGGGGAAAGGTGGCCGTTATGATCAAAATGTGGCGAAAAAGGGCGTTTTGGGACGAAATACCCCGTTTTTAGGGACGAAAAACGGGGTATTTGTGAAAAAAACCTAGAAAACAGGGATGAAAATGGGGCGAAAATCACATCCCTTTCCCGGCTCCTTGGGGGGCACCTTGCGAGTCGTCGGCACCCTCACGGGCTTTCTGCTCGAGTTCCATCTTGCCGAAACGGAAGGTCACGCCCACCGACACGCTACGACTGTTATATTTAGAATCGGTGTTGGCGGTCACATACGGGCTGCTATTGGAATAGCCATAGCGGTTCCAGTTGAAGATATCCATTGCATTGACGAAGACCGACATCTTACGATCGAAGAAGTCGGCTCGCATACCCGCATTGATTCCATAACGGGCATGACGCTCACTGAAGAGCGACTGCGTCGGGGAACTGTAATAGCCCGAGGCCGTGACCTCCAACCTATTCCAAAGTTTGGCCCACAAATTCATGTTGAGACTGTAGGTCCACATATCGGAAGAATAAGGCGTTCCGTTAAACACCGTTTCAAGGTGAGATTGGTAGAGATAAGAACTGAACCGCAGGTTGAAGAAGCCGTTCGGACGGTACATCATGTTGTAGGCAGCACCCGCAACACGGTTCTTTCCCACGTTGACAGGATATGAGTATGGCACATAGCGGTCATACAATGGATGATAGACTGAGAGCTGAATGTCATGAACATCGTCAGTCTTGCTGTGATAAAATGCCGATAGTCCGATCGAACCGAAGTTGTTCCAATACTTGGTCCAACCTGCCTCAAAAGAATTGGTGTAAACCCGCTCCAGGTCGGGATTGCCCGTGCTATAGAAATCCTCATCATACAACGGGAACAGGCTCAACTGCCTTGCCTCGGGAGCGGCGATACGGCGTGTATAGCTCCAATGGAAGTTATGCATCGACTCGGTGCGGTATGTCAGGTGCAACGAGGGACGCCAGCTTGGGAATTGCTTTGTGAAATTGTATTGCGTAGAGTCCGCATAGGTGCCTCTCAGCAACTCATGGCAAAAACGGATGCCCGGCTTCACGGTGAAGCCGCCAAACTTCTGCTGCACGGTAACGAAAAGCTCATTGTCAAGGGTGGTGAAGAGAGCATCGTAACTGCGGTAATCGTCCCTCACCATCACACCGTTGGCCAAAGTATCCGTGACCAAAAAGACCGCTTGGGGACCATAGCCGGTGGTCAAGCCCATCGAGATCTCCCCGTTCTCGGAATAGGGACGGTTATAGACCACTTCGCTTTCCACCCCGAAATACCTTTCTTTTTCTTCCTTCTCAATGACACGGGAATACGGCTCCGGAAGCGTGAATTGCCTTGTAAAGGTACTCTTGTCCCAATCACCCCAACCCATGCCGTTCACACTAACCGACAGGTTGTGGCCCTTGTTGTCGAACTTATGCTGATAATACAGCCCACCATCGAGATAGAAAGACCTTTCGTGGCCGATGCTCGCTCCATCATAGCAGGACAGGAGACTATCTGGCAGCAGCAGTCCATTCGCATCAAGATACTCAACCCTCTCGAGCCCATAATGGCTTTCATTATGGCTCCAATTCGGCCAAAAGTCGAACCAGACATTGAAACTATTGACCGTATCCATCTCATAATCAAGGCTGATATGGCCGCCCGTGCTGTAATTGTTTCCTCTATTATTTGAAAAACCGGTTTCATGGTTGGCCAGATGATAGACCTGCGCAATGGAATCGAAGGACGAGAGCGCCTTCTCGGAGTTCCTTTTGCTTTCCCAGAAGGAATAGCCGCCGTTGATGTAGGCGTTGATTGTCAGCTTTTCGTTCGACCAGACGTATGATACCCAAGGGGTGATGGAAGGCCGGGTGGAGACATTCGTGCCAAAACTGATGAACTCGTTTTTCTGAACCTTGGAGTTGGTCACGATATTGATGATGCCGTCGGCCTTGGAACCGTAGCGTGCCGAAGGGTTGGTGATGACCTCCACATGGTCGATGCTGTTGGCGGGCAAGGTCTGGATGTACGTTTTGAGGTTTTCCGATGTCAGGTGCGAGGGCTTGTCGTTGATCCACACCTCCACGCTCGAGTTGCCGCGCAAGGTGATGTTGCCTTCCACATCGACCTCCACCCCCGGGGCATTCTGCAAGGCATCCGACAATGTACCCGTCTGAATGCTTGGATCTTCCGCCACGTTATACATGGTCTTCTCCCCTTCCACGGCAAACAACGGGCGTTTCTCGGTAACAACCACCTCATCAAGACGCAGGGTGCCTGCCTTTAGTTTCAAGGTGCCCATATTCATGTCGCCATTCACTGTCACCGGCATCGAGAACGCCTCATAGCCGATGGCCGAAATCTTGAGGAGCATGTCCCCTTTCGGCACCGCCTGAAGGGTAAAGGCACCTTTGTCGTCGGAAGCCGCACCGCTCACAAAGGCAGAGTCAGCCACACGAAACAGCCCCACGTTCACAAAGGGAACACTTTGGTTGTTAGATTCGTCAACGATTTTACCAGTGACATTGCTTTGGGCAATCACCATGGGTGAAAACGCCATCATTACGAGGAAGGAAAGGATCAGTTTTTTCATTGTTTTAGGTATTGACGGTGTAATAACTAAATTTTTAGTTTTATAGTATTCGGATTTGAAAATATTTTTTGCTTGTAGTGTATTAGTAAACTAGTACGCTGCAAAAGTACATCTTTTTTAGATGTTGTCAAGAAAAAAGTGATAAATTTTTGAAAAAAGCTGTAATTACTGCTGAATCAGCTGTTTGCAGAACGCTTCCACTTCGTCTTTCGACCAATTGGGATTAGCGTTGATGAAGAAAGCGCTACAGACAGCATTGGCAATGCGCCACTCTTGATAAACTTGACCATCAATAACGACTGCTATATTGACAGGTTGAGGCTGCAACAAGGCATCTTCTGTCATCCGTTTGAACAAAATTGTAGCTTCAGGCATCAACTCGAGCATGATGGCCGTGAAGGTTCCTTCTTTATAGGGTCCAGTTTCCAGTCGTTTGACCAAAGGCTTCCCACCCAGTACTGCCGAACTGATGGCAGGACCCACTTCTGTAGTCCTTTTCAAGGTATAAAGTGCAAGCTCAGTGGTGTCGGCAGACCATCTATAGACCAAAGAATCATTGTCTTCCACCATGGTCGTCTCAAGAAAACGAGCCTTGTCAGCGACCCAAGTCAGGTTATAAATCTCCCATATTTCAAGGCTACTTTTGGTGGAGAAATCCCCCTCTGCCCTTTCGTATTTAAGTGTATCTCCCACCAGTTTCAGATGCTTGGCGAACAGATAGCCACACCAAACATCCAAGCCCAAATACACAACCATCATAGCGATGATGAACCATTTCTGATTCTTATAGAAAACCGGTTTTTTTTCTATAGGGGTTCCTATGGCTTCTAATTGACGAACAATCTCATCGCAGGGTCTTGTTTTAAAGCGAACTTCCCAGATTCCAACGATGATGACAAATACCATCACAATCCCTAGTAATACCATGGCCACACCTAAATTGGCTACCCCTTTTCCAATCTCCGACATAAGGAATCCACCAACCACGATCATGACCGTTGAATAATTAAGAATCAAGAAAAGCGAGAAGAGTCTCTTAAAACCACGAGCATGATTGGACAGGGTCAACAAATCTTCGTTTTCTAACGTTTTAAGTTGTAGTTTCCTGGTCAGTAATAGCTCGATGATCAGACCTGCTAAGCAAAATGTCGCCCAAAACACCTTTGCCGAAAAACTACCATCCAAATACCAATTGAAGATTACCAGTCCAATAAACGCTATCAATGGATATGAAATCACTTGTAGCCAACGATAACGTTTATAGAAATCCACGCTATGTTTGACAGAAGACTTCATTAGCCTGTCATTGACAATCTCCTGTTGGTCGAGTTGCTCTTTCAGCGTTTCGTATTGAGCCTTCAGTTGTTCTAATTCATTCAGATTATTGTTTTCCATGATGATTCCCTTTCATTGTTTTTTGGACATTTGAACCAGTTTTTCCTTGATGCGCGCCAGTCTCACACCTACATAATTAGGCGTGATGCCAATGATGGCACCGATTTCGTCGTAGGAGATGCCTTCAAGCCACAAGAGCACGAGGCTTCGGTCGATAAGCTCGAGTTGTGCGATGAGATCATGGAGCCTGCGGACTTGTTGTGTCTTGGGGTCGTCGGCCTCGTAGGGATCGATATCGACCGTCAGCGGCACCGTTTCGATACGTCGGCGTTCCTTCATGTCCTGATTGATGGCCGTATTCAGTGCCACACGGTAAACCCAAGTGCGTGCGCTGCTGCGGCCTTCGTAATTGTCGAAGCCGTTCCAAAGACGGATCAGGATTTCCTGAAACAGGTCGTCAATCTCCGCCTTGTCGTGCGAGAACATATAGCACACCGTGTAGATGGTCCGCTTGTGCTGCCGCACCAAAAGTTCAAACTGATGTTCTTTGTCGTTGTTCATAATGTGTTTTTCGTTGCAACGTTCATCATGTTAGACAACAAAGGGAAGGAAATCTTACATTATTTAAACTATTTTTTTGTATAAACTCATTTGACGGTGGCGAACACCAGTCGGAAGCGGCTGACGCAATCGGTCGTCTTGGCCTCGAAGGTATATTTCGGGGTTTCAAGCAGGTCAATATCCACATCGGTCAGGTTATCAATGAGGTGCAGATGGTCGAGACCGGGGGTTTCGATGCTGAAGGTCAAGGTGTAGGTGCCGTTTTTCTCCGCCTTGAAGTTGACGGGCATCTCTCCCATCTCGGTGGCGTCGGCAATGGCGTAGTCCTTCCCGTCTTGCGAGATATAGAGCTTCGTCTTGTTTGAATCAAGCTGGAATTTGGGCAACTGCTTGCCTTTGCCGAAGCGGACGATGGCACGGTCGATGACGATGCCGTTGTCGCGGGTGAGGTTGAGCACTATTCTCTCATCATGACGGGTTCCTTTGGAAGTGGGGCTGAAGGTCACGGTTTCCCCAGCGGAGTCGGCGACGACGAAGATGCCTTCCAGAGCCTCAACGGCACTGCCTTCGGCGGCAATAATCTCGGAACGCTCGTCATTCAACACGTAGCAGTCGCGGTCAACGTAGGCGGTCTCCGCATAGGGGTTGCCCACAAGGTTCCAGCCGGCAAGGTCGGGAACATTTGGGTTATAGGCCAACTCGATCTCGCCCTCGCCCGTGTAAGGCGTGCCGGCGAAGGCGAGGGTGGTGGCTGTTTCACTGGCATAGAGGTAGCCTGTGCCGTTGGTGATGAGGTAGTTCTCGTCCTTGTAGTTCCGCCATTCTTCGCCCACGGTGGATTGGTCGAAGTAATAGAGGTCGTACTCATTGGTAAGGAAACCGTTATCAGCGGAAGGAGCGATGGCCTCCACGACGGGCGAGGCGATGAGATACCATCCGCCTGGGTTGGACGCGTCGCCGTAGCCCTCTATGTCGAGGACGAAGTTCATGTCGGGGTTGTAATAGAACGTCTCGCCGTACAGCATGCCGTTGGCGTAAGTGGTGAGTCCGCTGACGTTATAGGTGGCTGTCGGGTCGCCGGCGGGCAGTATGGCGGGGTCGCTGACGGCAGGATGGCCTTGCTCCGTGCCCAAGAGCACGGTGTAGTAGCTGTTGACGGGCGTGATTTCGCCGCCGCCGTTGTAGTAGAAGGTGCCGCCCACGATGCTGGAGCCTTCCTGCGGGGCGAAGAGGCAGTCGCTGATGACGAGTGCGCTGTTGCTGTAGCCCACGAAACCGCCGCTCATGTTGGTGCCCACTATCGTGCCGTTGAACACGCAGCCGGTGATCTCCACCTTGCCGCCAACGCTGATGCCGCCCGTGTAGCTGCCGCCGCTGACGTTGACGCTGCTGACGCAGTTGGTGACGTGGCTCAGGCTGTTGCCCGTCTCGCCCATGATGCCTGCGGCACGGCTGGCCGTGCCCGTGATGTCGCCCGCAACGATAAGGTTCTGGATGGTGGCGCCGTTGACGTAGCTGAACGGGGCGGTGCGGACAGCGCCGTTGTTGTTCTGGTAACTCACGGTAAGCGTGTAGCCTTGGCCGTTGAAGGTGCCGGTGAACTCATGGTCTGAACCGCCCGCCATCCGCGTGACGCTGATATTGTCGGCAAGCTTCACGGTCTTGCCGGTGAAGAAGCCATTGCCGTTGTTGGCTAATGAGTCGCAGAACATTTCCCAGCCCGTGGCAGTATGGATGGTGTACTCGTCGCCGTCCACGGAGAAGTTCATGTCGGGGTTGATATAGAAGGTATCGCCGTACTGCATACCGTTGGCGTAAGTGGTGAGGCCGCTGACCGAATAGGTGTTGATGGCCTCGCCTGCCGGTGTCGCTGCCGCAAAGGTGATGGCATGAATGCCCTGCGGGGTGCCGAGAGGCTCGGTGTAGTAGCTGTTGACGGGCGTGATCTCGCCGCCGCCGTTGTAGTAGAAGGTGCCGCCCACGATGCTGGAGCCTTCCTGCGGGGCGAAGAGACAGTCGCTGATGACAAGTACGCTGTTGCTGTAGCCCACGAAACCACCGCTCATGTTGGTTCCGGTTATCGTGCCGTTGAACACGCAGCCGGTGATCTCCACATTGCCGCCAACGCTGATGCCGCCCGTGTAGCTGCCGCCACTGATGTTGACGCTGCTGACGCAGTTGGTGACATGGCTCAGGCTGTTGCCCGTCTCGCCCACGATGCCTGCGGCACGGCTGGCCGTGCCCGTGATGTCGCCCGCAACGACAAGGTTCTGGATGGTGGCGCCGTTGACGTAGCTGAACGGGGCGGTGCGGACAGTGCCGTTGTTGTTCTGGTAGCTCACGGTGAGCGTGTGGCCCTGTCCGTCGAAGGTGCCGGTGAACTCATGGCCTGAACCGCCCGCCATCCGTGTGACGCTGATGTCGGCGTCCAGCTTCACGGTCTTGCCGGTAAAATAGCCATTGCTGTTGTTGGCCAGCAAGTCGCAGAAGTCATCCCAGCCGGTTGGGGTATGGATGGTGTACTCATCGCCGCTCACGGATATGTCTGTGATCCATTTTGCGTAGAGTGTCACGGTGGCACCAGAGGTCTCGGCCAGGTTGCTCACGCTTTGCCCGTCGTCATAGACTTTTGGCCCATTGGCCGAGGTGGTCCATCCATCGAACGAGTGTCCCCAGTTGGTGAAGCTGTTGGCGGTGAGGTTTTGAGCCACGCCGTACATGAAGCCCATGTTCGCCATCGTGCCTGAGCCGCCGTTGGCATCGAAGCTGACGGTGTAGGGATAGGTGGTGAAGGGGCTTTCCGTGATGAAGCCGGTCTCTACGCCGCCGATGGTGATGGTGCCACAGGTACTACTCACATCGCCTGCGCCAATGGCGTTGTCGCAGTCTTGGCCTGCTGTGGCGGTGACCATGGTCACGCCGTTGGTGATGGTGATGCTTTCGCAAGAGGCATTCCAGTAGCCGCTGCCAATACCCGCACAACTGGAACCGCCAGTGGCGTTGATGATGCCGCCGCTGAGGATGATGTTGCCGCAAGTGGAGGCTAGGCCGCTTCCGATGCCCGCAGCAAAGGAACCACCAGTGGCGTTGAGTGTGCCGCTGCCTTGGAGTGTGAGGGTATGGCCTTGTGGTACGAAGATGCTGGAGCCGAATTTTCCCCCTTTTACGTCGTTGGCCGTGCCTTGGTACAAGACGATGACGGCATCGCCCAAGCAGGTGATGCCCGCCCAACCATGGCTATTGTCGTCGGGGATGGCGGTGATGTTCACATTGAATAGAACCACCGTGGCACCGGCGGCGATTTTGACGCGGGTGTTTTCGCCACCTGTGCCGGTGAGCACGGCACCGTTTTGGAGCGTCACTTCTCCGCTCTGTGGTGTCAGCGTCACTAAGTTTGGAATATAGGTGTAGGGGCTTTGTGTGATGGAGCCTGTCACGCCGCCGATGGTGACGGTGCCACAGGAGCTACCGTAGCCCGCGCCAATGGTGTTAGGGCTGTAGCCGCCCTTTGTAGCGGTGACCATGATCACGTTGTTGGTGATGGTGATGTTGCCGCAAGTGGAATAGCTGTAGCCGCTGCCGATGCCCACAGCACCTTCACCTCCATTGGCGTTGACGATGCCGCCGCTGATGGTGACGGTGCCGCAAGAAGAATAGGCGTAGCCGCTGCCGATGCCTGCACCCATGTTACCACCAGTGGCGTTGACGATGCCGCCGTTGATGGTGATGTTGCCGCAAGAGGATTTACGGCCGCTGCCGATGCCCGCACCCGAGCCACCTCCAGTGGCCGTGACGGTGCCGGCGCTGATGATGACGGTGCCGCAAGAGGATTCCGAGCCGCTGCCGATGCCCGCAGCACGCCAACCGCCAGTGGCGTTGAGCGTGCCGCTGCCTTGGAGGGTGAGGGTCTTGTCTGCGGGTACACGGATGCCGGGATTCTCATTCCCCCCCTTCACGTTGTTGGTCGTGCCCTCGGCCATGACGATGACGGCATCGCCCAAGCAGGTGATGCCTGGCCGCTTATTGCTATTGGTGTTGTAGTAGGCGGTGATGTGTACGCCGCTTAAGGTCACCGTGGCGCCGTCAGCAATCTTGACGTTGGTGTTGATGCCGCCTGTGCCAGTGAGCACGTCGCCGTTTTGGAGGGTCACTTCTCCGGTATTTTCATCCAGCGTTATCACGCTTGCCCACGCGGTGGTGGCGGAGAACAGGGCGAAAACCAGGATGAGGGCCGCCCTTGAGATTCTGTGTGTAAGTCTTGGTTTACTCATAGTGTTGATATTTGTTAAAACACCAGTCGGAACCGCGAAGCGCAATCGGTCATCTTGGCCTCGAAGGTGTAGCTCGGCGCTTCAAGCAGGTCAACGTCGTTGCCGGTCATGTTGTCGATGAGGTGGAGGTAGCCGAGACCGAGGTTTTCGATGCTGAAGGTCAAGGTGTAGGTGCCGTTTTCATTGGCCTTGAAATTCACGGGGATCTCCGTAGAGACGGTGCATGCACCGTCTCTACCAACGTTCACCACGGCGTAATCCCTGTTGTCCTGTGGGATATAGAGTTTGGTACTGTTGATCCTCATCTGGAATTTGGGCAACTGCTTGCCTTTGCCGAAGCGGACGATGGCGCGGTCGATGACGATGCCGCTGTCACGGGTGAGGTTAAGCACTATTCTCTCATCATGATGGGTTTCTTTGGAAGTGGGGCTGAAGGTCACGGTTTCCCCAGCGGAGTCGGCGACGACGAAGATGCCTTCCATAGCCTCAACGGCACTGCCTTCGGCGGGAATAAGCTCGGAACCGACGTTGTTCATCACGTAGAAGTCACGGTCAACGTATGCGGTCACTGGGTAGGGGTTGCCCACGAGGTTCCAGCCGCCAAAGTCAGGAACATTCGAGTCGTAGGCCAATTCTATCTCGCCATCGCCCGTGTAAGGTGTGCCGATGAAGGTGAGGGTGGTGGCTATTTCACTGGCATAGAGATAGCCTGTGCCGTTGGTCAGGAGGAAGTTCTCGGTCTCGTAGTTTCGCCATTCTTCGCCCACAAAGGATGGGTCGAAATAATAGAGGTCGAATGCATTGGTGAGGAAGCCGTTATCAGCGGAAGGAGCGATGGCCTCAACGACGGGCGAGGCGATCAGATACCATCCACCCGGGTTGGACGCGTCGCCGTAGCCGACGATTTCTTTGGTGAGACCGTAATTCCACTTCGCATAAAGCGTCACAGTGGCGATGGTATCGGCCAGATTGATTACGTTCTCCTTGTCATCATACTCCTTTTCGCCGTTGGCCGAGGTGGCCCATCCATCGAACAGGTAATAAGCACGGGTGAAGCTATTGGCGTTGAGGTTTTGTGCCACGTTGTACATAAACTCCTGGTTGTCCATCGTGCCTGTTCCGTCGTTGGCCTCGAAGGCGACGGTATAAGGGAAGGTGACGAAGGGGCTTTGTGTGATGAAGCCTGTCTCCACGCCGCCGATGGTGATGGTGTCGCAAAGAGAGAAGGATTCGCCGCTGCCGATGGCATTGTTGCAGCGGTAACCCTTTGTGGCGGTGACCCTAGTCACGTCGTTGGTAATGGTGATATTGCCGCAAGAACAGAAGCCGTCGCCGGAGCCGATGCCCGCAGCATAATTACCGCCAGTGGCCGTGACGGTGCCGCCGCTGATGGTGATGTCGCCGCAAGAACAATTGTTGTCGCCGCTGCCGATACCCGAACCACCATTATCGCTAGTGGCCGTGACGGTACCACCGCTGATGGTGATGTCGCCGCAAGAGCAATAGAAGTAGCCGCTGCCGATGCCCGCAGCACTTTCTCCACCAGTGGCCGTAACAATGCCACCGCTGATGGTGATGTCGCCGCAAGAGCAATAGGAGTGGCCGCTGCCGATGCCCGTAGCATATTTACCGCCAGTGGCCGTGACGGTGCCGTCACTGATGGTGATGTTGCCGCAGCAGGATCTACTCCAGCCGCTGCCGATGCCCGCACCATCTTCACCGCCAGTGGCCATGACGGTGCCGCCGCTGATGGTGATGTCGTTGCAGCAGGATTGATAGTAGCCGCTGCCGATGCCCGCACCCTCTTCACCGCCAGTGGCCGTGACGGTGCCACCGTTGATGGCAATGTTGCCGCAAAAGGATTTGTAGTAGCCACTGCCGATGCCCGCACCATATTTACCGCCAATGGCCGTGATGGTGCCGCCGCTGATGGTGATGTCGCCGCAAGTGGATTCGTCACCGCTGCCAATGCCCGCAGCATTTTGACCGCCAGTGGCGTTGAGCGTGCCGCTGCCTTGTAGGGTGAGGGTCTTGTTTGCGGGCACATAGATGCCGGGATTTCTACGCCCCCCCCCTACACTGTTGGTTGTGCCACCCTCCAAAATGATGACGGCATCGCCCAAGCAGGTGATGCCCGCCCATTGGTGGCTATTGTCGTTGGTGATGTCGGTGATGCTCATGCCACTAAGAGTAACCGTGGCGCCATCGGCAATTTTGACGTGGGTGTCGGCGCCGCCCGTGCCGATAAGTATGTTGCCGTTTTGGAGCAGCACTTCCCCGCTCTGTGATGTCAGTGTCACCGTGTGTGTCACGGTCACCGCCGTCGTTGCTCCTATCTGCGGATTGCTTCCACCGAGATAGTTGATGGCCCACACCTTTACCCAGTAGTTGCCCGCATCGGCAATGGGGATGGTTGCTTCGAAGCCGTGGTCACCTACGATGTGATAGGCATTGTTCACATCTGGCCTCGGCACGTTGGCATGAAGGACGTGAACCTGTCCATATTGACTTTGGCTGGAACAACTTGCATTGGTATAGACATAGACATGCACATCCAAGGATGCCCATGGTGCGTCGGGGTCAAACGTCCATCCCTGCATAAAGATGCTGTTTTCGCCACCAGTGCAGGCGTCCAAGTGGCGTTGCGGAGGCGTTGTCCCCTCGGGGAGTTGGGTGGCAACGTGCATGTAGATTTTTTGGGCGCTGGAACTGCAGCCCTCATTGAGGTTGTAGCCGGTGTCGCCTCCGTTTGCGCCTATGCCACCATCCTGGGTATTGTTGAAAGTGATGGTGATGACGGATTCGTGGGTCGAGAAAGCATCCTTGGTGTAGTAAAGGAAGATGTATTCGCCTCCCGCACCTCTGTTTAGATCGCCGTGGCTATTGACGAAATTGTTGCTTCCGGCACAAGGGACGAGGTAGTAGGTGCGCTCGTCGTAGGTGAGGCTGGCTGGAGGATTTGCGCCCGTCCTGATGTAGAAGCCGGTGATGGGGAAGCCGCTGCTACCTGTACTGTTCACCGTCTTGTAGAGCAGGTGGATGTAGTCGCTGCCGGAGCCGCAGCCGGCGTTCAGGTCTTTGTTGATGTCCGTCCAGCCTGCCGCCACAGAGTCGCTCACCTGGTTGTCAAAACTTGTATGGCTGCTGTTGCCGATGAGCATCACGTCACTGATGAAGTCCGTTACCGTGGCCGATGCCGTCAGCGTCATTGCTAGCATTACGAGCAGTGTCATAAACAATTTCAGTGCAGTCCTCATGGTTTTCTTATCTTTTTTAACATTTATAGGCACAAAGATAAGGATTTCCCTGAAGTAAAGCCTAGTTTTTAACGCAATTCCATCAAAAAAAACGTACCTTTGCAACCCGAAAACACACCTATTGAATATGATCACATTAGACCAACAAAAAGAGTTATGTAAGAGGGTTGAGGCCTTGAGGAGGTATCTTTGACGTGGACCGTCGTACCATAGAGGCCCAAGAATTAGACGAAAAGACCCAAGATCCCCAGTTTTGGAGCGACCCGAAAGCCGCCGAGGCGACCATGAAAAAGGTGCGCGAGGTGAAAGGCTGGCTCAACGGCTACAAGCAGGCCGAAGATGCTTACAACGACCTGGCAGTGCTCTTCGATTTCGCCAAGGAAGGCGAAGCCACCGAGGAAGAAGTAGATGCACAGTATGCCGACGCCTTGAAGATCGTGGAAGACCTGGAGTTTAAGAACATGTTGCAGGAAGAAGCCGACCCGATGAGTGCCGTGCTGAAGATCAACGCCGGAGCAGGAGGCACCGAGGCCCAGGACTGGGCGCAGATGCTCATGCGCATGTACATGCGATACGCCGAAAACCACAAATACAAGCTCACCATCTCCAACCTTTTGGAAGCCGAAGACGCCGGCATCAAGCAGGTGACGATGAAACTCGAAGGCGAATATGCCTACGGTTACCTGAAAGGCGAGAACGGCGTTCACCGCCTGGTACGTGTGAGTCCCTACAACGCCCAAGGCAAGCGCATGACCTCGTTCGCCTCCGTGTTTGTCACGCCTTTGATTGACGATTCCATCGAGATCGTTGTCGAGCAGTCGCGCTTGTCGTGGGATACCTTCCGTAGCGGCGGCGCCGGTGGCCAGAACGTCAACAAGGTAGAGTCGGGCGTGCGTTTGCGCTATCAATACAAGGATCCTTACACTGGCGAGGAAGAAGAGATTCTCATTGAAAACACCGAGACCCGCGACCAACCCAAGAACAAGGAGAACGCCTTGCGCCTGTTGAAGTCACAACTTTACGACCGCGAGATGCGCCACCGCATGGAGGAGCAGAACAAGATCGAGGCCGGCAAGCTGAAGATCGAATGGGGTTCGCAGATTCGCAGCTACGTGTTCGACGACCGCCGCGTGAAGGATCATCGCACCAATTACCAGACCTCGGATGTTCAAGGGGTTATGGATGGAAATATTGATCCCTTCCTCAAAGCCTGGCTGATGGAGTTTGGCGGGAAGAAGTAATTTGATAGAAGTCAGAAGAAAGAAGTAAGGAGTAAGAAGTAAGATGATCACATTTTTTATTGCTTTAGCCGTATTGATTTTAGGCTACTTGATCTACGGAAAGATCGTTGAAAAGCTCTTCGGGGCGGATCCTAACAGGGCCACTCCAGCCACCACGATGGCCGACGGTGTGGACTACGTGCCGATGAAGCCCTGGAGGATCTTCTTGATCCAGTTTTTGAACATCGCCGGCGTGGGTCCCATCATCGGGGCCATCATGGGTGCGCAGTTCGGCACGGCCTCCTTCCTTTGGATCGTGCTGGGCAGCATCTTCGCCGGAGCTGTCCACGACTACCTGGCGGGCATGATCTCCCTACGAGACAAAGGCGCCAGCCTGCCGGAGATCCACGGCACTTACCTTGGCAACACCGCCAAGCAGATCATGCGCGGCTTCACCATCCTGCTGATGATCCTGGTCGGCGTGGTGTTTGTAAACACCCCTGCTACTCTGCTCAACGCCCATTTCACCCAAGGCTGGAATCCCTACATCTGGATCATCATCATCTTGGCTTACTACCTGATTGCCACCTTGTTGCCCATCGACAAGCTCATCGGCAAGATCTACCCCATCTTCGGCATCCTGCTGTTGGGCATGGCTGTAGCCATCTTCGTGGCATTCCTGATCTATAAACCCGAGATCCCCGAACTCTGGAGCGGCATGCAGAACCGTCATCCCGATGCGGCCAACAACCCCATCTTCCCGATGATGTTCATCAGCATCGCCTGCGGTGCCATCTCGGGCTTCCATGCCACCCAATCGCCGCTGATGGCGCGTTGCATGGTCAACGAGAAGCAAGGACGACCCATCTTCTACGGAGCAATGATCACCGAAGGCGTCGTCGCCTTGATCTGGGCCGCAGCCGCCGCCTATTTCTTCGGTCCCGACAGCGTGGTGGACGTCACCGGCAAGAGCGGTGCCGCCATTGTGGGCATCATCGCCAACACCTGGTTCACGCCGGTCATCGCCACCATCACCATCTTGGGTGTCATCAGCGCCGCCGTCACCTCGGGCGACACCGCCATGCGCTCGGCCCGACTGATCTTCGCCGACTTTTTGCATTTCGACCAAAAGCCCATCAAGAACCGCCTGCTCATCGCCGTCCCGATGTTCGCCGTCACGGCCGCTATCCTGGTCTATAGCATCGCTGACGCCAAAGGCTTCCAAGTGATCTGGCGTTACTTCGCCTGGGCAAACCAGCTGCTCGCCACCGTCACGCTCTGGGCCATCACGGTCTATCTCGCCAAGAACAAAGGGAAGCTCTGGTATCTGATCACCTTATTCCCTGCCCTTTTCATGACCATGGTAACGGGTTGTTTCCTCTTTGTGGCCAAAGCCGCTGACGGAGGATTGGGATCCGTGTTGCCACGACCGGTGGGCTATGGCATTGGCGCTGCGATTACCATGGTGGGATTGATTGCATTTTTGGTTTGGAATAAGAAGCGCAAGCAAACCCGATGATCTCTGTCCAGAACCTCAGCATGCACTTCACCGGTGACGACCTGTTCACCGACATCACCTTCCTCATTAGGGAGAAGGACCGTATTGGCTTGGTCGGACATAACGGTGCCGGAAAGACCACGCTGCTTAAGCTCATCTGTGGACTGGAACAACCCTCCAAAGGCGACGTCATCGTGCCGGAAGGACTCACCATCGGCTACTTGCCCCAGGAGAAGAACGTGAACAGCCCCAACACGGTGCTCGACGAGGCCATGACCGCCTTCGACGAATACCATCAGCTGGAATGGGAGGTGGAACAGCTGCAACAGACCATGATGGAACGCACCGACTACGAGAGCCGAGAATACCAACGGTTGATCGAGCACCTCAACCTCCTCAACGACCGCTTGAACATGATGGGCGGCAACGCCATCGAGGGTGAGGCCGAGCATATCCTGGTGGGACTTGGTTTCGAGCACGACGACATGCAACGACCCATGCGGGAGTTCAGCAACGGCTGGCAGATGCGCGTGGAGTTGGCCAAGATCCTGTTGAGAAAACCCAACTTACTGCTGTTGGACGAGCCCACCAACCACCTCGACATCGAGTCCATCCAGTGGCTGGAAGGCTTCTTGAAAAGCTACTACGGTGCCATCCTGATGGTCTCGCACGATAGGGCGTTCCTCGACAACATCACTGTCCGCACCATCGAGATCAGCAATGGCAAGATCTACGACTACAAAGCCTCCTACTCCGACTATGTCAACCTGCGTGAGGAGCGTGTCGATATGCAGCGCAACGCCTATAACAACCAGCAGCGCGAGATCAAGGAGATCGAGGCCTTCATCGAGCGGTTCCGCTACAAGG
This sequence comes from Bacteroidales bacterium, assembly GCA_017537965.1. Classification (GTDB taxonomy): domain Bacteria; phylum Bacteroidota; class Bacteroidia; order Bacteroidales; family F082; genus Limimorpha. The sequence continues at coordinate 10,017 of JAFYJV010000022.1, read as the reverse complement.
CTACCAAGGCCAAACAGGTGCAGAGCCGCGTGAAGCTGCTGGAAAAGATGGAGGAAATCGTGGTTGACGATATCGACAAGACCGCCATCCACTTTAAGTTCCCGCCGGCACCACACTCAGGCAAAGTAACCCTGGAGCTCAACCATGTAGGCAAAGCTTACGGTGACAACGTGGTACTGAACGACGTCAATCTTTTGATTCCACGTGGAGAGAAGATCGCCTTTGTGGGTCGCAACGGTGAGGGCAAGTCCACCTTATCCAAAATCATCTGTGGAGTGCTCGATCATGAGGGCGAAGTGAAACTCGGCCACGAGGTCAAGATCGGCTACTATGCCCAGAACCAGCAGGACATGCTCGACATGAACAAGACCGTGTTTGAGACCTTGGACGATGTGGCTGTCGGTGACATGCGACTGAAAGTCAAAGGGCTGCTCGGCGCTTTCCTCTTCCGCGGCGACGACATCGACAAGAAGGTGAAAGTGCTTTCGGGCGGCGAAAAAGCACGTCTGTCGCTGGCAAAGATGCTCCTCTTCCCTACCAACCTCCTGGTATTGGACGAGCCCACCAACCACTTGGACATGCTGTCGAAGGACATCCTGAAGAACGCCCTGATCCAATACGACGGTACCTTGATCATTGTCTCGCACGACCGTGACTTCCTGCAAGGGCTGACCAACAAGGTATATGAGTTCAAGAAGCCCCATATCAAGGAATACATTGGCGACATCTATGATTTCTTGGAGCAAAAGAATCTCAGCCACCTGAAGGAACTGGAAATCGCCGCCAAGCAACAACCCAAAGTCGCCACACCGGAACCCGTCTCACAAAACAAGATCAACTACGAACGCAAGAAGCAGATCGATGCCAAGTTGCGCAAGGTGGACAAGGAAATCCTACGCCTGGAAGATGCCATCGGCAAACTGGAAGGCGAACTGGCCGAGCAAGATGCCATCATGGCCAATCCCGACCAACACCCTGAAATCAAGATCGACAACGACTGGTATTGGGCTTACGGCAAGAAGAAAGAGGAACTCCAACGGCTGATGGACGAGTGGGGCGAAAAACAAATCGAGCGGGAGTCCATCATCGCAGAATACGATTAATGCACAAGCTTGAACTAAACCTTATTCGATAACCAGATCGAACGGCATCCTGGCTTGGATCCCTGTGTTCTTCTGGAGATTCTCCAGACCTTCAACGTAATGGTAATACGCGCCAAGTTTCTGTTTCATGGCGGCATCGATTTCATTTGTCTTGTTCATCGACTCCATCATCCGGGTGAAGAAATCTTTTACCTTGGGCATCTCCACCACCTTGTAGTCATCGCCAAGGTTGGCTTTCTCCGCGGCAAAGGCGATGGCGTCTTCCATGTCGCCCAACTGGTCAACAAGACCCAACTCGATGGCATCGGCGCCAACCCACACGCGGCCTTGACCGATACTGTCCACATAGCTTTGGCGCAGGCCACGGCCCTCAGCAACACGTTGGGTGAACTCGTCGTAGGTCTTCACCACGTTCTCCTGAAGCTTGGCATATTGGAAAGGTGTCAGCGGCTGGGTGACACTTCCAAAGTCGGCATTCTGGTTGGTCTTGACCACATCGAAAGTCAAACCGAGCTTATTGTTGAAGAAGCCCTGCATGTTTGGAATAGTGCCAAACACACCGATGGAACCCGTGATCGTGGTAGGATCGGCAAAGATGTAGTCGCCTTTGGCAGAGATCCAATAACCGCCCGAAGCAGCATAGTTGCCCATGGAGACGATGACGGGCTTCACTTCTTTGGTCAGATCGAGTTCGCGACCGATGACAGCTGAAGCCAACGCGCTGCCGCCAGGGGAGTTGACACGCAACACGACAGCTTTCACTTTCTCGTCCTCGCGTGCCTTGCGGATGGTCTTGGAGAGATTCTCCGAATAGATGTTCTCCTCACTGCCCTTGCCATCATAAATCTGGCCGGAGGCATAGATAACCGCCACTTCGTTCTTGCTGAGGTTCTTGATCTTGTACGACTTTGTATAGTTGGCGTTACCCACGGCGTTGACTTTCTTCTTGCTACCCGTCAAGCTTCTCAGTTCATCCAACACTTGGTCCTTGTACAGCAGTTGGTCCACCAATCCATATTCCATGGCTTTCTGGGCATCGGTCATCAGCTCCAGGTTGTCGGCAATCTGGTTGAGTTGCTCCACGGAAATATTACGGGTCTGGCTAATCCCTTGCAGGATCTGTCCCCAAAGAGTACCCAGCAATTTCTCCATCTGCTCACGATTGGCCTCGCTCATCTTGTCGAGGAAGTAAGGCTCCACGGCACTCTTGAAGCGGTTGTTCGGTCCGCGAACGATCTGCATCTCGATGTCAAGTTTGTCAAACAGGTGCTTATAGAACATTATCTGAGAAGCCATGCCATGAAGATCCAGCATCCCCTCGGGATTGAGCCAAATCTTATCAGCGATGGAGGCCACATAATAAGCGCTTTGGGAATAGGTCTCGCCATAACATACGATGAACTTGCCCGACTCCTTGAACTCAGCGAGCTTGTTACGGATTTCCTGCAAGGTGGCGGTTGAGGTGGGTATGCTGCTCAAATCAAGATAGATGCCTTTGATGTTGGCATCCGACTTGGCATGTTCGATATTGCGCAGAATCTCATTCAAGCCCGTGGCTTCAACCGACTCCATGGTGTTGAAGTCGATGGCGCCAAAAGGATTGTCGATGGTGCGGTCAGGAATCTCGTAATTGAGTTTCATGTAAAGCACCGAGTTGGGAGTGACAACAGTGGAGGTTTCCGATGGAGATTTCAACATGCTGGAAAGCATAATGGAATACACTCCCACTTTGACAAAGAATATGATCAGCAAGGCGATCAAAGTGCCGACAAAAGCGGCCAAAACGATTCTTGAGAATTTCATGGTTGAAGTTTTTGTTTGCCTTGCAAAGGTATAAATAATAACATTAACTTTGCAACAAAGAAGATGAGATGACACGATGTTACATTCTTTTTGGTTCAAACCAAGGCGACAAGGAGGCGTTGCTGGAGCAGGCTTGCGTCCTTATTAATAATAGGTGCGGCATGTTGGTGGAACGTTCGTCGGCCCATTGTTCTGAGCCCTGGGGCTTCGAGGCCGAGGAATGGTTTCTGAACGAGCTGTTGGTGGTGGAGACCGAGTTGGAACCCGATGCCTTGATGGACGCGCTCTTGGAGATTGAAGCCGAATTAGGACGAGTGAGACATCCCGAGCAGCAAGGCTATTGTTCGAGGACCGTCGATTTGGACATTCTCTATTACGGCGACAAGATCATCCGCACTGAAAAGGTGACCGCGCCGCATCCAAGGTTGCATCTCCGGCGGTTTGCGCTGCTGCCATTGTGCGAGTTGGTGCCCGATTTCCTGCATCCCGAATTCAATTTGAGTCAAAAACAATTGCTTGATAATTGTTCCGACCCAAGCAAAGTTTATGTATCTTTGCCTTGATTATGGAGTATAATTACATCGCCATCGAAGGAACCATCGGAGCGGGAAAGACCACGCTCTCCACCCGTATTGCCAATGATTTCAACGGCAAGTTGGTATTGGAGGAGTTTGAGGCCGACAAGAACCCGTTCCTGCCGAAGTTCTACAAGGAGCCCGACAAGTACGCCTTTCAGGTGGAGATGACCTTTTTGGCCTTGCGTTTCCAGCAACTGAAGGACAAGTTGGCCAATTTGGACCTTTTTCACGACTTCATCATCTCGGACTATTACGTCGCCAAGTCGTTGATTTTCTCAAGAAACAATCTGCAGGAAGACGAATACCAGTTGTTCGCGCGGTTTTTCAACATCATCTTCGCCAACATCCCCAAGCCCGAGTTGATGGTGTATCTGTATCTGGATGTCGATCATCTGCAATACAACATCCGCAAACGCGGCAGGGCATACGAGCAAAGCATTACCGACGAGTATTTGGATAGTGTTCAGCAGGGTTATTTCGACTTCATCAAGCAGCAGCAGAACGAGATGCGGATTCTGGTTTTGGACACCAACCGATTGGATTTCGTCGCCAACGAGAAAGACTACAGGCAGATCATCGAAGCCATCAGCCAGCCATACGATATCGGTGTCCATCGCATCACCTTCTGACTTTTTTTGAAAAACAGGAACAAAAAAAAGGCCGCTCTTCGAGCGGCCTTTTCTTGTCGTTATCTACCCAAGATTACTTGGCATAGACTTCAGCGCGACGGATCAGCGGGAGAATGTCTCTCTCAAGTTCAGGATACACATTGATCATGTTCTTGATTTCCTGTTCGCGGTTCGAGCTGTTCTTGATCACGCGGAGGATTTGATCCTTGTCGGCGATATTGGAGTTCTGAACGAGTTCCATGAACTTATCCCAGTCAGGACCGTAGCCCTTGCTAGTGAAGTTGAAGTTCTTTTCGTTCAGTTTGAGTTTCTTGAACTGGTTCTTGATAGCCTTGTTAGCAGCATCGGCACGCTCGTTGGCCAGGTTGGTGTTGAGAGCGTACTCACCTTCAGGAGAAGCCCAGCCTTGGATGTCAAAGCCGTTGATTGCCTCGCCGGAAGCCAGTTTCTCAGCCAAAGCCTTGACAGCTTCCTTGTTCTGCTTGGTGTTGGGTTTCAAGACAGAGGAGTTGTAGTCGAAGTAGAAGATGCAGATCGGCTTCACCTCGGGGATGATGGCAGCTTGGGTACCAACCCATTCGCTAGAATTTTCCTCTGAGCAGTTCGCCTTGACGAAGATGTTGAAGTCACCGCTTTCGAGGTCGGTGAAGGTGTAATAAGTATCCTTCAGGCCAGCAACCGTAGGAGTGCTGTTGGCATCCGGAGCACCTTCCTGAGTGAAGTAGATGTCATAGGATTCAGCATTGCCGCTCCAGCTGACAGTGATAGCGTGTTCGTCAACCTTGGTTACGAGGTTGCTCACTTCGCACTTCGGCGCGGGAGGAACGATGACGCCATCAGCCAGTTTTCTCTGACCACCCTGAGCATAATAGGTGTTCTTCACGATTTCCTCTTGGGTAGGATAGATGGTGCCGTTATAGACATAGAACATCGGGTTGCCGTTGAGGGTGCTGTTTTGCATCTCTTCGGTGTAGTCGATGCAATAGTTCTTGGTGAACTTGCCACCCTTGCTGTAGCTGACGACGAAATCGCCTTCGCCCTTCACCTTTTCACCAACGAAGGTAACAGGATCAAGTTCAATTGAACCGCCCTTATAGTCCAAGGTAGGTGTCACATTCATGACAGCCTGCTTTTGGAAGTACTTGGCAGGAACATCAAACTCCACATCGAAGCAGACCTTGCCGTTTTCTTCCTTCAGAGGATCCGGGTTAGCCTTCATTGTGATTTGGTTGGCATCGCGAGCCATCTTGTCAATGTCGCAGGGGTTGTTGAACTTGAAGCGAAGACCCAGGTTAAGGGCGCTATACATATCGTTGATGACTTGGATGTCATCTTTTGCCTTGGTGGTTTGATCCAACTTGTCATTGCCAGCCCAAGTCAGTGTATAGTCAAGGAAGATGTCCAGTTTGGGAGCAACGTTGAAGTTCAGTTCAGCGCCAACGGGAACCGTATAGATCATTTCAGCATCCGTTTTGGCTGGAAGAAGTTCAGTGGTACCACCTTCTCCGGTAGCAGAGGAGAATGGGCTGATGTGATTCACAGCACCTGCATGGTAACGAATACCACCGACACCAACATGAGGAATGAAGTTGAACACTCTTCTCGGGTTATAGCCGAAGAACAAGTTGCTCAAGTTGAAAGTCAAATTCAAGTTGGCCTCCATAAAGGTGGTATTCACCAGTTGAAGGTCACGATAATTCTGGCTCAAGCCAAGGGGAGCGAGTTCCTGATGATGTTTCTCACCAGCAAGCGTACCAGTTCCAAACTTGGCGTTCATGCCTAACACCTTGCCGAATTGATAACCAAGACCTACTTGACCGTCAAAGTTTTTGAATACATAGTTGTCAACCGTAAACTTGCCATCTTGGAGGAAGGGAATGAAACCATAGTTAGCCAAGTCGGTGTGGTTGATAGAGAGACCGCCTTCAGCGAAGAGGTAGAAATACTTCTCCACGGGCTTGGATTGATGTCCCTGGGCATAGAATGTCACAGGAAGGATTGCCATGATGACAATCATCAGAAGTTTTGATAACGTCAATTTCATTTTCATAACGCAATGAGTTAAGTTTGTAATTAATTATTAGATTTATATTCAAATATTCATTCAAAGAACCAAATTGCTTCTTTTTGCAACCTACATTACACAATAAAAAGCGAACAAAAATAGAATTTTTTTTGTTTCCAACCAAATTTTTTGTTTTTTTTCAACAATTTTTTCAACAGGCTGTTGATAATTTTCTAAAAAGTACAGTCTCCATCCCTTCCAGAAAGAAAGAGTTGTTGAAAAGAATTCCACATAATAATTCCAGAGCAGACTGAAACATTAAGGGAATGTTTGGTACCTTCTTGAGGAATTTCGACGGCAGAGGAGCAGAAAGGGAGGACTTCGTCGCTGACTCCTTCCACTTCATTGCCCATCACGAACGCGGTGTTGGGTGTCACTTTGAACTTCTGGAGCGGGATACTCCCCTCCACTTGTTCTACCGCTACAATACTATAACCCAATGATTTAAGTTCTTTACAGGCTGCTGAGGTCGTTTCAAAATAACGCCATTTCACGGTCTCATCGGCTCCCAAGGCGGTCTTGTGGATCTCACGGTGCGGTGGGCAGGCGGTGATACCACACAGAAACACCTCTTTAATCCTAAAGGCATCTGCAGATCGGAACACCGCACCCACATTGCTCAAGGATCTGATATTGTCAAGCACCATGATCACGGGAAGTTTGTCAACAGCCTCGTAATCTTCCTTGTTGAGCCTATGAAGCTCTTCCATTGATAGTTTTCGCATAATACAGTATTAAAATTCAAAGATAAGCAAATAAACAATTCAAAGAACCAACAATTCAACAAATAATCATAAGTATTTCGCACAAGCAAAATCACGTTATGTTAGAGAATTTCCTATTTTTGTCAGACAAAAACGAACCCATGGCAAAAGACAGTGCTGACACCCCATTGATGAAGCAGTACAATGCATTCAAGGTGAAGTATCCTGATGCGATGTTGCTATTCCGCGTGGGAGATTTTTATGAGACATACGGTGAAGATGCCGTAAGAGCGTCCGAGGTGCTAGGCATCGTACTCACCAAACGATCCAACGGGGCAGCCGCCGACATGGCGATGGCGGGTTTCCCGCACCATGCCCTGGACACCTATTTGCCCAAACTGGTGAGGGCGGGGCTTAAAGTAGCCATTTGCGAGCAGTTGGAGGATCCAAAACTTACCAAAAAGTTGGTCAAGCGCGGCGTCATCGAGTTAGTGACCCCTGGCGTGACCTACAACGACAGCGTGCTGGAACAGAAGGAGAACAACTTTCTTGCTGCCGTACACCTTGACAAAGAAATATCCGGTGTGGCATTTTTGGATGTGTCCACCGGTGAGTTCTACCTCACTCAAGGCAACAACGAATACATTGACAAACTACTACAGAGTTTCAATCCTTCGGAAGTGTTGGTGCAACGCAACAAACGCCGTGATTTCATTGAACTGTTCGGAGGCAAGCACTACCTTACGGTTTTCGACGACTGGGTCTTCACTGAGGATTATGCCAACGAGGTACTGAGCCGCCATTTCCAAACCACCTCGCTCAAAGGCTTTGGAGTTGACGACTTCCCCAAAGGCATCGTTGCGGCTGGGGTTTGCATCCATTACTTGCTTGAGACGCATCATGACAAGATCAACCATATCACCACCCTGTCACGTATCGACCAAGGGCAGTTCGTGTGGCTAGACAAGTTCACTATCCGCAACTTGGAATTGCTGCATACCACCAACACCAATGCCAAGACCTTGATCGATGTCATCGACAAGACGGTTTCCCCCATGGGCAGTCGCCTGATGCGTCGGTGGGTTGCCTTACCTTTAAAAAACAAGGAACAAATCAACGCCCGATACGAGGTGGTGGAATATTTCACACAGCATCGTGAAGCCATCGACCAATTCCAAGAGTCTATCCGCGCCATCAACGACTTGGAGCGTCTCATTTCCAAAGTTTCCCTTTCGAGAGTCAACCCAAGAGAGCTATTACAAGTTGGGAGAGCCCTTGACCAAGTGGAATCGCTGAAACAGCTATGTACAGCCAGCCAACATGAATCCCTCAAGGTTTTTGCCGAACAGCTGAATCCCTGTGCCAGCATCCGCGAACGCATCAAAAAAGAACTGAATCCAGAAGCCCCTGCCCTGCTCTCCAAAGGAAATTTCATGGCAGAAGGAGTAGATGCCGAACTTGATGAATTGCGAGGACTGTCGCGTTCCGGCAAAGACTACCTCATGAACATCCAAAAACGCGAGATGGAAGCCACTGGAATCACGTCGCTGAAAGTGGGTTACAACAATGTGTTCGGCTATTATTTAGAGGTGACCAACACCCACAAGGAAAAGGTGCCTCAGGAGTGGATCCGCAAACAGACTCTCGCCAACGCAGAGCGTTACATCACGGAAGAACTGAAAGAATACGAGCAGAAGATTCTGGGAGCTGAAGAAAGAATCGCGGCCATCGAGCAAAGGCTTTATGCTGAATTAGTTGGAGCCGTCTCGGAATTTGTGGAGCCCATTCAGTTGGACGCCACTTTGGTCGCACGTTTGGATTGTTTGGTAAGTTTCGCCGATATTGCTTTGAAATTCAATTATGTAAGACCAACCATTGACGATTCCTACGTGTTGGATATCAAAGACGGACGGCATCCCGTCATCGAACAGATGCTTCCCGCTGGAGAAGACTACATATCCAATAATGTGTATCTCGACCGCGACAAGCAGCAGATCATTGTCATCACCGGGCCCAACATGTCGGGCAAGTCGGCCTTGTTAAGGCAAACCGCCTTGATTGTGCTGATGGCGCAGATGGGCAGTTTCGTGCCTGCAGCCTCTGCGCAGATCGGGCTGGTCGATAAGATCTTCACCCGTGTGGGCGCTTCCGACAATATCTCGTCGGGCGAATCCACTTTCATGGTGGAGATGAACGAAACAGCGAGTATATTAAATAATGTGTCGTCGCGGAGCCTTGTGCTGTTGGACGAGATCGGACGCGGCACCAGCACTTACGACGGCATCAGCATCGCCTGGGCCATCACTGAGTTCTTGCACGACCATCCTGTGAGCCGCGCCAAGGTGATGTTTGCCACCCACTACCACGAGTTGAACGAAATGGAATCGTCCTTTGCGAGGATCAAGAACTACCATGTCTCCGTCAAGGAAGTCGGCAACAAGGTGGTTTTTCTGCGCAAACTGAAACGAGGGGGAAGCGCCCATAGCTTTGGCATCCATGTGGCTGCCATGGCTGGCATGCCTCGCAAAGTGGTGGAACGAGCCGAAAAACTGTTGACCCAGTTGGAAAAGTCGCATACCGGCGATCAAGTCGATAAGGCTGCCTTGAAGCCAGAGGAGCCGATGCAATTGAGTTTCATTCAGCTGGATGATCCATTGCTGTTGCAGATCAAGGAGGACATCCTCAACACGAATATCGACACATTAACCCCTGTGGAGGCATTGATGAAGTTGAATGAGATAAAAAAGCTGCTCAAATAGTTAGGAGTTAGGAGTGAGGGGGGTGAAATAAAAAAATTAAAAAAATACTTGCGTAAAAGAAAAAAGTTGTATCTTTGCCGCGCAATTCGCAAGCGCGAACTTCCGTTCGCGAAGCAAAGCGGAAATAGCTCAGTTGGTAGAGCACGACCTTGCCAAGGTCGGGGTCGCGAGTTCGAGTCTCGTTTTCCGCTCAAAAAAGCAGGCGGAGTTTCCGGAGCAGCGAGAGCAATGACAAGCGTGCTTGATCATTGCCGAGTCGCGAACGGAAACCCGATTCGCGAAGCGAAGCGGAAATAGCTCAGTTGGTAGAGCACGACCTTGCCAAGGTCGGGGTCGCGAGTTCGAGTCTCGTTTTCCGCTCCACAAGGTCCCGAGT
>JAFYJV010000021.1 GCA_017537965.1 Bacteroidales bacterium | reverse complement strand
TTGAGCTGATCGTCAACAAACTGAAAGAAAAACACATCATCTAAAAGTTACAGCCATGGAATTGAAAGATTATAAGAACGTATTCGTTTTCGCAGAACAGCGTGAAGGTAACATCCAATCCGTTGCTTTCGAACTTTTAGGGAAGGCCCGCGACCTTGCTGATGCCCTTGGCGAGAAGGTGGTGGCCATGTTGCTGGGTTACAATGTGAAAGGCCAAGCCCAGAAGTTGATTGAATTCGGTGCTGACGAGGTTATCGTTGCCGATACTATCGAACTGAAAGACTATCTGAGCGAGCAGTATTCGCAAGTGGTTGACCAGATTATCAAGGAGCGCAAGCCAAACATCGTGCTGTATGGTGCTACCACCATCGGCCGTGACATGGCTCCGCGTATCGCTTCGCGCTTGAAGACCGGTCTGACGGCCGATTGCACCAAGCTCGAAGTCATTGCCGACGAGAAGAGCAACAACGAGCTGCAGTTCCGCATGACCCGTCCCGCATTCGGTGGCAACTTGATGGCAACCATCATCTGCCCGAACAACCGTCCGCAGATGTCAACCGTGCGTCCTGGCGTGATGCAAAAGCGTCAACGCGAGGAAGGCCGTCAAGGCGTGGTCACAGAATTTGTCCCGAAATTTGACACGTCCAAGTTCAAAGTAAAACTCGTTGAGACCATCAAGGAGGACAAGACCGTGGTCGATATCGCCGATGCCAAGATCTTGGTATCCGGTGGCCGTGGTGTCCAGAACAAGGAAGGTTTCGACAAGTTGCAGGCTTTGGCCGATGTCATCGGTGGCGTGGTGTCCTCATCACGTGCTATGGTTGACAATGGCGTGATGCCACATGACCGTCAGGTGGGTCAGACAGGTAAGACCGTCCGTCCCGCTTTGTACATGGCATGCGGTATCAGCGGTGCCATCCAGCACCTTGCCGGTATGGAGGAGTCAGACTTCATCATTGCTATCAACAAGGATAAGTTCGCACCTATCTTCAGCGTCGCCGATCTCGGCATCGTGGGCGATTTGCATAAGATCGTTCCGATGTTGACTGAGAGACTGAAGAAAGAGATTGAGAAGTAATCTCTTTGTTACTTTTCTCATGGCAGAAAAGTAACCAAAAGGCCTAGGCCAAAAACAAAGGCCTGCCGCACATCCGCCCTAAGTGGGTGAGTCTCAAGGCTGGGAGTGCCTTCCTCCGGAAGGCAAACGCTTCGCGCCCCGCCCTGAGCCTCAGCCCACTTAGTTCGTCTTTGGGCAGGCGCTGCTCCGGTTTTTGGCCGTGACCCGCCCGCCCAGCCCGGTGGAGTGTCTCGAGTTTAATACGGAGTGTTTTTATGAAATTCTTATCTTTGCAAAACGAAAAAACAAACCATCATGCTACAAAAAGGAACAAAAGCCCCTTATTTCGAGGGCAAGGACGAAAACGGAAACACTGTGAAACTCACCGACTTCGCTGGAAAGAAGCTGGTGCTTTACTTCTATCCCAAGGATAGCACTCCGGGCTGTACTGCCGAGGCCTGCGACCTGCGCGACAACTACGAGCGTTTCTTGGCGTTGGGTTATAACGTGTTGGGCGTCAGTCGCGACAGTGCCGCATCGCATCAGAAGTTTATCGCCAAATATGAGCTTCCTTTCCACTTGATCGCAGACACTGACCTTGTCATCTTGAAGGCTTACGAGGCTTGGGGTGAGAAGAAGATGTATGGCAAGGTGACAGAAGGCACGCTGCGTACCACCTACGTCATCGACGAAAACGGCATCATCGTTGACGCCATCGGCAAGGTGGATACCAAGAATCACACAGCGCAATTGCTCCAATAATAACGCGCCACAAAGTTGCGAACGATTAGCTTATTAAAAAACGCTATTTTTGTCCGAAATTTCAATGCACATGAAGAAACTCCTAATAATTGCACTGCTTGCCATAAGCTTCATGGCTCAAGCGCAGACCATTACCATCGGTGAAGGCTCGGGGATGACTGCCCAAGTACCATTCAACACTTTTTACAATTATTCGTTTACCGAACAGCTTTTTCTCGCTAGTGAAATCGAATTCGAAGGGTATATCAAGGCTGTGAAATTCCGTATCGCCTATAGCTACAACAGCGAACATTCAAGCGACATTGTGGTGTATATGAAAAATGTGTCGAGGAATACCTTCGCCAACGGGGCCGATTTCGAACCTGTGACTGAGGAAGACATGGTGTTTTCGGGTTCATGGACTATCCCAGCACATGTGGACGACTGGATTACAATTACTTTTGACACACCGTTCCATTACAACGGCACCGATAATTTGTTAATTGCCATCGACGAGAATTCTGATGATTACGCCATCCGTTATTTCAAATATTCAGTAGTGGACAACTCGGTGCTCAGTTATGGTAGCGATACCGATAATCCCAATCCGTACGATCTCGGTTCTTTCTCGGGTATGATGGAAGTCGGCAGTCAAAGGGCCAATATCAAACTGGTTTTTGGTTCCGTTGCAGATGTGGCTGACAACAAATTGAGTATGATGGCAGTTCATCCTAATCCAGCAAACGACTTTTTGATAATTGATGGTGCAGACGGCGAAATCGTCAGCGTTTACGATGTAAACGGTCGCCTGCTGATTCAGGAAATCTATCACGACCAACTCAAAATCGGCAACCTGGAAAGCGGCCTCTATGTACTCGTCACGAGTAAGGGCAGGATAGGGTTTTTGAAAGAGAAATGAAACACAAGATCCTTTTCGTTTGTCACGGCAACATCTGCCGGAGTCCCATGGCGGAGTTTGTCATGAAGCGTTTGGTGGAGGAGGAGGGGGTCGAAGACCGTTTCGAGATCGCCTCGGCGGCCACCTCTACCGAAGAGATCGGCAATCCCATCTATCCGCCTGCGCGTCGCAAGTTGGCGGAACATGGCATTGGCTGTCAGGGAAAGACGGCGCGTCAGATGACCCTGGACGATTACCATCATTATGACCGTATTATCGCCATGGACCACAACAACTTGAGGAACCTGCGACGTATGTTCGGCGACGACACCGACCACAAGATCAGCCTTTTGATGGACTACACCGCTCGTCCTGGCGACGTGGCCGATCCCTGGTATACAGGCGATTTCGAGGCCACCTGGCGCGATGTATTGGAAGGGTGCCGAGGGTTGCTGGAATGCCTCAAGTGACTTTTTAGGATTTTTTTCTTCAAAAGTATTGCGAAATCAAAAAAACGTTGTATCTTTGCACCATGTAACCGTACACATTCCAAATCGCTTGGTCGTGAGGTAATGTAGAGTGCGGTTTTTTTATTGCTCCAACTCCAAAATGGTTTCAGTGGCAATCTCCATCACGGTGACGGCACAGAGGCCGGTGCTCATGTCGTTTCACCCAACTGGCCTAACAATCTCAATCCTCAATCCAAGGGCTGTGATAATGCTGTAGATGGTCGAAATAGTGGGGTCAATAAGCCCGTTCTCGATTCTTGAGATGTAGCTTTTGTTGGCGCCAATCCGTTTGCCTAATTCCGTTTGGGTGATCTTTTCCTCTCTGCGGGCTTCGCGGATCACCTGCCCCATATAGTAGGCGTATGCTTCTTTGCGGAACGCCTCCCTTTCTGGGCTGCCAACGGCACCATAACGTTTGTCTAGCACTGCATCATAGCTACTGAAATTTAGGGGGGTAATCTTGCAGTCGCAGAGTTGATTGCTCTTTGTTTCATTAAGTTTATCCCTATGAAAAGCAAAAACCGTTATTTTTGCCCAACAAAACAATTCTCGCCTATGACCCTCAACATCTATGAACAATACTTCGCTGCGCAAGCCGAATACAACGGCGTTCCGCGTCATGCAGCACTGGTGATGCTCATCGTCGACTCAGAGGCAGGACACATCCGCTATGAAGCGGTCGTGACGTTCTTCCCGCATAACGACGAGGAGGACTATGCCGTCTCGTACGACGCCTGCTTCAACAAGGTGCTGTTCGACGCCAAAGGGCGCCGATCAAAGAAACGCGAACAGGCACTGATGGACGAACTCCCATCACATATTGACGAGCTGGCTGAGAAAGCGGGCGGTGAAATCTTCTGGGACCAGCCGCTTCGCGAGGCGAGGTGGGGATGAAGCCGCTCTTTGGGATTCCTCAATGGGCTTGAAATGAAATTTTTATTATTTTTGCCCTATCATGCATTAGGAAATGGACTGGATTGTATCGTTGTTTTCAGGTTCGGGTGTCGGCCCGACCATCTTGTATCTGGCATTGTCGATCTTCATCGGAATGCTGTTGGGAAAAATCAAGGTCAAAGGTGTTTCCTTGGGCATCACATGGGTGCTTTTCACTGGCATCCTGCTCAGCGCTTTGGGCGTGTTGCTGAACCACGACATGCTGCATGTGATCAAGGAATTCGGCTTGATCCTGTTCGTCACGGGTGTCGGCATCCAGGTCGGTCCGGGCTTTTTCAAGGCCTTCAAGAAAGGGGGCTTGAAGCTGAATCTGCTAGCCGTTGCCATCGTCGTCCTGGGCGTGTTGACGACCATCGTCATCAGCAAGGTGACAGGGGAGTCTTTGGCGGTCATGGCGGGCGTCTATACGGGTGCCATCACCAACACCCCAGGCATGTCGGCAGCGCAACAAACGGTCACGGAGCTGGGCCTTGGAACACCCGACACCATCGCTGCGGGGTATGCCATGGCCTATCCGTTGGCAGTCGTCGGCTTGATCATGACCTGCCTCTTGGTACGTCCCATCTGTCGCATCAAGCTGGATCAGGAACCCATTGCGGATGTGACCTCAGGACCTATATCGCAGGCGAATTCGGGGACGTCTGGCGCATCGAAAAAACTTCGCTTGATTCCTATCTTCGTCATCATCGCCTTGGGCATCCTCGTTGGCTCCATCCCGATTCCAGTGGGCATGGCGGCTCCAGTGAAGCTTGGACTTGCCGGTGGTCCATTGGTGATGGCTCTGATCGTGAGTTGGCTGAGTGTGAAAAAAGGCTGGTTCGGGACCGATTTCACCGAGAGCCAAGGCGTTTCGATGTTGCGTGAAGTGGGCATTGCACTGTTCCTTGCTGCAGTGGGCTTGAGCGCAGGTGGAAGTTTCGTGAGCACCCTCGCCGATGGTGGCTATATGTGGATTGTTTATGGCTTCATCATTACCATGGTGCCTGAGATGACCATGGCCATCATCGCAAGGCTGGTCTTCAAAGTCAACTATTACACGCTGATGGGTATGATAGGTGGTGCCACTACGGATCCTCCTGTGTTGGCCTTCGCGAACAATGTGGCGCCTGAAGGTTGCAAGTTGCCCAACCTGGGTTACGCCACGGTGTATCCCTTGACAATGTTTCTGCGTATCTTCTCGGCGCAGCTGTTGGTGCTGCTGGCTGTTTGACGCTTATTCAGGTCTCTCGAACCGATCGCCAGTACCTTCAATCACCTGTTTCTTCCATGAATCGGGATAACCGGGCTGTTTTGGTTTGGCTGGATAGCCGTAGCCGTTGCGTTTGAACTCGCCGTTTTCCTCCTGCTTGACGTTGCTGTCCAGGTATTTCACCAGCAAGTAGTTGTCCAGCTCTTTCCAACGGGTCACCGTGTTGTTGGCGGCTTGTGCGCAAAAGTCGGTGAGATAGGCGATGGCGCGATTGGGGTTGTCGGCAAACAAGTTCATAGCTTCGTTGTCGGCATAGCTTACCTGTTCTTGGTAAAAGGTCTCCAGTCCAAGCTGCACCTTTTGGATGTCACCGATGACGCGGTTGTAGAACAGGTACTTGAAATGTGCAAGCCGGTTGAAGACCCAGAAGGCGGCATTGTCGCTATAGGTCAACATGTCGCCGTTGCCCACACGATATTCGATGGGTACTTCGCTGATGGAGCAGTAGAAGGGCGTATAGACGGTGGAGTTGGTGTCGTCAACGCCGAACCAGATGATGCCTCCGACAGGGTTGGGAAGCCAGTTGCGGCTCTGTGCGATGAAGGAGAATCCTGTCTGCACCACCTCGATGCTACGTTCGTTGAAATATGGCTTGTCGTCGTATTTCCAATACAATGGGTTGAATCGGAAAGGCGATCCGAAAGGCCCGGCGCCGGGATCCAAGGTCTTGTCCAACTCGGTGCCTTGGAAATGGTCACGCTGGAAGCTCATCATGTCGCTGAGGCTGATCTTGCGGTTGGGCTTGACATAGAGGGGCATCCTATGGCTTAAGTCCTTGCCGGTGACATAGTCCCAGTACTCATCCATGCCATCGCACACCTTGTTGAACATGGTCCACACACGAAGGTCGCAGATGCGTGCTGCGCTGAAATCCACCGGAGCGTAGGCGGCACTGAAGTCGAAGTCCTTGTCCTTGCCGTTGAAATAGCCCTTGCGACGTGCGAAGTCGATGACATCGTGTTTGTAGATGACCTCGACCTGTTCGTTGTAAAGCTTTTTCCAGTCCTTGTCGGTGATGGAGGTCTTGCCGTTGCGCAGGGTGAAGGTGGTGATCCTGGCGGCGTTGGCGTGGCCGCTCACATAGCCGTCGGGAATGCGGATGGCAACCCACACGGCGCCACGATCGGCGTTGATGGTGTCGCCGGTCTTCGACATCTGAGGAGTGTAACCCTTGGGCATGATCTCCATGTACCATACCTCGTTGGCGTCGCTGATGCTGAACGACTCGCCGTCGCTGCCATAACCGTATGCTTCCACCAGGTCGGCCATGACCTTGATGGCTTCGCGGGCTGAGGTGCTGCGTTCCAAGGCGATGAACATCAGGCTGCCGTAATCGACGATGCCAGTGGGGTCCATCAGCTCTTCGCGGCCGCCGAAGGTGGTCTCGCCAAGGGCGACTTGGTTTTCATTGATGTAACCCACCACTTGGTAGGTGTGCGGCGGTTGTGGCACGCTGCCCCGCGGTGCGTTGGTGCCACGATCGTAGCACATCCTCATGCTGCCTGTGGGCCAGTCGGCGGCAGGGGTGAAGTAGAGCTCGCCGTAGCGGATGTGCGAGTCGGCGCAATAGCTGATGAAGTTGGAGCCATCTACAGTGGCGCCTTTGGTAATAAGGAAATTGGTACATGCCTGCGACTTGCCAAAGGTGGCAAGCAGGGCGATTAAAAACAGGAATTGGAGTTTTTTCATAAGGATGAAATCTTTTGGCAAAGGTAAATAAAAGTTGTATCTTTGCCAAAACAATTTGAAAATGAAATCGACCATCCCATTGGCTGAACGTCTACGCCCCACGACGCTTGACGACTATATCGGGCAGAAGCACATCATCGGTGAGAATGCCGTGCTGCGCCGTGCCATAGAGAGCGGCAGGATCCCGTCCATGATCTTCTGGGGGCCGCCTGGAGTGGGAAAGACCACCTTGGCTTATATCATCTCCAAGCAGGTGCGGAGGCAGTTTTTCCAGCTGAGCGCCGTCAGCAGCGGCGTGAAAGAGGTGCGCGAGGTCATCGACCGAGCGCGCATGTCACCTGAGGCACCCATTCTCTTTATTGATGAAATCCACCGTTTCAGCAAGTCGCAGCAGGACTCGTTGTTGGGCGCCGTTGAAAAAGGCCTGGTGACGCTTATCGGCGCGACTACAGAGAATCCTTCTTTCGAGGTGATCTCGCCATTGCTTTCCCGTTGTCAGGTCTATGTGCTGAAATCTCTTGAGAAAGAAGACTTGGAGGTGATGTTGGATAAAGCCGTCAAGATGCTGGAATCTGATTACGGCAAGAAGATCGTAATTCAGGAGCCGGAAGCCTTGATGCGCATCAGCGGCGGCGATGGACGTAAGCTTTTGAATGCCATCGAGCTGGTGGTCTCTTCGTTGGACGACCGGAACCCCCAAGCCAAGGAACTGGTGGTGACCAACGACTTCACTACCGATACCATACAAAGCAATTTGGTGAAATACGACAAGCAAGGGGAGATGCACTACGATGTCATCTCAGCTTTCATCAAGTCGATGCGCGGCAGTGATCCCAATGCAGCGCTGTATTACCTTGCCAGAATGATTGAGGCGGGGGAGGATCCGCTCTTCATCGCAAGGAGGATGTTGATCTTGGCTTCGGAGGACATCGGCAATGCCAATCCCAATGCCTTGCTGTTGGCCAACACCTGTTTCGATGCGGTGAACAAGATCGGCTGGCCCGAGAGCAGGATCATCCTCTCGCAGACGGTGACCTATCTGGCCTCTTCGCCTAAGAGCAACGCCTCTGTGGCCGCCATCGACGCGGCTCAGGCCTTGGTTCGTCAAACTGGAGATCTGCCCGTACCGCTTCATCTGCGCAATGCTCCGACCAAGCTGATGAAAGACTTGGGTTATCATGACGGCTACAAATACGCTCATTCGTACGAGGGGAATTTTGTCGATTTGGAATACCTTCCCGAGGCGATTTCTGGCACGGTTTTGTATGAACCTCAGGACAATCCACGGGAACGTGAGTTGAGGAAGTTCTTGCGCGATCGCTGGAAAGAGAAATATGGGTATTAGAAGTGAGGAGTTAGGAGTTAGGAGTTAGGAGTGTGTTCTCATGGTAGGAGCACCTAGGAGAGGTGCGATTTCAATATCCCCAGGTAAGCGAGCGTAGCGAGCGCGACGTATGGCTGGAAACAAAACAACAACCAGCACCCTGATGGGGTGCCATATCACTCGGATATACTATGGAAGAGAACAACAACAATTTGCAGTCACAACCCACCGAGAAGAATGTCTCGGTGTGGGGTAAAGTGCTTTCTGCGAGCCTGCGCCTGCCATTTGTGAAGGTGGACCGTCAGGCATTCTTGAGCAAGGAGCTTTCCAAGTTCTGCACTCCCATGGAGGTGATGACTGCTCTTGAAGAGGGGCCTCTCATGGTGCTGAACAAGAACGAGATCGACAAGTTGGCCAACCAGTGCATCAAATACCATCTGACCATGGTTAGCGGCACCTCGGCACTCATGGGGCTGCCAGGCGGTTGGTGGATGGCGGGTACCATACCCTCCGATATCACACAGTTTTACGGACACATCCTCTCGTTGATGCAGAAGCTGATCTATCTGTATGGATGGCCACCTCTGACCGATATCAACAACCAGTTGGACGATGAGTCGCTCAACATCATGACGCTGTTTGTGGGTGTGATGATGGGCAACAAGATGGCTATCGAGGCGTTGGCGAAACTAGCGACCCAGATGTCTAAAAATGCGAGTGTGAAAATCTCGGAGACGGTCATCGCACATTATGCCGTGAAGATCGCCCAGTGGATTGGCGTCAACATGACCAAGGAAAGTTTCGCCAAAGGGGTGGGGAAGGTGATCCCTTTGGTAGGTGCACCGATCTCTGCCACCATAACCTACTATACTTTCCGACCGATGGCACGTCGGCTGAAGAAGCATCTCGACGAGTTGTATGACATGGGGATGGAGCATCGGAAGGCCCGGAGTGAGTAGTGAGGAGTTGGGAATGATACGTCTCGTTAGGGGTTCAATCATGTTGATTGTCATTGGTTTGTGGAAGGAGGAGAAAAAAAATCGAAAAAAATCCTTGCGGATATTCAAAAAAGCTGTAATTTTGCAGCGTCGAAAGGACAATGGACTAGTAGCTCAATTGGATAGAGTCCCTGACTACGGATCAGGCGGTTGTGGGTTCGACTCCCGCCTAGTTCACAAAAAAGGTTCCACAAAACGAGCCTTTTTTTATCGATGGCCCATTCGACTAGGGGTCTAGGTCATCAGACCCTCATTCTGAAAACAGCGGTTCGAATCCGCTATGGGCTACCAAATAAGGCCGTAACTTGCTGAAAATCAAGATACGGCCTTTTCATTTGCCCCTAACTTGCCCCAAATTTGCACCAACGTTTCATCCGCCTGTCATAAACTATACGAAAAACCGGGGATTTAGTCTTCCTCCACGGTCATGATGTCCCTGTCGAGGATGACAAAATCAGCATCCTTGCCGACTTCAATGCTGCCTTTGCGGTCTTCAAGGAAACAGCCTTTAGCTACCCATATCGTGATGGAACGCAAGGCTTGTTCACGGGTGAGCGCATTTTCCATCTGGAAACCTTCTCGAGGCGTGCCGTCCAAGTGCTTTCTGGCGACTGCTGCATAGAAGGTGTAGATGGGGCTGATGTCCTCGATGGGGAAGTCGGTGCCGTTGATGAGCCAGCCGTTCTCTTGTAACAGCCTTTGATAGGCGTAGGCGTTCTTGATGCGGTCTTCACCGAGGCGTTCGCCTGCCCAGTCCATGTCGGATGTGCAATGTGTGGTTTGGATGGAAGGGATGACGGAATACTGGCCGTACCTGTCGAAATCGTCCTCTGCGACTACTTGCGAGTGTTCGATGCGCCACCGGAGGTCGTTTTGGCCTTTTAGGTATTGGGAATAGATGTCGAGGATGTGATGGACGCCGCCGTCGCCGATGGCATGGCAACACACCTGATAGCCGGCTTCGTGGGCTTTTTGGCAGACATGGTTGTAAAACCCGTCACTTTCGAGGATCAAGCCGCTGGTCTCGGGTGCGTCGGAATAGGGCTCCAGCAGCTTGGCGCCGCGGCTTCCCAAGGCTCCGTCGGCATAGATCTTCACGCTGCGAACGGTGAGTTTGTCCTTGTCGATCACGCCTTGGCTCATGAAGTGGTCCATCGTCTCGTCGTCGGGATTCACCATGGCGTTCACATGGATCTTCAACAAGCCGGCTTCCTGAAGGCTGTCGATAAGTTCGATGGTCTCGATGTCCAGTCCGGCATCGGTGACGCTTCTTAATCCAACCGCCCAACAGTTCTCTTGTGCCTGTAACAGTGCGTGGATGCGTTCTTCCCTCGTCATGGGAGGAATCATTGCCTTGGCCACATCGGCGGTGTTGTCGAGCAACACGCCAGAGCAGCGCCCATCCTTGACGATGACCATGCCGCCGTCTTGATGGTAGTTCTCATCGATGCCGGCAAGTCCCAACACCTCTTTGGATACCAACACGGCGTGACCGTCCACACGGGTCAAAAGCACCTTTTTGCCTGGGAAGACTTCGGCGAGTCTGTCGTTGTCGGGGAACTCGGCGGGAGTCCACAGGTTTTGGTCCCAGCCTCGTCCCAAGAGCCATTCGGAAGGGTGGAGGCTGTCGTGAACCTTGAGCCGTTCGATGACTTCATCGTAAGAGCGGCAGCCTTTGAGGTTGGCCCACCGCACGAGATTCTCGCCGTAGCCAGTGAAGTGACAATGACCGTCCATGAAGCCGGGATACACGGCTTGCCCCTCGGCGTCGATGACTTCCTTTGCGACAAATCGGTTCATGATATCACCTTCGTTGCCGACGGCAACGAATTTCCCGTCTTTCACAGCGAAAGCTTGGGCCTTGCTGAAAGCGGCATCCACAGTATAGACATTGGCGTTGTGGACAATGAGATCCACGGCGTTTTTTGAGGTGCAGGAGGACATGATCAAGGTGATTGTTGCAATTGCGCTTGCAATGGCTGTTGTTATTGTTTTCAATGTTTTATACTCTTATTTCTAAATTCTTGATTTTCAAATAATCTCCAATGTTCTGTTCCACCTCCTTTGGCTTTCCAGCCACCAGCGGCTTGTCTTTCGCCACCACCCACAGTTTCTCACTGTGCTTCATCAGCAATTCCAGGTCGTGTGAGCTGTAGAGGATGGTCTTGTGTTCTTCTTCAGCAAGTCTGGCAATAAGACGCATTAGCTCCACCTTACTGGGATAATCCAAAAAGGCGGTGGGTTCGTCCATGTAGATGATCGGCGTGTCCTGCACCAACGCCTTGGCGATCATGACCTTCTGTTTCTCGCCGTCGCTGAGTGAAACGAAATCTCTGTCGATGAGGTGTGAAACTCCAGTTACTTGAAGCTTTGCTTGAATCATCTCATAGTCTTCATCTCGGAGTCTTGCCATGAGTCCCGAATGGGGATAACGTCCCGATGCGACGATGTCGAAGACCTTCAGGAAGAGGTCGTCGGGCTTCTCGGTGAGCACGAGACTGAACAGCTTGGCACGCTCGTTGGGGGAATAGGATTCCAACGGCTTCCCACAGAGTTCGATCTGTCCGGAGATGGGTTTCAAGCTTCCCGTCAAGGTCTTGAACAGCGTGGTCTTGCCGCTGCCGTTGGCGCCGATCAATGCAACATGTTCACCTTCGTGCAAGGTCACATCGATGGCTGGGAACAAGGCCTGGCCTTTATATCCGATGCTTAATCCAATGGTGCGCAATATCTCTTTCATCTCGACAGGACTTTTTGACGGTGGAAGATGACATAAATCACAATTGGTGCGCCGATGAGGGCGGTAACGGAGTTGATGGGCAGGTTGCCGTCGAAGCCGGGCAGCCGTGCTATGAGGTTGCAGAGCAAGGCCAAATCCATGCCGATGACGGCAGTGGCAGGCGTCAGCATGAAATGGTTGCTGGTGTGGTAGGTGAACCGCGCCAAATGGGGGACGGCAAGGCCGATGAAGGCGATGGGGCCGCAGAAGGCAGTGATGACAGCCATCAAGAAGCCTGAAACCAAGATGGTCAGGAGGTTGGCGCGGCGGAGATTGAGGCCGAGATTCTCGGCATATCTTTCGCCCAAGAGCAAGAGGTTCAGCGACTTGGACAAGAGGAAGGCGCAGACAGTGCCCGAAAGGATGGTCGCCGCAAGGTATAGCAGTTGTGACTTGCCCACGTTGGAGAAGCTGCCGAAGCCCCAGATGACGAAAGTGTGAACGTCTTCCTTCTGGCTGAAGAACTTCAGCACGTCGGTGACAGACCCTGCGATGTAGGCGATCATGATGCCCACCAGAATCAAGCTTACCATGCTCTTTAGCCGTGAGCTGAGTGCCAAGATGAGCAACAGCACGAGGAAGGCTCCTGCAAAAGCGGCAAGGGTGACGCCGATAGTGGACCAACCAGGCAGCGTGCTGACTGCCATGCCGCTGAGATGTCCCGTGAGCAGCACGACCAAGGCGACACCGAGACTGGCACCGCTGGAGATACCCAAAATGGAAGGATCCGCCAAGGGGTTGCGGAACAAGGTCTGCATCAGCAATCCCGACACAGAGAGCCCGATGCCGGCCAGCAAGGCGGTGACGGCTTGTGTCAACCGGTAGTCGAGGATGATGGTGCGCCAAGTCTCTTCGCCTTCACCCACAAGGACACTACAGCATTCCTTCAAGGGGATGGTGACGCTCCCAACGATCAGGTTGAGGACAAACAACACTATCCCAGCACAAAGAATAAGCAAAGTGGGCAGCCAAATACGGTGTTTTCTCTCTTTCATGACGATGCAAAGATAATAAAATATGGCTTTCAGGTGCGGGATACGATTTTTAGAAGTATATTTGCAGGTTAAAATAGTAGAGACATGGGATTCTTTTATAAACACAAGCCGAAGGGATTCAACTATATCCCAAGATATTACGACCCCCAAAAAGAAGAATGGGAGCGTAAGAAAGCCGAAGCCGGACTTGACTCAAGTCTAAGTCACGAGGAGCAGTTGCGTCTTGAGATGCGCAAGAAATGGGGGATGGAAAAGGACAAGGATACGCCAGCCGAGCGCCGTTCCAAGGTGCTGCGCGCCATCATCATCGGTGCTGTGGTGGTATTCGCCTTCTATTTTATCTTCTGCACCCCGATGTTTACGAACCTCATTGCAGGGCTGATGGGAAAATAGTTGCTTGAGCCATGCTTGACGTCATCAAATTACTTCCGGATGCGGTAGCCAACCAGATCGCTGCAGGCGAGGTCATACAACGTCCCGCCTCGGCAGTCAAGGAGCTGATGGAGAATGCCTTGGACGCTGGCGCCACGCAGATCGACCTGGTGGTGAAAGACGCCGGCAAGGCGATGATCATGGTGGTCGATAACGGATGCGGTATGTCGGAGACCGACGCCCGTCTCTGTTTCGAGCGTCATGCTACCTCCAAGATCCGCAAGGCGGAGGATCTCTTCACCATCCGCACCATGGGCTTCCGTGGTGAGGCGCTGGCGAGCATTGCCGCCGTCGCCCAGGTGGAGCTAAAGACCCGTCGCAAGGAAGACGAGGTAGGGGTCAAGATCATCAACGAAGGATCCGTCGTCAAGGAACAGACCTTGGTTCCCATGGCGGCAGGTACGACTTTCACCGTGAAGAACTTGTTCTTCAACGTCCCGGCGCGTCGTAACTTCCTGAAGTCACCTGCCGCCGAGATGCGTCATGTGGTGGAAGAGTTCACCCGTGTGGCACTCATGAATCCTGAGATCGCCTTCACGCTCACCAGCGACGGCAAAGAACTGTATCACCTCTATCCCGGAAACCTCAAGCAGCGCATCATGGGACTCTTTGGCAACGCCTACGACGAGAAGCTGCTCCCTGTCAACCAGGACACCGACCGTGTCAACATCCATGGCTATATCATGAAGGCGGAATGTGCCCGCAAGACCCGCGGAGAGCAGTATTTCTTCGTCAACAAACGCTTCATCAAGCATCCATACCTGCATCATGCCATCGAGAACGCCTTCCTTGAGATGATCCCCAAGGATAGCTTCCCGGGTTATTTCCTCAACATCGAAGTGGATCCTGCTGATATCGATGTCAACATCCATCCCACCAAGACGGAAGTCAACTTCATCGATGTCAAGTTGGTGTATGCCATCCTTCATGCCGCTGTGCGCAAAGCCATCGGGCAACATAACTTGTCGCCGCTGATCGACTTTGAAGAGCCATCGAATCTCAACATTGATTTCGGAGAGGTGGTGAAGTCGTCCAATCCCATTGTCCAGCCTGACGTTCCCATCGATCCCACTTACAACCCGTTCCGTCAGAAGAAAGAGTTCTCCAACAGCTCGTTCGGAGGCTATACGCCGTTCGAGAAGAAGGCTGATCCTGGCGACTGGAGACTGCTTTACGGAGATCGGACCGACCAAGCGACTGACAACGGGCATCCAGTGGAGGCGCCTGCTTCCGAACCGGTCAAGCAAAGCCATTACATCCAGTTGGGCCATTCCTACATCGTCACTACCGTCAAGTCGGGCATCTTGGTCATCGACCAGCATCTGGCGCATTACCGCATCCTCTTCGAGAAGTTCCTCAAGGAGATGGATAACCATAGCGGACAGTCGCAGCAGGAGCTGTTTCCCCAGCCTTTCACCATGAATGTCAACGATGCATCGCTGCTGCATGAATTGCTGCCGGATCTTCAATGTCTTGGATTCGCCTTGGAACAGGTCAACGCAACCACTTTTGTCATCAACGGCACTCCGGCTGATATGTCGGGGTGTGAACCTGTCCAGCTGCTTGAGAAGATGCTCGACAACTATAAGATCAACCGCTCCGACCTCCAACTGGAACGGAAGTTGAATATTGCGAAGACCATGGCATCACAGCTTTCCATCAAGGCCATGACCCCGCTCACCGAAGTGGAGATGGAGAACATGGTCGATCAACTCTTTGGCTGCACGGTTGCAGAGGTTGCTCCTGACGGGAAAAAAGTATATGCCATCGTGAGTATGGATGAAATCATGAACAAACTGACAGAAAAATGAACTACCAATATAGCCCCAATCGATTCTCGTTTCTTCCAGTAGTAGTCAAGAATCTGCTGATTATCAATGGCATCATGTTCCTGGCTGGTGTGGTCCTGACCCGTTTCGGCATTGATTTGAACGGCGTGCTTGGGCTACATTTCTTCATGGCCTCCGATTTCCATGTTCACCAACTGTTCACTTACATGTTCATGCATGGGAACTTCTCCCATCTCTTTTTCAACATGTTTGCCCTCTGGATGTTTGGCAACACGCTGGAGAACATCTGGGGACCGAAGCGTTTCCTGTTGTACTACATCCTTTGTGGATTGGGCGCAGGCTTGTTCCAGGAAGGGGTGCAATACATCGAGTATGTTACTAAACTGTCTGCCTATCAAACGGTGAATATGGGAGGAGGGATGATCATTCCGATGTCGGAGTATCTCAATTATATGACCACCGTGGGCGCTTCCGGTGCCATCTACGGTTTGTTGCTTGCTTTTGGCATGATGTTCCCCAACTCGCTGATATACTTGTATTTTGTGATGCCTATTAAAGCCAAGTGGTTCGTGATCGGCTATGCTGTGATTGAGCTTCTGACGGGGATTTTCTCGTCGGGTGACCATGTGGCGCATTTCGCCCATCTTGGCGGCATGTTGGTGGGTCTTGTCATTTTGTTGATTTGGAAAAAGAAAGGACGTTTATACTGATGGAGAAAGAAAAGAATAGAAGGAGTGTATTCGGTAGGCTGATCGTCGGCTTGTTGACGTTGCTGGCTTGGGTTGGAGTCCTTGCCATGGTTTTGAGCGTGATGAGCAGCTACATCTCCCCGGAAAAGTTTGTCTGGGCGTCGTTTTTCGGCTTGGCGTTTTGGGAGATTGTGCTGTTCAACGTGGTGATTCTGGTGCTGTTGCTGATGATGTGGTCACGACGTGTATGGGTCGCTGTGTTGGCTTTGCTCATCTCGATCCCTGGATTGCTGAAGTCTTTCTCGAATGGAAAGTCGATAGAAGGGGGAGACTTCCGTATCATGTCATACAACGTGCAGCTTTTTAATGATTTGAATGACTCCAAGAAAAGCACGGAAGATGTCGCTGCAGGAATTGCTGCAATGGTCCGGGAGAAGAATCCCGATGTGCTTTGCGTCCAGGAATTCAACATTTTCAAGCCAAAGACCAGCCGTCGTAACTGTATCCTTCGTTTTGGGGAGATGACGGGAATGCCGTATCAGTATTACCATACGAAAGCCTATTTTTGTGGCAATGTGATCTATTCGAAATATCCCTTGACTCCCGTTGAGGATACGACCGCCTTTGGGAAGGAAAACATTTATGGCGCGATTGCGAAGGTGGATGCAGGAGAGAAAGGGAGTTTCTATGTGGTTTGTTCTCATCTGTTATCCTTTAGGCTGACCAATGATGAGATCACCATGTTTTCCGAGCCAGGCAATACCAAGAGCGAGGTTCAGGAATATGGCAAGTCAATCGTAGCCAAGCTGAAGCGTGCCTATAAGGAAAGGAGCAAAGAGGTGAGGCAAATGCTTGAGGACATCCCGAATGATGGGCGGACGATTCTGTTGTGCGGTGACTTGAATGATACTCCGATATCCTATACCTACCAACAGGTGAAACGGGCGGGTTTTACCGACGGCTTTGTTGTTGCTGGACGTGGCATCGGCCATACTTACGCCGGGAAGTTGCCACTGCTTCGTATCGACTATATCTGGGGCAACGACGGTATCAAGCCATGCGCTTTCAAGCGGCTTCGCTACAAGGGATCGGATCATTATCCGGTAATGATGGATTTTAACTTGAGCCATGGACTTTAAGCTGGTATCGGACTTCAAGCCAACAGGAGACCAGCCGGAGGCCATCAAGCAGCTTGTGGAGGGATTGCGACGCGGCGATCCTGCCCAGACCCTGCTGGGCGTCACTGGCTCTGGGAAGACATTCACCATTGCCAACGTGCTGGCCCAACTCAACCGACCGGCTTTGGTGTTGAGCCATAACAAGACCTTGGCGGCTCAGCTTTATGGCGAGTTCAAGGCGTTCTTTCCCGAGAATGCCGTGGAGTATTTTGTCTCGTATTACGACTATTACCAACCGGAGGCTTTCATCCCTTCGACCAATACCTATATCGAGAAGGACCTGTCCATCAACTCCGACATCGAGAAACTGCGCCTGAGCACAACCACTGCGCTGATGTCGGGGAGACGCGACATCATCGTGGTCTCTTCGGTTTCCTGCCTCTATGGCATTGGCAACCCCGATGATTTTACCGAGAATGTCATCTATATTACCCGTGGACAGAGGCTAAGCCGAGACGAGGTGGCCAAGGCTTTGGTGAACTCACTTTACACCCGTAATGAGATCGAGTTTACCCAAGGTAAGTTCAGGATCAAAGGGGAGACCTTGGATGTGTTTCCTGCATACGCCGACATCGCCTATCGCATCGTGTTTTGGGACGATGAGGTCGATGCCATCGAGAGCTTCAATCCTGTGACGGGCAACCGAATCGAAGAGATCCAAGAGGTTACCATCTTTCCTGCCAATATTTTCATCACCTCACAGGCCAAACTGAAATCGGCCATCGACGAGATCCAGCAGGACATGTTCAAGCAGACCGAGTATTTCCGTGAGATCGGCAAGAACCTGGAGGCCAAACGTCTGGAGGATCGTGTAAACTATGATCTGGAGATGATGCGTGAACTGGGCTATTGCTCTGGCATCGAGAACTATTCGCGTTATTTCGACGGGCGCAATCCCGGCACACGGCCGTTCTGCCTGTTGGACTATTTCCCTGATGACTTCATCACCGTCATTGACGAGAGCCATGTCACCGTGCCGCAGATCAGAGGCATGCATGGGGGTGACCGTTCACGCAAGCAAACGCTTGTGGAATATGGCTTCAGGTTGCCTTCAGCCCTTGACAACAGGCCTTTGGAGTTTCATGAGTTCGAGGCGTTGACGGGGCAGAAGATCTATGTCAGTGCTACCCCTGCCGACTATGAATTGCAGCAGAGCGAGGGCGTGTATGTGGAGCAGCTGATCCGTCCCACGGGTTTGTTGGATCCTGTCATCGAAGTGCGACCCAGCGTCAACCAGGTGGACGACTTGTTGGAGGAAATCAGGAAGGTGAAGGAGAAACAGCAGCGTGTGCTTGTGACCACTTTGACCAAACGTATGGCCGAGGAGCTGAACACCTATCTGAACAATCTGAAGATCAAGTCACGATACATCCATTCCGATGTCGATACCCTGGAGCGAGTGGAGATACTGCGCGGACTTCGTTTGGGCGATTTCGACGTGCTGGTGGGTGTGAACCTTTTGCGAGAGGGCTTGGATCTTCCCGAGGTGAGTCTGGTGGCCATCTTGGATGCCGACAAGGAGGGCTTTTTGCGATCTGAGCGTTCGTTGACCCAGACGGCTGGACGTGCCGCCCGTAATGCGGAGAGCAAGGTCATCATGTATGCCGCCACCATCACCGAGTCGATGCAGAAGACCATCGACGAGACCAACCGTCGGCGTTCCAAGCAGATCGCCTACAACGAGGCGCATGGCATTGTGCCGCAAACCATCGTAAAGGCTATCGATGTCTCGCTTGCCGAAGCCACTGGCAGGAGAGGTTTCACCGCTTATCCGCAGCAGGATGAACGTCCAGCCGCCATCGCCGCCGAGCAAATAGAATACAAGACCAAGAAGCAGTTGGAGAAAGCCATCATGGAGGCAAAGAAAAACATGGAGAGAGCCGTCAAGGAGATGGATTTCATTGCTGCTGCCGCCTATCGCGACGAGATGTTGCAGTTGAAGGCCAAGGAGATCCAAGCGCCTCAACCATAGATGTCGTCTATGGTTTTTGTGGGAAGTTGCGTTGATTATTTTAAAGGCAAAAGTAAGCGTTTTTCGGTAGAAAAACATTATTTGTCTAGTTTAGTTTAAATAATTTCTATATATTTGCGGTTTAAATAATTCGTTTTGCGGTCGAAATTTTCGACCGCAAAACATGTATAACGCTAATAATCAATATATTATGAAAAACAAAAAACCGCCTATTTCAAGAGAGAATAGTCTCGTTTTGATAAACGAATCCGATGTTGAGGCAAAAATTGCTGTCATACGAGGTAATCCGGTGATTGCCGATGCTGACGTGGCTGAATTGTATGATGTTGAAACACGAAGAATCAATGAAGCGGTGAAGAACAACCCGAACAAGTTTCCAACAGATTATATGTTTGAGCTGACTAAGAGTGAGTTACGACTTTTGCGGTCGAAAATTTCGACCACAAATGTGTCATCGAAGAGCCGTTCGGCGACAAAAGTGTTTACTGAAAAAGGACTTTATATGCTAGCCACTGTTCTAAAAAGCGATAGGGCAACAGACGTAACCTTTGCTATAATTGAGACCTTTGCCAAGGTTAGAGCCATAAAGAGAGAACTTGTTGAACTTCACAAAGAGGTTGATAAACAAAAGCAAGCCTCCAAAATGAAGCACTTCGGAGAGGTTCTTTCCGATATTGTGATGCCAGAGCTAAATACTGCCGAAACTGAATCAACATTGGAACTTAACTTTGTGATTGGTAAGATCAAACATACGGTGAAACGGGTTAAGAGAGAGAATTAGAAAAGAACTGGGAAAGTTTATTTCAAAGACGCCAATTAGATTATCGATCGCTGCGAAACGATGATGCCTGCCGCTTGACAGGGAAGAAAAGTTTCCGTATTTTTGCGCAAACTTAACACAATTACAACATGAGACTCCTTCTTATCAGCAACTCCACCAACTTTGGGGAGACCTATCTGGCTTGGGCATGTAACCAGATCGAATACTTCTGCCTGCAAAACAACCTGAATCCTAACAGCAAAATCGTCTTCGTGCCTTTCGCCGGCGTAAACATCGCTGGAAAAGCCTATCCCGACAGCTACGATGCATACGAAGCACGCGTTCAAAAGGTGTTCTTCGAGAAGTTCGGCTTCACGGATTTCACCTCGGTGCATCATTTTGAGGACAAAGTGGCCGCAGTGAAAGAAGCGGACTGTATCGTCGTGGGCGGAGGCAACACATTCCATCTGGTAGCGGAGATGCACAAATACGGCTTGATGGATGCCATTCGTGAACGTGCCCTAGCTGGCGTGCCATACATCGGCTGGAGTGCCGGCAGCAACGTGGCTTGCCCCACACTATGCACCACCAACGACATGCCTATCGTGCAACCGGCCTCGTTCAAGACATTGAACCTGGTTCCTTTCCAGATCAACCCTCACTATCTGGATCCGCATCCTGAGATCGACAAGATGATCAAACATGGCGGCGAGACACGCCAAGACCGTATCAACGAATACCTGGCCGTCAACCAAAAGATGGTGGTGGTCGGACTTCGTGAGGCTACCTCGCTGTGGGTGACCGATGGCAAGATGATGCTCAAGGGAGGCAAGAAGATGATCGTCATGCAATATGGCAAGGAAGCCATCGAGATCGAACCGAACACCGACGTCACCTTCCTGCTGCAAGGCCAAATGGCATAAATGGATCCTAACGACATAAAGAAAGGCCTCACTTCCGAACAAGTCGAGAAAAGTCGTCTCGAACACGGAAACAACCTGCTGACTCCGCCAAAAAAGGAGCCGGTGTGGCGGCTATTCCTTGAAAAGTTCAAGGATCCCATCATCCGTATCTTGCTCATCACCTTGATACTGTCGGTGGCGGTGTCGATATACCAGTATTTCACGGGTGTGGCTGATGCAAGGATTCTGCTGGAACCGTTAGGCATCTTCATCGCGGTGATGCTGGCCACTTGCGTGGGATTTGCATTCGAGCTTAGCGCCAACCGTAAGTTCGACATCCTCAACAAAGCAAAGGATGAGGAGAAAGTGACAGTGATGCGCGACGGCCTCATTACACAAATAGAGCGGAAAGATGTAGTGGTAGGCGACATGGTGTTTATCAATCCAGGAGATGAGGTCCCCGCCGATGGCATCTTGAAAGAGGCGATAGCATTGCAAATCAACGAGTCGGCCTTGACAGGTGAACCTATGGCACATAAGACGGTGGTGGAAGAGGAGTTTGACCATGAAGCTACCTATCCTTCCAACTACGTGTGTCGAGGATGCACGGTCATCGACGGTCATGGCATCATGGTGGTGGACAAGGTGGGTGACGCCACGGAATGGGGCAAGGTGTATCGAGGTGCGCAGATCGACAACAAGATAAAGACACCTCTAAATGAACAACTCGACAAGCTTGGACACGCAATCACCATCGTCAGCTATGTCCTTGCCGGCTTGATCATTGGCTTCAGACTGTTGATGTATCTTGTCATCGACGACTGCCAACCCTTCGAATGGATGGACTTTGCGAGATACCTTTTGAACACTATCATGATCGCCATTACGCTGATTGTGGTCGCTGTTCCTGAAGGTCTTCCGATGAGCGTTACGCTGAGTCTTGCCTTGAGCATGAAAAGGATGCTTGAAACGAACAACCTGGTGCGCAAGATGCATGCCTGCGAGACCATGGGTGCATCCACAGTGATCTGTACTGACAAGACGGGCACCCTGACCCAAAACAAGATGAGCGTCAACGAATTCAAAATTTATGGATTGCACGACAACAAGCTCGATGACTCACAGACTTCCATGCTGGTCAAGGAAGGCATCGCGATGAACTCAACGGCGTTTCTCGACTTCTCCAGCAAACAGGATGTCAAGTCGGTGGGCAATCCTACTGAGGCGGCATTGTTGATGTGGTTGTTCAAGCGGAATGTGGATTTCATCAGCTACCGCGATCACACCAAGATCGTCAAGCAAGTGCCTTTCTCAACGAAATACAAGTACATGGCTACTGTTGTCGGCACGGACGATCCCGAGTTGTTGCTGATGTATGTGAAAGGCGCTCCTGAACTGGTATTGAAGCATTGCTCAAAGATTAGGATGCAGGAGGGCGAAGAGGACCTGGTCCCGTATCAGGCAATGGTGGAAGAACATCTGCTTCGCTGTCAGAATCAGGCGATGCGCACTCTGGGATTTGCTTATCGTTACATTGATCGAAATGATCTTGAGGGGATATTCGATGGCGAGAAGCTGGCCACGGAAGATCTTTGCTATCTGGGTACTGCAGCCATCTCGGATCCTGTCCGTGAAGATGTGCCCGATGCCATTAGGGAATGCATTGCGGCGGGTATCAACGTCAAGATTGTCACGGGCGATACCTCTGGTACAGCCAAGGAGATCGGCCGACAGATTGGCTTGTGGACCGAGGAGGACACGGATGAAAAGAACTTGATCACAGGGAAAGAATTCGGCAAGATGAGCGATGAAGATCTGTTGGAAAGAATTGGTGACATCAAGATCATGTCAAGGGCTCGTCCCATGGACAAGGAAAGGCTGGTGTGTCTGCTTCAACAGAATGGAGAGGTGGTGGCTGTCACAGGCGACGGCACCAACGACGCCCCTGCCTTGAACGCGGCTCAGATAGGACTCTCCATGGGCGATGGAACTTCTGTAGCCAAAGAAGCTAGCGACATCACCATTCTCGACAATTCATTTCATAGCATTGCCCGCGCCGTTGTCTGGGGACGTTCACTATACCATAATATCCAACGCTTTATCCTGTTTCAGATGACCATCAACGTGGCGGCTTGCCTGATTGTGTTGCTGGGGGCCTTGCTGGGAACGGAGTCGCCGCTGACAGTGACGCAGATGCTGTGGGTCAACTTGATCATGGATACCTTCGCGGCCTTAGCCTTGGCTTCGCTGCCGCCTGACAGGAAGGTGATGCAGGAGAAACCCCGTTCACGTAATGCCTACATTATCAACCGTGGTATGGCCAACCGCATTTTTGGCGTTGGATCGTTCTTCGTGATCGTGCTCTTTGGCCTGATTCAGTATTTCAAACATGTTGATTTGACTTCCTTGGCGGATTTCTCTATGCGAGAATATTTCGGTAATTACTTCAACTTCAATCACGTCCACAAGGGAATATCGCCTTACGAACTCACGCTGTTCTTCACTATCTTCGTGTTCATGCAGTTTTGGAATATCTTCAATGCCAAGGCTTTCATGTCGGGACGGTCGGCATTCCATGGATTGTTTGCAAAAAACATAGCCAAGGGCTTTTGTTTGACCTTGGCTATCATTCTTGTTGGACAGATCCTCATTGTCACTTTTGGAGGAGCTATGTTCGAAGTGGTGCCGCTTCCGCTGGGTGACTGGCTTCGAATTATCCTGGGCACTTCCGTTATCCTTTGGGTAGGAGAGGCGGGACGTATTCTTCGTTTCACTCCTCGCAATGACGCACCTGCTATTCTAGCTTCCTCTGGTAAGTGACAGAATAGTTCCCCAGATCCTTCAGCATCAGGTGTTCCTTGGTCACTTCGTCAATCCACATCGTGTCGGCAAATTCGCGTGGGTTGGTGCCCGTGTAGTTGCCTTTGAGGATCAGTTGGTCGCCGACCTTCTCCCATGCGTTGTATTCGCGGTAACCCATGTTGATCGGAATCACGGTGCCGTCTTTTTGGAGGGTGAATCCGGTCTCGCCGAAGACGCTGTTCTCGTCGGCGGGTTCAATCCATGTGCCAGTGAGCGGAGCGTTGTTGCAGGCGGTGAAGCCTAAGCTAAGCATCAGGCTCAAGGCCATCATGAGAAATCCTTTTTTCATGGTATGCATTGTTTTGTTTCTTTCTTACGGGACGATTCTGGTGCCGCATGTCGGGTCGGTGAGGCTGGTGGCCTCGGTGATGATGGCTTGGTGACCGGTGGCTTCGACGAAGAGGATGGCAGCGCGAACCTTGGGAGCCATGCTGCCTTCGGTGAATTGACCGTCGGCGAGGTGTTTCTTAGCCTCGGCCACAGTGATGGTGTTCAGCGCCTGCTCGTTCTCCTTGCGGAAGTTGATATACACCTTCGGCACGTCGGTGAGGATGTAGAACTCGTCGGCTTGGATCTGGATGGCGGTCATGGCCGAGGCGAGGTCCTTGTCGATGACGGCTTCAACACCGCAGAGGCAGCCTTTCTTCTCGATGACGGGGATGCCGCCTCCACCCACGGTGACGACGATGTTGCCCTCGTTGGCGAGACGCTTCACGATGTCAATGTTCTGGATGCCGATAGGCTTGGGAGAAGCAACGACCTTGCGCCAGCCGCGACCCTTGGGGTCTTCCTTATAGACAGCACCTGTCTCGGCAGCATATTGCTCGGCTTGTTCCTTGGTATAATAGGGGCCCACGGGCTTGGTGGGGTTCTGGAACATCGGGTCGTCCTTGTCAACAATGACTTGGGTCACCAAAGTGACGACATTGCGTTTCATGCCTTCCTTGGCAAAGACCTTGTCCAATCCCATCTCGATCATGAAACCGATCAGGCCTTGGGTCTCGGCGACGCAGAAGTCGATAGGCATGTCCGGCACATTGAACACTTGGTTTCCTGCTTCGTTTTGAAGCATCACGTTGCCCACCTGGGGACCATTGCCATGGCCGATGACCAGGTTGTAATCGTTTTTCAGGAATGGCAGCAGCGACTGGCAAGTCTCAGTCACATTCTGCATCTGTTCCCTGTAAGTTCCTCTTTGTCCGCCTCTCAGAAGGGCGTTACCACCGAAAGCAATAACGGCTAATTTTTTCATAAAAATCTATATTTCAGTTATTTAAATAAAAATCCTTTATCTTTGGGACTGCAAAGATAGGAATTTTTTTCTTAGAATGAAGAAGTCAGAAGAAAGAAGTTAGAATACGTCTTTAAAACGGTGGGTTATAGTCTTCAGTGATTGACGGCCGCGGCCCGAACGGTTCGTCGTCGTTCATCCTGGAGCCGATGATCATGGTGTTGTTGAAATTGGGATTGGGACCGAGTGTGATCTCGTCGGAGGAGGAGAGTCGATCCTGTCCGAATTCCTCGAAACGGGCATATTGGCCGATGAAGCGCAGGTTGACCTCACCCAGTTTGCCGTTACGGTGCTTGGCGATGTCGATGCAGGTGAAGCCTTGCGGCAGATCGGGATTCTCAGCTTCGTTCTTGTAATACTCCGGACGGTAAATGAACATGACCATGTCGGCATCCTGCTCGATGGCGCCCGACTCACGAAGGTCGGAGAGGATGGGTTTCTTGGATCCGGGGCGCTGTTCCACGTTACGGCTCAGCTGCGAAAGTGCGAGGACGGGGATCTCCAGCTCCTTGGCAAGGGCTTTGAGCGATCTTGATATCATGGAGATCTCCTGCTCACGGTTGCCGCCTCGTTCGGTGCGAGCGGTCATCAGCTGCAGGTAATCGATGAAGATCATCTGGATGTCGTGCTGCTGTTTCAGCCGGCGACATTTGGCCCTGAGCTCGAAGACGGAGAGCTGTGGGGTGTCGTCGATGAAGATAGGCGCGTCGATGAGCGGCGTGACCTTGGTGTTCAGCTGTTGCCACTCGTGTTCCGCCAGGTCGCCCGAGCGGAGCTTGTCGGCGGTGAGCGAAGTCTCGGTGGAGATCAGACGGGTGACGAGCTGCACCGACGACATCTCAAGGGAGAAGAAAGCGACGGGCTTTTTGAAATCGACGGCGGCATTGCGGGCCAAGTTGAGCGCAAAGGCGGTCTTACCCATGGAGGGACGTGCTGCCAGGATGATGAGGTCCGACTTTTGCCAGCCTTGCGTGATGCGGTCCAGCTCGGTGTAGCCCGAAGGCACGCCGCGCAGTTTCTGGTCGCTGTTCTTGGCGTTTTGAATCTCCGTGATGGCCTTGTTCACCAAGTCTTGCATTGAGTTGTAGCTGCGGCGCAGGTTGTTTTCGCTCACCTGAAACAGCTTGTTCTCGGCGTTGTCGAGCAGGTCGAACACATCGGTGGTGTCCTCGAAGGCTTGGTTGATGGTCTCAGACGAGATGACGATGAGCTCGCGCTGGATGTGCTTCTGCATGATGATGCGCGCGTGGTACTCGATATTGGCAGCCGACACGACGCGGTTGGTGAGTTTCGATATGTAATAGGCACCGCCTACCGACTCCAGCTCTCCCGTCTGCTTCAGCTCATTGGTAACCGTGAGGATGTCGATGGGTTCCGACTTCCCAAACAGGTCCTTGATGGCCTTGAAGATCTTCTGGTGTGATTCCTTGTAAAAGGCTTCGGGCGTCAAAATATCGATGACTTCGTTGACGGCTTCTTTTTCGAGCATCAAGGCACCCAAAACCACCTCTTCCAAGTCAACGGCTTGGGGTGGAATGCGTCCTTGATTGGCTAAAAGTTGGTCGGGAGTGGCTGCCGTTCTCCTCTGTAAATTGTTGGAAAACGGTCTGGTGATAGTATCGGTAGGCATGTTGTGTATCTCGAATTAAAAAGTGTAGAAAACAGCTCTTTTTGCTGAAGCAAATTTATAACATATCCAAACTTATCAACAGGAAAAACGGTGTGAGTTATAAACAGGGTTTTATCTGAAAAAATGTTGATAAATTCTCTTAACCACTTCGTTTTCAGTTAGCAAATCATCTTTGGCTTGTTCATAACCTGTTAACTCCAAAGCGGTTGCTTCAACAAGTATCCTACTGTGTTCAAAGAGTTTGACATCGTGAAACAATGCCTCCGCGATGTGTTGTAAATTAAAACCCGATTTGAGTTTTGGGTGTAACAAATGGGCGTTTTGGAGTACTTCGTAAAGATTGAATATCTTGTGGCCGAAGGATTGGTTCTGAAGGATGTCGTGGCGCATCAGCGTGGAAGCGATGTCAATGGGCGTAAAGCATACCGCCAGGTCGTAGTGTGAGAGGCGTTCTTCCAACACGTCGATGCCTTCGTGCCAACGACTGTGATCCTCGAAACAATGCCAGATGCTGTGTCCGTCGGGTTCGTTCTCTCCACTGAGGGCAAAGCCAAGCATCATCTCCTGATAGGGATTGGTGCCGTCTATTTCAGGCACGGCGGGACGGTAGAGCAGCAGGTTTAGGTAGCCTATGGAACGAGGCTTGGGATTGGGTGCCTGGGCAAACAGCGTCTTGTAGTCGATGGTATAGGAGACGTCGGGATCGTCTTGCGGTACGTTCTTCCAGCAGTGACCAAGGAAGTCGCAAGGGTATGGTTCGTGGCAGTGGGGGCCGATTTCCACTTGCGGGGCATGGGGAAGGGCGACGACGTTTTTCAGGCGCTCTACATTGGCCGCGATGGTGGCTTCCTGCTCCTTGGCGAAATCCATGACGGAGACCAGCTTAAACAGCTGCTTCACGTCGATGGGACCTTGCTTGACGTAATCGGGATCCAAGTGCATCAACTGGAAGTCAGAGAGGGGTACGCCACAACCGTTGAGCACATAGTATTGCAGGGCGGCGTCGTTGTAATAGGTGGGGGATAGTTTTAAGGAACTTTTCACCTCGACGGCACGCCATTGTTCGCCTTCGCGCACCAGTAGATCGACCATTACCAGGGTGTCGTTGTATTGGAACACCGCCTCATACATCGCATTGACAGCTGGATTTCTGAGGTTTTGCACGGTTTCGACGACCTTTTTCGGAAACTGCGATGGCGAGTTGGGAGCCATGTTCACTCCGCCTGGGAAATATTGGTGTGCCAGGATGCCCACGTCAGTGCCTCTCTGGAACTTGGCCCGTTGTTCGATGCTGAGTTTGTCGCGGAGATAGGGGTGCTTCTTGGTCATGTACAATGCTTTCTCGCATTGCAGCCCTTTGATGTATGTCGATTTGGAGAGGATGTGCATGATCATCTGATTTGCTGGAAATCATCATATTTTCCTGTTGCCTCCTTGGCTTCGATCTTCATGTCGAGGACTTTGGAATAGGGTGTGCCTTCGCCGCAGAGAATGCTGAATCTAACCAGGTCGGCTTCTTCGCCTTCGGCTTCGATATGGACGCAGCCGTCGGCATGGTCGTTCTCCACGTAGCCTGTGACGTTGCACTGCAAGGCATAGCGGTGTACATAGCGCCGGAACCCGACGTTGAACACGCGACCGTATATCCTTATTGAATAAGCTTTCATGCTGCAAAGTTACGATAATATCGTTATCTTTGCTCCCAAATTTAAACAACGATTACCATGGAAAACGCCAATACTTCCGAATTCAACCTCCCTTCGTTATGGGAAAAGATCAAGGACAGCGCAAAGCGGCTCGGACGCTATACCACCAAGAAGGCGCTGCTGTTGTATTATGTCTTGAAAAGCGACACCACGCCCAGATCGGCCAAGTTGGTCGTGTATGGAGCGTTGGCTTATCTGATCTTGCCCGTGAACCTGATCTCACAGAAGCGGCATCCTATCTTGGGTTGGGCTGACGAAGTGGCTGCGATTGCCATCGCTTTCAGGAAAGTCCGCCAATACGTTACTCCCGAGATGGATCAACAGGCGGAGGAGATGCTGGATAAGTGGTTTTGATGGCTGAAAAGAATTTCGCCTTTTCCTCTTGTGTTTTTCAAGAATATTGATTATTTTTGCACGGTAAAACAAAATAGAAATCCATGACGGAAGAATACAAACAGGAAGAAAAGGACGAAAACGTTGCCAAGGAACCGGAAGTGGATTATTTGGCAAACCCTATTATTGACGAAGATGAACATGATTTGGACAATGAGGAATGCTTTGTCCAATTACGTGAGGAATTAGAGTCGTTCTATGCTGAGGATAGATTGGAACATGCACGCCATCCAATTCCTGAAGGTTGTATGTCATTGGAAGAATTCGACAAGTTGCTTCAGAAGGAAATAAAGGAACGGTATGCGGAGTTACCTTGAATTCTTTGCGGAACTGTGCGGGATCCATTCGGTATAGTCGATATCGTACCGCCCAAGAAATCCATCCCCAAGCCAAAACGCTATCCATCATGAATCACCGTTGGACAGAAGTCTTTCATATTGACGGGGATTATGTTGTAGTGAATAGGATTCTGCCGTCGAGAAGGATGGCGGAGTGTTAACGCGAATGCGTGAATTGCGTCTGTGTTAATTTTGAAATATATTAACGAAAAGAAAATATTATTAACAATATTTTCGTTGTGAATATCAAAATATAATTTTTTGTTATATATTTGCTTCGAAATTTGAAAAAATGAACGAAGCTTATAATCCCGATTGGCGATATAATAACATGACTCAAACCGAGATTGAGGATCATGTGAAGGCACGTAGTTCGCAATTGATGTCGCAAACTCATTTTGTTACCAACAATCAGGGAAAGAGGCTCAAGTTCAAAGTAACCGATAAAGACATAGAACATCTGGTTGACGATGCTCTTCATAGGGCTAAAGGAGTACTTTACATTAGCGATCTGCCTGCTTTACCTGATTATTTTTCTAAAGCGGTGTTTGTTAAAACTGAAAAAGATACAAAGAAGTATGTTAGGAATGTGTTATTCCATTATTATCAAATTGATATCAATGGGCGAACTCTTTTTTTGAACTTTAGAGAAGATAGGCAAAGACGCCGCACAAATCTTCATTCAATTACCACTGAAATCAAGAAAGCCACCTCCTAAAAAGAAGATGGCTTTATGGGATGAGAAAGTTGACCGCTGGGTGGGTTGAATGCTCCCTGTCAGACATGCATCAACTTTTCACGCTGCAAAGATAAGCACATTTCTTTAAAATGTAATAATCAACTGTGATTTTTTTTATGCACATGTTTGACACAACACACTTTTCCTCGCCATCAGCGTCATGCTGACACCTCGCGCCACCATGAAGAGGAGGAAGGCGATCCATAGGCCGTGGTTGCCATAGAGGGGCGTCAGGAAATACCAGGCAGGGAGGAAGACGGCCACCGAGGCAATGAGCATGGTGTTGCGGATGCCGCGTGCTGCCGTGGCACCGATGTAGATGCCGTCCCAGATGAAGGCGGCAAAGGTGATCACGGGGATGAGGATCATATAAATGTGGTAGGGGTGGGCTTGCATAGCCACTTCGGGACGGTCGGAGATCCAATGGATGAAGGTCTCGGGGAAAGCCCAATACAACAAAGTGAAAGGAACGCTCAAGCCCAAACCCCAAAGTAACAGGTACTTCACCGTTTTCTTCAAGTTGACGGGATCCTTGGCGCCAACGAAACGTCCCACCAACGCCTCGCCGGCGTATGCGAAGCCATCGGTGAAATAGGAGAAGATGTAGAAGAACTGCATCAAAATCATGTTCACCGCCAAGATATCATCTCCGAGCTTGGCGCTTTGGTTGGTGAAGAAGGCGATGGTCAACACTAACAGGATGCTGCGGATCATGAAGTCGGCGTTGACCTTGAAGAAACGCTTCAGCTTGTCGGCTTGCAAGAGCACCTTCTTCTCAATGGGGATGAGGTATTGGCGGTATCTCGCCAACATGAAGATGATGGCGGTCAACAAGCCGATGTATTGCGCGATGACGGTGCCCAAGGCCACGCCTGTGACACCCATGTAGAAGATATTCACAAATAGCACGCTCAAACCGATGTTGACCACGTTGATCAAGATGGCGATGACCATGGGGATGGTGGTGTTCTGCATGCCGATGTACCAGCCGTTGAAGGTGTAGAGACTCAACACGGCGGGTGCCGCCCAGATCCTGACGCGGTAATACTCAGAAGTGAAGGTGAGTACTTCCGAGCTGCCGTTAAGCAGCTGCATGGCAATCCATTCAATAGGTCGCTGCAACGACAGGACCAGCAGGGTGGCGATCAAGGCAATGCATATAGAACGATAGAAAGCGTAGGAGATTTCCTGATGGTCATTGCCGCCGTAAGCTTGCGCCGTGAAGCCTGTAGTGCCGGCTCGCATGAAGCTGAAAATGGAATACAACACACTGAAGATGGTGCCACCCAAACCGATGGCGCCGATATATGCCACCGAGTCCAAATGTCCCATCAGAATCATGTCCACCAGCCCTAGCAAAGGCACGGTGATGTTGCTGATGATGTTGGGGATCGCCAGCCTTAGGATGCTGGGGTTAAGACCTTCACGATTTGCTCCAGCCATTGCCTGTCGATTTCGTCAAACGTATTCAACTCCTTGCTGTCGATGTCGAGTTCCGCCCAGACTTCGCCGTCCTTGAAGATGGGTACCACAATCTCGCTTCGGGATTCACTGCTGCACGCGATATGTCCCGGAAACTGCTCCACATCGGGTACCACTAGGGTTTTCTTTTCCGCCCAAGCCGTGCCGCAAACGCCTTTTCCAAAGGGAATTCTAGTGCATGCTAGCGGACCTTGGAAGGGGCCAAGAACCAGCTGTTTCCCGTCCACGAAATAGAATCCGGTCCACCAGAAGTCGAAGGTGAAATGGATCAACGAAGTGAGGTTGCTCATGTTGGCGATGAGGTTGGTCTCGTCTTCGACCAGCGACTGTGCCTGCTTCAAAAGAAGCCGATATTTTTCTTCTTTCTCGTTCATGGTGCAAAATTACGTCAAAATTTCGTACCTTTACGGCTTCTTAATCGATCATCTATGAAAAAGGTACATTTTATTGCCATAGGAGGCAGTGCCATGCACAACCTCGCCATCGCCTTGCATCGCAAGGGTTATGAAGTCACGGGTTCGGACGACGAGATCTTCGAGCCTTCGAAGAGCCGCCTCGCCAACGAGGGCATCCTGCCACCGCAATGGGGATGGTATCCCGAGAAGCTTGACAATACATACGATGCGGTCATCCTCGGTATGCATGCACGTATCGACAACCCTGAGTTGGTCCGCGCCCAAGAACTGGGACTGAAGGTGTATTCCTATCCTGAGTATTTGTATGAACAAAGTAAGGACAAGACGCGTATCGTCATCGGTGGCAGCCATGGCAAGACGACCATCACCTCGATGATCCTGCATGTGCTGAAACAGGTGAGTATCGAGACGGATTTCATGGTGGGCGCCCAGCTGGAGGGCTTCGACGTGATGGTGCGTCTCAGCGAATCGGCCAAATACATGGTGATGGAAGGGGATGAGTACCTCACTTCGCCCATCGACCGTGTGCCGAAGTTCCACCATTACCATCCGCATATCGCCGTCATCAGCGGCATCGGCTGGGACCATGTCAACGTGTTCCCGACCTTCGATAACTACTTGGAGCAGTTCCGTATCTTCGTGCGTACCATCGAGCCGGGCGGCTGTCTGATCTATGACCAGACGGATGTGGAAGCCGAGAAGATCGCCCAAGGTGCCCAATGCAAGACCTTCGGCTATGGCGTGCATCCTTTTGAGAGCGATGGACTAAAGGCAACCTTGATATTGCCTGACGGTAGCAGGAGAGAAGTGGGCGTGTTTGGCAGCCACAATATGAAGAATATCAATGCGGCACGACTGGTGTGCCGTCAGTTAGGTGTGACGGATGAGCAGTTCTACAATGCCATTGCCTCTTTCAAAGGCGCAGCGCGTCGTTTGGAGTTGCTGTTCGAAAATGGCGATAATCTCGTTTTCCGCGACTTCGCCCATGCGCCGTCGAAGGTGAACGCCAGCGTGAAAGCCTTGCGCGAACAGTTTCCCAAGAAGCATCTCTTGGCGGTGTTTGAGTTGCATACTTACAGCAGTCTCAGCGAGGTCTTCATCGACCACTACCGCGATGCCTTGAAACTGGCCGACCAAGCCATCGTGTTCTACGATCCTCATGCCGTGGCCATCAAGAAGCTGGAGCTGATGAAGGATGAGCGCATTGTGGAAGGCTTTGGCCGTCCCGACTTGAAAGTGGTGCACAACAAGGTGGAGCTGATGGATCTCTTACAAAAAGGCCAACGGCACAATGTCGTTGGCGCTTTCATGAGTTCGGGTGATTTCAACGGCCTCACCACGGAGGATCTAAAGAGCATCTATTGAATTTAGAATTTAGAGATTGACGGTCTCTCTCATAATTCTGAATTCTTAATTAAATATGTTCGGATCCACCGTCACGTCGTATTTGACGTTTGAGATGGTATAGACATCCATGTTGCCGCTGTAGTCGAACAAGACAATCTCCTTGAGCAGCAGGCTGTCGGTATGGTATTTGAAAACCACCTGCTTGTAGCCAATGCCGATCAGTTTCTTTTTCTTGATGGTCCCGGTAATGATATGGAAACCTTCTTCGGTTTTTGTCGTGAGGCTGTAACCGTTTTCATCGGCCAAATCCTGGACTTTGCCTTGGAAACCATATAGGAAGATGTTGCTAAGCGATTGCATCATGCCTCCTTCCTTGAGCTTGAAGGTGCCGTCGAAAAGCCCGATGTTCATGTTGATCTTTTGGGCGTTGACAATCATGTATTTTCCCGTAGTGAAGATCGCGGCGAATTCTTTGGGAGCGACGAAATAAAGCTTGCCTTCTTGTGAAGTGGTCTTCTTGGGTTTTACCAAAGTGTTCGCCAGATCGGCCTCAAAGGTCTTGATTTTGCCATTGGTGGCTTTGATGCTGTTCAGCAGGGCAATATTCTGTGCTTGAAGCTGTATGGAAAAAAGGAATACAGCCAGCAGCGTAATTAGTTTTTTCATGACTATTTGTCGAGGCTCATGAGGAATTCCTCGTTGCTGATGGTCTTTGCCACGCGATCCTTCAGGAACTCCATGGCTTCAACGGGGGTCATGTCGGCGAAATGGGTGCGTAATGCCCAGACGCGGGCAAGGGTGGTCTCGTCCACCAACAGGTCGTCGCGGCGGGTGCCTGATGCCACGATGTCGATGGCGGGGAAGATGCGCTTGTTGGACAAACGGCGGTCGAGCTGGAGTTCCATGTTGCCGGTACCCTTGAACTCCTCGAAGATGACTTCGTCCATCTTGGATCCGGTGTCGATCAAGGCGGTGGCCAAGATGGTCAGCGAGCCGCCGTTCTCGATCTTACGGGCGGCGCCGAAGAAGCGTTTGGGCTTCTGGAGGGCGTTGGCCTCCACACCACCGGTGAGCACCTTGCCGGAGGCAGGCGAGACGGTGTTGTAGGCGCGCGCCAATCGGGTGATGGAGTCGAGCAGGATGACCACGTCGTGGCCGCACTCGGTGAGACGTTTGGCTTTCTCCAGCACGATGTTTGCGATCTGAACGTGCTTCGAAGCAGGCTCGTCGAAAGTGGAGGCGATGACCTCCGCATTGACGCTGCGCTGCATGTCGGTGACTTCCTCGGGACGTTCGTCGATAAGCAGGATGATGAGATACACCTCGGGATGGTTGGCAGCGATGGCG
This sequence comes from Bacteroidales bacterium, assembly GCA_017537965.1. Classification (GTDB taxonomy): domain Bacteria; phylum Bacteroidota; class Bacteroidia; order Bacteroidales; family F082; genus Limimorpha. The sequence goes on along the minus strand of JAFYJV010000021.1, from coordinate 33,375 downwards.
TTGGCCACCTCTTTTAATAGGACTGTTTTACCTGTCTTGGGCTGTGCCACGATCAAACCACGTTGGCCCTTGCCAATAGGGGCGAACATGTCCATGATACGGGTCGAGATGGTGCCGCCCTTATGGCCTGTGATGGTGAATTTCTCATTGGGGAACAATGGGGTCAGGAAGTCGAACGGGATGCGGTCGCGCACTTCCTCTGGACGACGACCGTTGATGTAATCCACTCGCACCAGCGGGAAGAATTTTTCGCCGCTCTTCGGGGGACGGATGGCACCGAGTACAGTGTCACCGGTCTTCAAGCCGAACAGCTTGATCTGTGAGGTGGAGACGTAGATGTCATCGGGAGAGGAGAGGTAGTTGTAGTCGGAAGAACGCAGGAAACCGAAGCCTTCAGGCATGATCTCCAGTACACCCTCGGCTTCCACTACGCTGTCAAACTCGTTGAGGATCTCGTCACGGCGTATCCTTTCCTGCTTCTCGGGATTGGGTTGCTCCTTTTGTCCGTTTTGGTTGTTTTGTCCATTCTGGTTGTTCTGCCCATTCTGGTTGTTCTGCCCATTCTGGTTATTCTGTCCGTTGGGCTTTTGATGATGGTCCCTGTCGCGATGCTCTTTTTGGGCCCAAGACTCAGATTGTTCTTTTGCCTGTTGGGGCTCTTTGGCCTCTCTAGGTTCCTTGAGAGCAACAGGCTCTTTAGGTGTCATGGGCTCTTTGGGCATCACGGGTTCCTTGGGCTGTTGTTCGGCTTTTTCTTGAGGGAAACTCCTTGTGATTTCCGTCTTGTTTTCTGGCTGGAAATTGCTGGATCCGGCAGGGTTTTCCGATTTGTTGTCACGCGCTATCCTTGGGCGTTTTTCCCGTTTTTTGGGTTCCGTTTCGATATTAGTTTGCGTTTCCTGTGCTTCGATAGGAGGGAAGGGCAGCGTTTCTTGTGTGGGAGTCTGCGCTTCTTTCTTGTTCTGCGCTTTCTTTCGTGGTTGACGCTGTTCCTTGGCTGTAGCAGGCTTCTCGCTTTCGTGGCTGTCGTTGGGTTCTGTCTTGACTACGGGTTCCACTGTCTCTGTCACTTCCGTTTTACGTTTCCTACCTCTTTTCTTGGGGCCGGTTTCCTGAGTGTCTTTGGATTCCTTGTTGTCGGGGACGCTCTTTTTAGGGTTTTTCTTGACGGCTTCTGGATGTTCAACTTGATGGTCGATGATGTCGTAGATCAGTTGTTGCTTGTTTCTACCCTCGTCATCAATTCCAAGCTCGATGGCGATCATTTTCAGATCTTCCAAGGTCTTGTCATTCAGTTCATAAATGTTGTACATAAGAAATTAAAAGTTATGGGAAAAATGGATTGGATGATAAATGGAACAATGTGTGATGGGAACTGCTTTTGGAAAGCGATGATACAACTCAGTTTGGTTTTTCCTTTCAAAAGCGATGCAAAAATAGGGATTTTTTTCAAATGTGCAAGTTTTTTTTGCGACTTTCTTTATTTTTATATCTTTGCACCTCCAAATCAAACGTGACAAATCATGAAACAAAGAGCGCAATCCATCCTGTTTTTCTTGTCGGCCATCGTCTTTGGCCTGTTGTTTTTCATGCCACTGGCTTCTTATCTCGATGAGTACGGCACTTATTACAAGCTTTTCGTCCATGGGGTCAACATTGTCTCTATAGCTCCAAATTTAGAGTTGTCGTTTAGCGCTATCTATACCTTGCCCCTGTTGATTCTCACGGTGGCGGTCATTCTCATCAACTTCTACCTCAGCATGGCGATATTCAGGGCTGTGAAGCTGAATCAGTTTGTGAAACTGTTCAAGCTCTCTCGGATCAACATCGCGTTGGCAGTGGTCCTCATTGCCACCATTTTTATCTATTATGTGATGAAGACGGGTTCGCCATTGGCCATTATTCCATCGTTTGCATGGCCTTCATGGGGCGCGTTCTTTTCTCTTTTAGGATTGATTATGATGTTGTTAGCGTCTGCAGGTTTACGTAAAGACATCAAAAAAGTGAAATCCGTTGATCGGCTTAGATAGAAAAAGGATGTCGTGAGCTAACGCTTAGTTGCTAGCTTTTACCTTTTCAAATATTTCCATATCCTTGCATTCTTTCCCGTCGATGGTGAAACGCACCATGGTGATCATCTTATGGAATCCCGACTTTCCAGCGGCACCGGGATTGATGTGCAGCAGGTTCAGCTTGTGGTCGTAGATCACTTTCAGGATATGTGAGTGGCCGCATACGAAGAGCTGGGGCTTCTTCTCTTCAAGGATGTAGCGCACTTCTGGGAGGTAGTGTCCGGGATAACCTCCGATATGGGTCATGTACACTTGCATGTCTTCTACTTGGAAAAACAAGTCTTCTGGATATTGAAGCCTGACGATGTGGTCGTCGATGTTGCCGTGAACAGCTCGAAGCGGCTTGAAGGCTTCGAGCTGTTCAGCGGTCTCTATGTTGCCAATATCGCCACAATGCCAGATCTCGTCAACATCCTTGAAAAAACTAAAGACCTGGGGAATGATGGTCCCGTGTGTGTCCGATATGACCCCAATCCTTTTCATGGGACATCGACTTTTCTTATAAATTGAAAAGGATTCCCACGCTCAATACCTCCTTGAACTGTACCTTGGAGTTCGGGTCGAGGATGGACTCTCCAGCGGCGTTGATGTCGTAGAACGGGATGTCATAGTCATAGATGAGGTGGGTGCCGATGCTGCAGTTGAGCCATGTGTTGACTTTCATCACCAGGAGGTTCTGCCAGTCAACATCCACGCGCTCGGGATGGTGGAGATAGTTGGAGAAGAGTTCCAGTTTTGACTCGTAATCTACGTTTTGCATGAGCGAGTACTTCATCTTGGCGGTGAGGCGTGCGCCGAACTCGAAACGAACCTTTTCGTTGGCGACGTGATGGTTTGGATCGTTGGAGTCGAGGGAGTTGACTCCAAAAGCGCCAATGGATGCCAAATACTCGTCGTTGACAATGGTCAGTCTTCCAGTGAGGGGTGCGAAGTTAATGGAGAAATGCTCGTTTGGCGTCCACTCGACACCGAGACCCAGGCTAAGGTAAGCGGGAGCCAGGAATTTGGAGGTGTATCTCGTGGAGTCAACAGTATAGTCGAATCCGTAGGCGAACTGCGAGCGGAAGGCAAGTTCCAAGCTGTAGTTCAGGTGCTCGGCGGCTTTGAGACCGGCCAGTGAGGTAAATTCGATCTTGTCGTCGGTCTTGATGGGTTTCTGCTTGAAATTGAAATAGCTGTAGCCCAAGGCAGTGTTCAGGGTGTTGTCCCACTTGAACTTGTCTTTGGCGTAGTTGATGGAATAGTTGAAACTACCCAACCAGTTAAGTGCGTTCTGTCCTCCTGCAGCCCAGTTGGTGTAGGAACTTTGTGCAAAGTTCAGTCCGACATTACCTTTTTTGGTCCAATACGAAGTGTCCGATACGGTCTCTTGTGCCATGGCGCCGATACTTATCAGCAGCACCAACACGAATAATAATTTCTTTTTCATATTCATTGTATTAAAATTCTATCTTCTTACTTCTTACTTCTAACTTCTTACTTCTTACTTCTTACTTCTAAGCTCCTAATACGCATTCCCATCCTGATAGTTTCTTGTCCCGATGTTGAAAGTGATGTCCTGAAGGTTATGGCTTCGGACGTATTTCCCGTTTTTCACGGCGGGGATCCAATGCGTCTCTTGCAGGAGCCTTACCGCTTCGTTGTCACAGCCACCGCCCACCGACTGGTCGATGAGGATGTTGGAGACGCTGCCGTCGGTCTCCACAACAAAACTCAAGCGCACCGTTCCGGAGATCTCAGCGGCACGTGCCGACTCTGGATATTTCAGGTTGGAGAGAAGGTAGTGGGCCATGTTGCCGCCCTCTTCGAAATAAGGCTTGGCCATCTCTTCAAGCTGTCGGGTTTCGTAGATGGCATAGCTTGTGTCGAAATCGAGTGTCAATGGCATGACGACACGTTGGTGTTTCTTCCAGTAACGACGGTAGGCGCGGGTGCGGAACTCCACAGTGTATTCCATGTCACTGTCCACGGGACTCATGTTCTGGGTCGCAGGAGCCCAACGGATCTTGCGTACCAGGTCGAGTGCGATGGGGTTGGCTTCCTCGCTGAAAGAGGACTTCACATAGTGTCCGCTAGCGTTTCCTTCGGCATCAACATGGAAACCGACCACGACATCACCGCTGCTGTTGCTTTCCAATGCTTTTTCAGGATAGCATAGGTTTTGCTGGATGAATTCCTGTGTCAGTTGCTTGCCCGAAAGGGGTGTGGCGTGGCTCATTTGTGCATTGCTATGGCCCATAAGAAAGGTCATGATGATGGCAAGAAACAGCCATTTTTTATTTATTATATTCATAATCAATGTTTTAAAAACTGTTATTAAATTGTTTTTCCGTTGCTAAGATACGATTTTTCTTTTTACTTTTGCAATAAATACAATCGTTATGGATTCAAATTATAGAAATGACATGGTTTTCGGCGTCCATCCTGTGCTGGAGCTGATTCGTTCGAAGAAGGAGATCGAGAAGGTGTTTATCCAAGCCGGTAGCCGATCGCCAGAGATCGTGGAGATCGCCAATCATTGCAGGGCTAATGGTGTTCCTGTGCAGTATGTGCCTTTGGAGAAGCTGAACCGGCTCACAAGGAAGAATCATCAAGGGGTGGTCGCTTTTGTTTGTCCCATCGAATACCAGCCGCTTGAAAAGGTGATACCTTTTTTATATGAGCAGGGGAGAGATCCTTTTGTGCTGATGCTTGATCGGGTCACCGACGTGCGCAACTTCGGTGCCATTGCACGAACGGCGTATGCTGCCGGTGTCGATGCTATTGTTGTTCCGTCGAAAGGCTCAGCCTTGGTCAATGGCGACGCCATGAAGACCTCTGCCGGTGCCCTCTCGCATATCAACGTGTGCCGTGTAGAGAACCTCAAGGATGCCGTCGATTTCATTCAGGCAAGTGGCTTGCGTGTGGTGGGTTTTACTGAGAAGGCGAGACTTAGCCTTTGGGAAGCCGATCTCAAAGGACCCCTATGTTTGATGATGGGCTCTGAGGAAGATGGCATCAGCGAAGCATTAATCAAGCGTCTTGACCAGCATCTGAAGATCCCCATGCCGGGTGAAATCGACTCGCTTAATGTCTCAGTGGCAACGGGTATCGCATGCTTTGAAGTAGTCCGGCAACGGATGGCTTAAAAAAGTTATCAACAGCTTGTTAATTTTTGTTGATAACTTTTAATGCTTTTTTTTTGTAAAGGTGAATAATATCAGAATGACTTTTCTTAATTTTGACGCTTAATAACACAGACTATGTTTTGAAATCAATTAATAATCATTAAAACTTATATCTTATGCGTAAATCATTACTAATTTTAATTGCATTACTTGCAATGTGTGGATCAAGTATCGCTCAAGCGCCTTTGTACGATCTTATTGAAAGTAGTCATTGGTCTGATTTTAATGAGGGTCCATATGAGACTAATACTTTTTTTGGTGCCATAATTACAATTAACGGCGAAATTGTAACTTATGATTATGACCATTGGCAATATTTGGAACTCGCTGCGTTTGATGACAATGAAGTATGTAGGGGTCATGACGGCTTATGGGATGATGGAGAACAGTACCCGATGGCATTGTTTTCCGTATTTCACATGGATAATGAATTGGGCCTCTCGATATCATTCAAGTTGTACGACCATTTTAATGGTATTGATTATGGATATGGAACTCTCAATATCCCATGCCTAACAGGAGAAGATAATTTTGACGTATATGACTGGGATGAAGAAACCACGCCTGTCATCAGCTTCGTTTCCTCTTCGGTCTCTACGACTCAAACGATTGTGTTGTCTGATGGCTGGAATTGGTTCTCAACCTCTATAGAGGGAAGTGATGATGTTTTTGGTCAATTGAAAGATGGCGTTGCTGCTCTTAACACTTCCTCCACCACCTCACCTATGATCAAGTCATTGGATGATGGTTATCTTACCTTGTCGAATGGTAGCTGGAGCGGGTCATTAGCCAGTCTCCAAAATGAGCAGATGTATCTTATCAAGTCTAATGGAGGCAGCGTGACGCTGACTGGCGATCCTGCCAACCCAACTAACCATCCAATCACTTTGATTCCTGGCTGGAACTGGATAGGCTTCGTCTCCCAGAATGACATGACAGTGGCTACAGCATTATCGCAAATCACCACCCCCAATGTAGGAGACATTATCAAGAACATTGATGATGGTTTTTTGACCTATTCTAACGGCTGGAATGGCAACCTCTCCAATATGGTAAGTGGCAAAGGCTATCTTTACCTCAATAAAGGCAATGATCCGATTACATTTACCTATCCGAGCTCTTCAAAAGAGGTGGTGGACTACACCCCGTTGCCAAAGTATTGGAATGCCAACCACAACGCTTTCCCCACAACCCTCTGTGTGATGGTGACTCTTGACGAGAACGAATTCGGCATGAGAGAGGGTAGCCATGAGATTGGTGCTTTTGTCAATGGCGAATGCCGTGGCAGTGCACGTCTTCAAAATGTTGATGGCCGTTATGTTGCCTTCCTCTCAGTGAGCGGCGATGAGGGTGAAAAGGTGAACTTCCAACTCTACGATGTGAATTCAGATTCCATGTTCGGCACAGCTGCAGAGTACATCAACTACACCGCCGATGCCGTTATTGGCTCATTGAGCAATCCGATGACGCTCCACTTCCGCAACACTGGCCTTGAATCGTTCTTGAACACGCTGAGCCTGTACCCGAACCCCGCGAAGGACAAACTTACCATTAATGGTGAAGCTCTCCTCACGGTGAAGATCTATAACGCCTTGGGTCAGATGGTCCTCGTTGAGGATTGCAATAACAACAGCAATGTAGAACTGAATATGGGCGGCCTCAGCGCAGGTGTCTATACCGTTGCTGTGGAAAGCGTTTTCGGAACTGCCAACAAACTTGTTGTTAAGGAGTAAGTATTCTTGACATCGTTCAAAAAAGTGAGCGGCCATATCAATATGGCCGCTCACTTTTTGTCTTCGAACTTCTGAATTCTAACTACTGACTTCTAGATTCTATCATTTCAGATATTTGTCCAGCCAATTATAGAATCTCCGTTGCCACAGCACGCCGTTCTGTGGCTTCAGCACCCAGTGGTTCTCATCGGGGAAGTAGAGGAATTCAGCATCGAGGCCGCGCAGGATGGCGGCATTGTATGCCTGCATGCCTTGCGTAAAGCAGATACGGTAGTCGAGGCCTCCATGGATGACAAGGATAGGCGCAGTCCACTTATCGACAAAGAGATGGGGAGAGTTGGCGTAGGTCTTGCGGACGGTCGGGTTGTTCCAATCCCAATAAGGTCCGCCAAGATCCCAGTTTACGAACCACATCTCCTCAGTTTCGAGATACTGCGCCTCCAAGTTGAACATGCCGTCGTGAGCAATCAAAGCCTTGAAACGACCGTCGTGATGGCCAGCCAGCCAATATACGCTAAAGCCACCGAAGCTGGCACCTACGGCGCCGAGGCGGTTCTCATCAATGTAAGGTTCTTTCTTTAACTCATCAATAGCGCTGAGATAGTCTTTCATGCATTGTCCGCCATAGTCGCCGCTAATCTCCTCAAGCCATTCCTGACCAAAGCCTGGCAGTCCGCGACGGTTGGGAGCGACGACGATGTAGTCGTTGGCAGCCATCATCTGGAAGTTCCAACGGTACGACCAGAACTGGCTTACGGTGCTCTGTGGCCCGCCTTCGCAATAGAGCAGGGCAGGGTATTGCTTGTTGGGGTCGAAGTGGGGTGGGTAGATGATCCAGGTGAGCATGTTCTTGCCATCAGTAGTCTTCACCCAGCGTTCTTCGACTTCACCCATGGTGAGTTGGGCAAAGATGTTGTCGTTGACATGGGTGATCTGAGCGGCTTCGCCGGTGGTGGGGTTAACAGTGAACAACTCAGTTGGGTGGCTCATCGACTGACGGCCGGCGATCAGCTTGTCGCCGTTGAACTGCACGGAGACGTAGTTGTGTTTGCCTTCCGTCAGCTTGGTGATCTTGCCGTTTTCAAGACTAAGGGCATAGAGTTGGTCGGTAGCGTAGGCATCGCTGATGAAGAATAAGGTCTTGCTGTCATCTGCCCAGCTGAAGCCAGTGCAGCACTGGTCGAACTTGGCGGAATAGTCAATCTTTTCTCCAGTCTCGAGATTCATCACGAAGAGACGCTGTTTGTCGCTCTCATAGCCTTCGCGTTCCATACTCTCCCAAGCAATGTATTTGCCGTCGGGTGAGATGACGGGGTTGAGGTCGTAGCCCATCATGCCTTCGGTGAGGTTCTTGCACTCGCCGCTTTGGATGATGTATTGGTAGATGTCGGTGTTGGTGGATATGGCATAGTCCTTTCCGACCTTCTTGCGGCAGCAATACACAAAGCTCTTGCCGTCGGGCAGCCACTGCACTTGCTCCATGCCGCCGAAGGGACGCACGGGAGCTTCCCATTGTTCGTCCTTCATGGCGTCGAAGGCATTCTCGATCTTGCCGCTGCTGAAGTTGCCCACGAAGATGTGGCCGTAGGTGTCCACCCATTGGTCCCAGTGGCGGTACATCAGGTCGTTATTGATGCGTCCCGAGGAGAGCGGCAGGTCTGGGTAGATGTCGGCCACGGTCTCTTTCAGTTTCACTTCTTTTGTGAACAGCACTTGGCTGCAGTCAGGCGAGTAGAGGAAACCGTTGATGTCGTCGGCTTCGTTGGAGACGCGGGCTCTCCCTGTGCCATCGGGGTTAATCTCGAAGAGCTGCATCACGCCATCGTCGTTGGGGGCAAGGAAGCCGATCTTCTTGCCGTCGGGCCGCCATTGCGGGCTGTATTCGCTTTGGTTGGCGTCGGAAAGCACGCGGTTGTTGCTGCCGTCGGCATTCATAATATACAAGGTGGAGCCGCTGCGGTTCTCTTCCACGCTGTACCAAGTGACGTTATAGACAACCTGTGAATGGTCGGGGGAGAGGCTGTACTCACCGATGCGGCCCATGTTCCATAGCACTTCGGGCGTCATGACATCGGATTGAAGGGTGAGCTCTTTGGGACCGATCTTGTCTTTGTCTTTCGGCTCGGTCTCGGGCTTTTGCGTGTTGCATGATACAATTGAACAAGTGATCATAGCTAACAGAAATAGTTTATTTTTTCTCATGTTTGATTGATTTTGGAATGTGGCTGTAAAATTAGGAATTTTTATGTTATTTTTGCATTGTAATAATCACATAGAATCGATCATGTTACAAATCTATTGCCGCAACACCAAGACCACCAAGAGTTTCCCCGAAGGGACCACCTTGCAGGAGATGCTTCCCGAATTCGTTTTTGAACAGCCGTACGAGATCGTGTCGGCGAGGGTAAACAACGTATCGCAGGGATTGAAGTTCCGCGTGTATAACAACCGCGATGTGGAGTTTGTGGATGTCCGCGATGCTGCTGGTGCCCGAGTGTATTTCCGCTCATTATGTTTTGTCCTCGGCAAGGCTGCGAGGGATGTCTTCCCCGGATCGAAAATCTATATGGAGAATCCCATCTCCAATGGCTATTATTGCAACCTTCACAAGGCCGATGAGTCGCAGGTGACGGATGATGACATCGAACAGATCCGCCAGCGGATGCAAGAGATCATCAACAAGGACATCCCGTTCCATCGCCATGAAGTGCAGACAGAGGAGGCGGTGCGTATCTTCCGTGAACGTGGTTTCGACGACAAAGTCAAGCTCATCGAGTCGAGCGGGCAGGTCTATATGGATTATTACACGCTGGGAGACACAGCCGATTATTACTATGGACGACTGTTGCCTTCTGCAGGTTATATTAAGGTGTGGGGACTGGAACGTTATTACGAAGGCCTGTTGTTGCGACTGCCTGACAGACACAACCCCAACCAATTGGCGCCTTGCATACCACAGCCCAAGACCTTTGAGATGTTCAACGAGAACTTGAAGTGGAACATCATCATGGGGCTCAATAACGTGGGTGATGTGAACAAGGCATGCCTGGATGGTCATGCCAGCGAGTTGATCCGTGTGTCGGAAGCCCTTCAGGAGAAAAAGATCGTTCAGATTGCAGAGGAGATTGACCGTCGTTTCCAAGGGGAGAACGGGGTGCGTTTGGTGCTGATCACAGGACCGAGCAGCAGTGGCAAGACCACTTTCTGCAAGCGACTCAGTGTGCAGCTGATGGCTTGTGGACTCAGACCGTTGTCGTTCTCGACCGATGATTATTTCGTCAATAGGGAAGATACCCCCAAGTTGCCCAATGGCTCGTATGACTTCGATAACTTTGAGGCCGTGAAGCACGAGGAGTTGCAACACGATCTGCTTCGGCTGCTCAATGGTGAGACGGTGGATATCCCCGAGTTCAACTTCGTGACGGGAAGGCAGGAATACAACGGTAAGAAACTGCATCTCGATTCCAATACCGTGGTGCTGTTGGAAGGCATCCATGCCTTGAACCCAATGCTCTCGAACCATATTCCAGAGACGCTGAAGTTCAAGATCTTCATCAATACCTTGACCAGCACTTCACTCGACGACCACAACATCATCCCGACATACGACAACCGTTTGCTCCGCCGAATCGTGCGCGATTATAATAAAGGTGCGTTCACGGCACGCCAAACCATCGATCAGTGGCCCAACGTGATCGAGGCGGAGGAGAAGTGGATCTATCCGTATCAGGAGAACGCCGACATGATGTTCAACTCATCGTACCTGTTGGAGTTTGCCGTGATGCGCAACCACGCTGAAGTCATCCTCGCCACGGTGCCGAAGAACTGCCGTGCCTATGCCGAAGCCAGACGTCTTCAGAAGTTCATCCATTATTTCACACCGGTGCCGGATAAGGAGATCCCGCAGACCTCGATGATCCGAGAGTTCATTTGAGATTATTACCGAGAGATGAGAGGTGCCTTATTTTGATTCTCCGTCAATATAATAAATTCGAGACCCGTACGAAATAGTTTCAATCGTGAACGCTGTCACATGTATTAGGTGGAGCGTTCCGTCGGGCATTTTTGTGCCAATTACGTCATCGTATGTGGCATTGTCCCATGTAGAAACGTTGTTGTATTCATCTATTATTTGACCATCGTTGGCGAATAGTACAAGTTTCCCATTGTATGTGTTGGTGGCATCCCATGCGGAACTATTGAACCTGTATAGAGTTACACCGTCAAGGGGTTTGATTTTGGCTTTACCATTGTGGTTTTCCGGCCAATCGAGGCCATACTTCTCAAGTCCGACTCCATGGCCAGTTTGAGTACGATACCACATAAAACCGGTAACGTGGAGAGGAGACTCTTGGTTGAGATAAAAATGAATAGAAGCTGAATTTGTTCTGCCCTCCTCATCTGTTACAACAGCAGTTATTTCATGTTCAAACAAGCCTTCAATAGTGTTATATTCCACGTTTCCTCGATAAGTATAAGTACCAGCCCAGTTCACCCAATCATCTAACTCCACATAATCATATTCTACATCATCGATTCGAATTTCCAAAGAAGACAACCATGCATATTGAAGACTAACCACGAAACCAAACTGATATGATTCGTAAAGATTAATCACATCTCCATCGTTAATACAACCGTCTGCTTGATAAACTGAAATTGATGGAGTAGAGTCACCACCGTCGAAGACTGCCGTTAATATTCGGTCGGAAGAAACAGTAAAGGAATAGCTGGCGTCAGTGGAAACAGTTATTCCGTTTTCTGTCCATTTGAGGAAAGTGTAGCCATTGTTAGCTACGGCTTTCAATGTGCAAGTTTCCCCTTGTTGATAGAAGCCATTTCCTGTTACGCTGCCGCATTTATCGGGGCTCTTATAAACATTTATCGCATAGCCATTATTACTCCACCCTTTCTTGAATTCATATCTCCCAACACTTCTGGAACCATCTGAATAATAATACTCTTGTTCCAAAACCATTGTTGAATTTGTCAATTCCTTGATGGTATATGTGAATTCATCTGAACCATCACCGATGTATAGAGTGCTTTCATCGATAATATAAGGCACATTATAAAACTCAGATAACTCAGAATTAGATTTATGCCACCAGTCATTACTCATTCTAACCATACCTTCAGAAAAGAACTTCCATTTTCCCATTTCTTCGTCATTAGGAACATAGTATTCACTCTCATCATCAATAGCCCCTGTTGGGTCGTACCGGCAATAGTATTCTTTTGTCATCTGCCATTCACCAACAATTTTGTCTTTGTAACTACTTACATCTTCCTCCTTGTTGCAGGAAGTCATGATCATCACCATACTCAAACCAAGCAGGAGTATTACTGCATACTTTAATTTTTTCATAGTGTGTTGGGTTTAGTACGATGGCAAATTTATATAAAAACGATTTCGGCCCAAAGAAAATCTAACTCATATCATGAAAAGAGTATTCTTGTTTAAAATATTGTAAACTAATAAGTTAGATTTAGTATAGACAAAAAAAATAAGGCTGATTTTCAGCCTTATTATCATTCAGTAGCGGGAATGAGAATTGAACTCATGACCTCCGGGTTATGAATCCGACGCTCTAACCTGCTGAGCTATCCCGCCATGTTTCGAGCCGCAAAAGTACTACATTTTTTCTTTCCTGCAAGTCTTTTTTGGAAAAAATTTGGTATGGTTTTTGAACTTTTCAAGTTTTTGTGACAAATTAAAGAATTATTTCTATTTTTGCAGATCATTTAAACTGATAGAATAAAATGAAGAAGCTTGTATTATTGATCGGCATCCTTGCGATGTTCACAGGAATTGCCAGCGCTCAAGACGCAAAATCCAGCCAAAACGGTCCTGAAATCGAATTTGCCAAATTGGTCCACGACTATGGAGAGATCCCTTACAATGGCAACGGTGAATGTGAATTTCAGTTTACCAACACCGGAAACGAACCCTTGATCATCCAGAAGCCCAAGTCGAGCTGTGGCTGCACCGTTCCTTCATGGCCGAAGGAACCCATCCTTCCCGGTGAATCGGATGTGATTAAAGTGACTTACAAAACCACTCGTGTGGGTAACATCAACAAGTCCGTCACTGTGACTTCCAATGCCAATACCAACTCTACAGTGGTGCTGCGAATCAAAGGCAAGGTGCTTGAACAGCCCAAGGAGGCATTGCCGGAAAAAGAAGCCGGTGCAGGAAGCCCCGTCAATAAATGAGAAGTCGGAAGTCTGAAGACAGAAGACAACAAACTAACAACTCAATAAACAATGCCACAGATTTCGAAAAAAGGTTTAGAGCTTCCGCAATCGGCGATTCGGAAGCTCGTTCCGTTTGCTGACGCCGCCAAGGAACGTGGCGTCCATGTGTATCACTTGAACATCGGTCAACCAGACATTGAGACTCCTAGCGGTGCCTTGAAGTCGATGGCTGAGACTGCTGCCAAGATGGCCAACAGCCACGGCGTGTTGGAGTACAGCCACTCTGCCGGTATCCCCAGCTATCGTCGCGCGCTATGTAACTACTATCACCGTCACGGCATCGATGTCACGCCGAACCAGATCATCGTCACCACTGGCGGCAGCGAAGCCCTTCAGATGGCCTTCACCGTGTGCCTCAACCCAGGCGATGAGATCATTATCCCAGAACCTTACTATACCAATTACAATACCTTCGCCAAGCTGTGCGATGCCAAGATCGTCACCATCCCGAGCGACATAAAGACGGGATTTGCCCTTCCTCCCATTGAGGATTTCGAAAAGGCCATCACACCGCGCACCAGAGCCATCATGATCTGCAACCCAAACAACCCGACGGGTTATCTTTACACCCAAGAGGAGTTGCTCAAGGTGGCTGGTTTGGTCAAGAAATACGACTTGTATCTCTTTGCCGACGAGGTGTATCGCGAATTCTGCTACGACGGTCACAAGCACTTCAGCGTGATGCAGCTTGAGGGATTGGAACGCAACACCATCCTCTTCGACTCCGTCTCGAAGCGTTACAGCGCCTGCGGTGCCCGTGTGGGTTGCATGGTGACGCGTAACAGCGAGGTCTATGCCATCGCCATGCGTCTGGCTCAGGCCCGTCTGTCACCACCGAGCTTTGGTCAGATCTTTGCCGAGGCTGCCGTTGATACCCCGCAATCATACTTTGATGCAGTTTATAACGAATACATCACCCGCCGTAATGTCATCGTTGAGGGCATCAACAAGATCCCGGGCTGTTTCTGCCCGATGCCAAAGGGCGCTTTCTACACCGTCATCGACCTGCCGGTGGACGATAGCGACAAGTTCTGCCAGTGGTTGCTCACCGATTTCAGCTACAACGGCGCTACCGTGATGCTGGCTCCTGCAACGGGATTCTATGTCGATCCAGAGAAGGGACGCCATCAGGCTCGTATCACCTATTGCCTCTGCATCGACGACCTGAAGGCCGCCATCAAGTGCCTTGAAGAAGCCTTGAAGGAATATCCGGGAAAGATTAGAAGGTAATAGATTAAAAACTACATTCCTATCATAGAGGGTGACCTGGGTCACCCTCTATTTTTTTGTTTGGTTACCTGTTTTTTTTGTATTTTTGTGTATCAAATAAAGAGAAATATTATATGAAAAGATTCATGAAGGCTATGTCAGCCGTATTGTTATTGACAGTGTTGCTTTTTGCTGCATGTCAAAAAGATCCTAATGGAAACGGTAATGAAGGCGGTGGCGATAGTGGAGGAGGGACGGCCGAAGGGATGTATCTGGGTGTGATTGGTTTCAACGACCAACTGAAAACCAAACCTATTGGCATACTAAGTAGTTCAACGGAACTTAGTTTCATCAATTTCATCAACAGTTTGGATATGCGTGATGGAACAGCGTTATACCATGCAGACTATACTGCATTGAATTGGCTTCAAACTGCCACCTTGCCTTCGGATCTAATCAATGTCTCCATTGTAACATTTACAGACGGCCTCGACAACGCCTCTATGATGTTGAACGACAACTACAACTCCCAAGCCGAATTTCTCAATGCGATTAATAACCGTATTAAGACGGACAAAGTGGGCGGATTGAATATCGATGCATACGCTATTGGCATGAAAGGCAATGACGTGCAAGACGAAGCCAGCTTTAGGCAGAATCTACAGAAACTGTCGAGTAGCCCTGCAAATGTTTTCGAGGTGGAGAATATGGAATACGTCACCCTCAAGTTTAGAGAGATTGCAGGTAGTTTGAATAATGAAACGACTACCATTGTCGGAACAATGATTAAGGTGCCGGGTGGCTATGACAATAATACATTGATCCGTATCACTTTCGACGATGTCAATAATGCCAACAGCTCTAGCAAGTACATTGAGGCCATTTATACTCGCGAGAATGGACAGGGCAAATTAAGTAATGTCAACTACTGTGGCTTGCAGTCCACGAGTGGATCGGTGGTGTTGTCGGATCGACAGGAAGGGGCATGTTATTGGTACACATTTTCAGACCTGAAGACACCTAACGGGATCCCTGTTGCCAACACCTCGAACATGAAGTTATGGCGCTATATCAGTTCAACCGCAGAATGGCAGTCGGAAAGTGAGTTTGCTCCGTCGAGCTATAGCAACGTGCAAGTGGAGCGCAAAAGTGCGATGGTAATATTGGTGCTTGACTGCACAACATCGTTAGGCGGTGATTTCGGCATGATGAAAACTGCAGCTGGAGAATTTGTAAGGATGTTGAACCATTATGGAGATATAATTGGAGGAGATGATGGAGCGCCCACTGTGATTACAGCCGATGTCAGTCAAATTACTAACAATTCTGCCCGCTGTGGGGGCTCTGTTATTGATGACGGAGGCTCTGAAATAGCCTATTGTGGTGTCTGTTGGAGCCTGCAACAGAATCCTACACTGAGCGACCACTTTGCTTATTCTGAAGGATCGACGGCGAACCAGTTTTCTTGTTTGATTACAGGACTTGAAGAAGGAATGACTTATTATGTTAGGGCATTTGCCATGAATGATACGGGAGTCGGCTATGGAGAACAGAAAGTATTCACAACGGGAACAGGTGGCGGAGATGGTCAGGACATTCCAATTGGAAGGGTGTACACTATAGACGAAATCCTTAATCTTGAACCTGGTTTTGTATTTCAGGAACCGGCATCCGTCTATGGTATTGTTACAGCCGATGAAGCTTCAGGGAATCTCATCAAAGCTTCATTCATTCAAGACCGTCGTACAGGCAAGGCCATAGAACTTTGGTATAATAATCCTTCAAACATCCGTGTTGGGGATTCTATCAGAGTCTGTTTGGAGGGCGTGATGTTTGCCAATTACCACAATCTACCTCAATTGTCCTATTGCCTCTATCCAGAGGAGCATTTCATTGTTCTTGCTTCACATCGTCCTGTTGAACCTACCCTTGCCACGATTTCAGGGATAAACGCAGGTTTGTTCCCGGCAGGCAGTTTGGTGCGCCTTGAGAATGTGATGTTTACCGAGCATACCACATTTGCCGATTTGGGGTATGGCTCATACGGCAACCGCATTCTTGCGGATGTAAACAATCCCGATAATAATACTTTATTGAGAACAAGTCCTTATGCCTATTTTGCTAGTGACTCATTGCCTAATAGAGCTTGTAACATTACTGCTATCGCCTCAATCTATAATAATACATGGCAGATGATTCTTCGTTCGAAGAATGACATTGAGGAATTTGGCGATCCATTGCCTGGCTCTGGCAATGCTGGAGAGGTTCAACACTTGCCATACGTCCAGTCGTTTAATACAGATTTTGGCTCATATATGACATGCGATGTATTAGGTGCACAGTCATGGAAAATTGACTATCGTACAGCTAAGATGAGTGGTTATGAGAATAGTGTGAATTACGCCAACGAGGATTGGCTGATTTCTTCTCCTATTGCTATTACTGGAGTGAGCGATGCCAAGATGGTCATTGAGTATATCGGGCGTTACTTTAACAACATTAATAATGATGTTACCATTTGGGCATCAACCAATTATACATGGGGAGAAAATCCATATACAGCTTTTTGGAAGCAGATGCCTGCAGTTTTGTCTGAAGGCAGCAATTGGAACGACTTTATTACTTCGGAGATATCATTGGCGGAATATATCGGTCAAACTGTCACTTTAGCTGTGAAATATACCTCAACCAATTCCAAGGCTGGCACGATTGAGATCCAAAAAATCTCCGTCTTAGAAAGGAACAAGTAAAGTGGGTCGTGGTTGAAGTTGAACAGAACCTCAGTATATTAAATACTTCGTCCGAATTTCCTTGAACGCCTCAATATCGTCCTGCCACGAAGCACGGATTTCTTCCTCGCTTTTTCCGTTTTCGATGTCGCGTTGAAGCTGATTGTCGCCTGAGAGCAAACGGAAGTAATTTGTGAAAAACGACTTGTCCTTCAGTTGATGATAGGCGCTGATGAGCCATTCCAGTTGGAGTTGGGCGGGGTTGATGGTGTAGTCGTGGGCATAGTCGGTCAGATCCAAGCCTCGGCAACGCTGGCCTTCAAACATGGGCTTGGAAGCGCCGCTCTTGCTCTCTGGTGTGAAACTGTAGTCGCCTCTCAAATCGGGATGGCCGAATATCTGGAATGGCTTGTCGGTGCCGCGTCCCACGCTGACGATGGTGCCCTCGAAGAAGCAGAGGGAAGGGTAGAGGTACACTGACTCCCAGTTAGGCAGGTTGGGTGACGGTTTCACAGGCAATTCGTAGATGGCGTTGCGATCGTAACCTGCGATGGAAACAACGGTGAGCTCGCAGTGGGCGCCATCCTTCATCCAGCCTTCACAGTTCACCATCTTGGCGTATTCGCCGATGGTCATGCCATACGCAACAGGGACGGGATGGAGACCTACGAACGATTTGTTCTCAGCCTTCAAAACGGGTCCGTCGATATAGAATCCATTGGGGTTGGGGCGGTCGAGTACGATGACGGGGATGTCTTGCTCGGCGCAGGCCTCCATGACGTATGTCAAGGTGGAGATGTAGGTATAGTAACGCACGCCCACATCTTGAAGGTCGAAGAGCATGACGTCGATATCCTTGAGCATCTCGGGCGTGGGTTTCTTGGTCTTGCCGTACAGCGAGGCTATTTCGATACCGGTCTTTTCATCCTTGCCACCTATGACCTTGGCGCCGGCGTCAGCGGCGCCCCGGAAGCCGTGTTCCGGGGTGAAGATCCGTTTTACGTTGATGCCGACGGCTAAAAGAGTATCGACGAGATGGGTGTCTCCCACGATGCTGGTTTGGTTGGCCACCACGCCTACGTTTTGGTCGGTGAGCAGACGGAAATAGTTCTCCGTGTCAAGTGCCCCATAAACATATTGTTCCTTGGGAATCAGCTTGATTGATTGGGCATTGCCTTGGAAAGAAAGGCTCATTCCAAACATTAAAAACAAGATGAATCGTATGTTATTTCTCATTTTGCAATTCATATTTCGTTGATGATTCGTATTTTTGCAAAAATAATGCAAAATCTTTCTAAAACGCATGTCAGGCTCCAAATTCATCTCCGATAGGCTGTTTTCACTCTCGAAAGATCATCTCTCTTCGACGGTGATGCGTCTTGCCGTGACCAGCGTGGCATTGGCGATTACCGTGATGATCATCTCCCTGGCAGTGGTCGTTGGCTTCAAAAACCAGATCCGCGCCAAAGTGGTTGGCTTTGTGGCTCCCATTCATCTTCAATCGCTCGACATGAATGAGTCCTATGAAGAGACACCTTTCGGCCTGGACGAACGCCTTCGCAATTGTTTGGAGCATACCGATGGAATCCGTCATTATCAATGTGTTGCCAACAAGGCGGGCATGATCAAGACCGACGAAGAGATTCAAGGTGTGGTCATGAAAGGCGTTGGAGCCGACTATGACTGGTCTTATTTCGAGCAAGCATTGCTTCAAGGTGAGGTTCCGAAGTATGAAGACGAGGGCCGTTCGGATGCGGTGCTGATCTCAAAAAGCATCGCCGACAAAATGCTGCTGAAGGTGGGCGATGCCATGAGAGTGTGGTTCATCGATGAGGACATGGAGGCAAGAGGCCGAAAATTCAATGTCACAGGTGTCTTTGAGACAGGTTTCTCTGAATTCGATGAGCGTTATGTGTTCTGCGACCTGAACCAGATCAGGAAACTCAACCATTGGGAAGGGGATGAGACTGGCCTCGTTGAGGTGTGGACTGACAGCTGGGAACAGACGGATGCCGTGAACGCTTCGCTCTATTATAACATTCCACCGACACTCGCCTCTTACACGGCGCGCGATTCCAATCCACAGGTTTTCGACTGGCTCGATCTGCTCGACACCAACGTGTGGCTGATTCTTGCCTTGATGTTTCTTGTTGCCGGCATTACCATGGTTTCCATGCTCTTGATCATCATCATTGAGAAGACCTCCACTGTAGGCCTTTTGAAGGCAATGGGTGCATCTGACCGTTTCGTGCGTCGGGTGTTCTTGCACCGTGCCATCCGTATCTTGCTAATTGGGATGCTTATCGGCAATGCCCTTGGACTTGGATTCTGTCTTTTACAACAAGCAACAGGCTTTATCCATCTGAATCCTGCTACGTATTACCTTTCCGCAGTTCCTATTGAGTTACACTTGTCCACTGTGCTTGCCTTGAATATCGGTGCTTTTGTTCTTTGGATGCTTTTGCTTCTGATTCCCACTGCCATTATCAACAGGATCCGTCCGTCAAGATCCATTCGATTCGAATGATGGTAATAATTTAGAATCAATTTAAATTTCTTTTTGCGCTTCCATGTCAATAAAAAGGGTTATTTTCACGGCACGAAAAAAAACATGTTGATTAATGGAAAACTATCTGATTGAGCCGTTGAAAGGTTTCGGCCAAATACCTTTCGGAATGCCTTTGGACGATGCAGTGAAAATGCTGGGAATGCCCGATTTTTATGAAGAACTCAACGATATGGAGGAGACTGGGAACCGTTCCATATACTATCAATACGATGCTTTGGCCACCAGCATCTATTTTGAGGGCATCACCAAGTCGGTTGCCGCTTGCTTTGAGACTGAGAATGAGGATTCGGTGTTGTATGGCACTAAGGTTTTCGACCTTAGTCGCGCCCAGGTGATCGAGTTGATGCGCCAAAATGGCTTCTCGGAATTGGAAGAGGAAGACGAGGATGGCGAGCATAGAGTCTCCTTCGAGGACGCCATGATCGATTTTTTCTTTGATGGAGAGACGATGACAGCAGTAAGCTGGGGAGTCCTTGTCGATGACCAAGGAAACATAATTTAGTTGGGAGTTAGGAGTTAGGAGTTATCTTCTGTCTGTGTTTAAGTCGCGGATGGAATTCCGTTAGGGTTTCCCGTAATAGATCATCTGAAATGTGCGTATAGATCTCGGTGGTGCTGACGCTGGCATGACCGAGCATCTGCTGTACGGCCAGAAGGTTGGCACCGCCTTCGAGCAGGTGCGTGGCGAAGCTGTGACGGAAGGTGTGCGGGCTGATGGCCTTTTTGATGCCGTTCTTTTCAGCGAGTTCCTTTACCAGTAGGAAGACTGTTTGTCGCGTCAAGCCTGTGCCGCGACTATTAAGGAAGACGGTGTCGGTGTATTTGGGTTTCGGTGTGATGTGAAGTCTGGCGCCTTCAATGTACTGATATAGGATCTTCAAGCTGCTGTCGCCGATGGGGACGAGCCTTTCCTTGCTGCCTTTGCCGGTGATGCGGAGGAATCCGTCTTTGCGGTAAATGTTGCTGATTTGTAGTCCTATGAGCTCGGAAACGCGCAAGCCGCAGCCGTACATCACTTCGATCATGGCTTTGTTGCGATGGCCTGTGGGCTGGCTGAGGTCGATGCTGTCGATCATTTTCTGAATCTCTTCGAAACTCAACACTTCAGGAAGATGACGGCCAAGCGTAGGAGAGGTGATGAGTTCGCAAGGGTCTTTTTCAGCCAGGTCTTCTTGGATCAGATAGCGCCAAAACGACTTCAAGCCTGATAGGATACGGGCTTGCGACGTGGCGCCGATGTTCAAGTCATAGAGATAGGCGAAGAAATTCTCAATGGTGTCTTGTGTGATGGCGCTGATATCAGTTGGATAGCTCTGGCTTTCAAGATATTGCAGAAATAGGTTGACATCATGGCGATAGGCATCCACGCTGTTGTCGGACAATGAAAGTTCTAGCCGCAGATGGTCGGCGTAGTGCTTGATGAGATTGGGGCTGATATTTGCAGAAGACTTGTTCATCTTTGTCTTGCAAAAGTAAGAAAAAAGCGGTATCTTTGTCCATCTCAAAAACAATACAAAATGGGAAGATACTCCGAATTTGAAAACAATACAAACAACCAAGGAAACCTACGAAGAAAACAAAAGGTTGTTCACTGACGAAGATGTCAAGATGGAATTCATAGAGGATTAATAAAATGAGCACAACCGAACTGATCAATAATGACTGTGAGACCCTCGAATACCCGGAAGTGAGCGATTCGTGGGTGTCACGGTGTGATGTCATCGAGAAAACTACCGAGGTGTCCTATATCAAGGTCCGAAAATATGGCCTGTGGGGCATCTTGAAGTACTTCGACGACAAATTCCATATAGTAGTCTCTCCTTCGTTCGAGGAGTTGTCGGATTTTGACGAGGATGGGTATGCGAGTGCCAAAATAGGTTACGATACGAAATTCAAAGTGCATCGTAGCGGAAGGATTGCGATCGATTCCAGTTTCCTTGTCTCTCGTCAATACAAAGAAATAGAAGGACTGAGAGAGGTGGATATCCCAGACCATGTCTGGCTTGACAAAAATACATACGGGATATTCGAGGATTGCAAGAACTTGAAAACCGTTCACATCACCAACTGCGAAAAACATAAATGCATTTCAAAGGGGATGTTCACGGGCTGTGAGTCGCTTGAACACGTTGAAATCCCTGACAGTGTAACGGCCGTCTGCAGTGGCGCTTTCTGTAATTGCAAATCGCTTGCCCATATCGATCTGTCCCCGAACTTGGAAACGATAGGCGACGGCGCATTTACAGGCTGTGACTCAATGGAGACGATCACTATCCCCGCATCAGTGACTAAAATCGAATCAGGGGGAGGACTGATATTGTGCAAAAACCTGAAAGAGATCGTTGTTGATCCTGCAAACCAACAATATGCATCGATTGATGGGGTCCTGTATGACAAGTCAGTTGAGGAGTTGGTCGCCTATTCCATGAACAGGGAAGCAAAAGCGTTTTCTGTTCCGAATACCATCCATGCCATTTATGGCCATACGTTTCGCGAATGCGAGCACCTTGAAAAAGTCGTCATTCCTGCTTCTGTCAATCGCATTGACCGGTATGCTTTCTACAACTGCATGAAATTGAAAGAGATAGAGGTGTCTCCGTCGAACAACGTGTTCTCTTCGCTTGATGGGGTTTTGTATGACAAGGCAGGGGAGCATTTGTTGTTGTATCCCATCAACAAGGAGGCCAAGGAGTTTGTCGTTCCAGATACCATCCACAAGTTGGAAAGCAACACGTTCAATATGAATGATCATTTGGAGAAGGTTGTCATTCCAGACTCGGTCACTAGTTTCGCCGAAAGCGTCTTCTATTGCTGCGATGGCCTAAAAGAGGTGGTGATGCCTGACAATATTCAGTATGCCGTAGGCGAGATTTTCTTTTTACACAACGACATGCTCAAAAACCTAAGTATCGTCATCAGTCGTAAATTATATGAAAACATTCAAAGTTGCCTTCCGAGAGGAGTAAAAATAGTTTTCAAGGATTAACACTTATTGTTGCGCCCGACACGGAATCAGGGTATAGGGAAATGTATCACAAAAGCTATGATTATATCGAATACTATGATAAAGATACGGGTCAAAAGTTGAAACCCGACTTTTATAGTATGGGGCATCTCCCAGAATATGGCGATGTGCTGTCATTCAATGGTGGAATAACCTATCGTATTGACAGCGTTCATGAGGATTTCACCATTCGCGAGATAAAGGAACATGGTGGTTCGGATGTTGATGAATATGCGATAGTAACTGTTAAGAGAATTGGCGAAGTCGTATCAACACAAGATTTCAGGTTAGCGGTAAACCACGAAGAGGGTACCTGCTCCATAATAAAGTATATCGGCAGCAATGCGGTTGTAGTGATTCCTTGTGAGATCGGTGCGAAGCCTGTTGTAGCCATAAATGCCGATGCTTTCAAAGGCAACGCTACCATTTCAAGTATCACTATTCCCATCTCTGTGAGAGAATTGAAGGAAGAAAGTTTTGCGAACTGTACTCGCCTGAAGGAAGTGATATTGCCCTCGGGTTTGGAAGATATACCTCACGATCTATTTGATGGATGTGTGGCTTTGGAGAAGGTAAATATTCCTGAAACAGTGAAGAGAATCGCTGCTAATGCTTTTACAAACTGCAAAAGCCTTAAGTCCATACATCTTCCTGCTTCATTGGAGGAAATATCAGGTGCTACTATATGGCATCTTTTTGATGGATGTGACAGTCTGACAACCATTACCGTGGATGAGCAAAACAAAGTATTTGATTCTCGTGACAATTGCAATGCCATTATTGAAACTGCCACAAATAAGCTTTTGGTAGGATGCAAAGGAACCGTCATACCTGAATCAGTATCTGACATTAACCGTTATAAATCGGGAATACCTGAAAGCGCCTTTGCCACCTATTATAAAAAAAGAGAATGCAGTGCCTGGATGACTGGTTATAATGGAGCTATAAGAATGAACACGGGTGGTGCAGGCGGAAACTACATTCTGTTCTTGAGTATATTGGACGGAAAGATGGGTCTACGAGAGCATAAATGGAATTGGCTCACGGGAAAGCACCGCTATTGTGAAGTTTCAGGTGTTGACATGGTTTCATTCTTAAGCCACGAAGAGATTTATGCTGTGAATACTATGGCTGGTTTTGTTGAAATGATGAAAAAACGTTTTAAAGTGGCCTGGTACCAAAGATACAATTCGCTTGATGATTTTTGTTCCTACCTCGAAAAGAAACGGATTGAATATAGTAGAGCTGACAAAGAAAGCGATAAGTTGTTGCTTTATTTCCATGGATTTGGTTCTTCAGGAGAAGGTAGTACGGTGAAAACACTTCGTGAATTGTTGCCCGATTGGATTGTCCTTGCTCCCGACATTCCGATTGATCCAACAACGGCATTGCCATTTTTGAAAGGACTATCCACCAACTTGAGACCCGAAGTGATCGTGGGCACCAGCATGGGTGGCATGTATGCGGCGATGATGTCGCAAAACGCATGTCGACACATTGTCCTCAACGAACACATGGGGCAGGAATGGGGCGTGTACAAGCGCATCTGTATCAATCCGGCGTTTTATCTGTCGAAAGTCACTGAGGATGCTGGAAAGAAAACGTTATTAAGCTGGCTTTTCAAGAAATCAGGTCAGCACTTGTTGAAAGAAGGTACGTACGAGTTCCTGAACCCGCGCCGTGATGGAGAAAAGACCTTCACCATCACGCCCGAAATCATCCAACACTTTGTTGACATGGAAGCGCGGCAATTTGACGACATTACAAAAGAGGATAAAGAAAACGTCTATGGTCTTTTCGCCGACAACGATACCACGGTGAACTGCGAGGACATTTTCATGCAGCATTACAAAAATGTCGTTCATTTCCATGGCGAGCACCGCTTGAGTAGACAGGCTATTGAGGAAGTGATAGTTCCGCTAATCAAGGAGAAAACAAACAAATAGCAGCCTAATTGTTTATTAACAATAAAAGTTGTGCCCGACACGGATTAAGGGCATTAAACCATGGACAGATATTATGAAACGTGTTATTATAGGATAGTGCCAGAGGATGGTGCTCAGAAACAATATTGGCCTTTGGATAGAGATGAAGAATGGAATTTCAGTTCAAGTCTTGAAAAAGGCGCGGTTGTCTTTAAGGGGTCTCCGTACCGCCTTACATGTCGGGCTAGTGAATCTGAACATTATACATACGAAGATACGTTAGATTTGGACGTGTTTTATGATCTTAAAAAAATTACATGGAAGGAATACAATAGGTTATCCAAAAAAGCAGACAAACAGAAAAAAGCTGCAGCAAGAGCCTACCGCAGAAAGGAGCTTTTCAACAAGGTGGATGCCACTTTGGATCGCATCAGAAAGCCGTTGGAACGCATCGGATGGCCGAAAACTTTGTCATTAACAAAAACTTTTTGGATCATATGTGGTTTATGGGTGGTGTTTGAGGCGATTGCAATAACCGTCTGTGTTGTTTTTGGATTACCATCCGGTGTGGGATTGGGAGAAAAGATTTTAACTTCTGTTGGAGCCGCTACTGCGCTTACGACTATTATTTACGTGATTTTAAAGGGATTAGATATCTTTAGCTGAAAACTAAAAGTTGCGCCCGACACGGATTGAGGGTGATGAATTATGGATTATACTGTGATCATTGCTATTGGTATTGCGGCTTTTTTGCTTCCTATTATTGGAGCGATATGTAAGATTGTAAAGGATGCTAAAGGCGATAAACAGCCTAATAAACGGCAGGTCGATAAGGCAACTCCTGTCAAGCAAGAGTCTGTGAAAACAAAAGAGAAGCCAATGAAGAAAGAGCCGTTGACAAGAAAGGAAGAACCTGAGACAGTCACCGAAGAGAACCGACGGTGGCCATTGTTTGACAAGCAAGAATTAGGTACAATGGGGTGGGACTTTATCTTTCACGAAAACACTTGGGATGAAATACATGCGCTGCTGAAGCAAGGAAAGTACGAAGAAGCGGAACAGAAAGCGAAAAAGTTCCATGAGGAGTTTCCCACATCTATGATGCCAGATTTGTTGCTGCTCGAAGCGCAACACCGCAAAGGTGATTTCAGCGCTTGTTCCCAGACCTTTGGCAACACGAAACGATCTGATTTGGCGTTTTTCAGCGAATTGAACAGGACACCTCTGGTCCTTGAGTATAGCGAGTCGATGCTTGATTTGCAAAACACGATTCCAGGTTTGATCCAAACAGCTTGGATGGGGGCTCATGAATGCTTGGACAAAGTGATGAGATCCAATCCTCCAGAAAGGTCATACGTCATTTGCATCAGGGCGTTTGAGGCGGCTCTCGCCTTGGGGAAGCCCTTGTTTGGTGGCGACGAGGAAGCTCTGATAAAAGACTACATCAAGTCTGGACTTAGTTGGCATCCAGAATCAAAGACATTGCTTGAGTTGAAATCAAAATATGATTAATATAACAGTTGCGCCCGACACGGATTGAGGGTATGGAATATGGATACAATAGAATTGTTATTACTTATCACGGCGGCGGTTTTGTTTGCGATTATGGTTGTTTTTGCCGCAAGAATAAAGAACAAAAGAGAAAAGGATTCCCAAACCGATGTTCCCAATCCCGGTCCGTCAAGTATGCTCGTCACCGAGGATGAGGGGGTGGAGATCAAGGACGAAAAAGCGATTGAAACAAAAGAGGAAGTGCAGCAATTGAAGAAAGACAAGACAGACGTTTATAGAAATCCGCAAAATCATGATGAAGTTGAGGAAGTGGAAGAAGAGCCCACTAAAACCGAATCTGTCAAAGTGGAATGTTATGATTTTTATGATAAAAAGTTGGATGACTGGAAGGAAGAGTGTTTTGTCGGTGAAGTGGCATGTAAGATTGAAAAATATGCAAGGGAAAGAGGGGAGACTGTCGATATTCGAAGTTCTGGTCACAATTGGTTTGAATATCAAGGCAGGATATTCAATACAAGTGTGATTGTGGAAGGCGTATCAGTAGGCGATATTCCAGAGCCAGATGATTATGTACATATCGTTGATTTGATAGATATGGCTGCTTGTCAGGATTTTCGTGATGCGATTATGGAATTGAAATCCGAGGAGGGTTTTGATCTTCGTGTTTCTGATCATTTCAGTCTTAGTGAGAGTGTCACTATCTTAGGAAAAGAATACAAGGGGTTGTCAGATGCAATCTCCGAAATCAATAGCGCATTGAAAGAGTGTTGTTCATGGATAACGCGCAAACGACTTTCCCACGACAAAGAGGATGAAATGTATCAAAAGCTTGATAAGATAATCGGTCTAACTGAACTTGATCAACATCATATAGCGTATTATTCTATTATTGGGATGAGACAGGGGGATATCAGTCTTAGGGCCTCCAAACCATGGGATATTATAGAAAGAAAGCCTTCGTTTATAGAAGATATGGAAAGGATCAAAAACTATTTCGAGGAGAAAAATGTTGATGAAATTAAAAAACAAATCCATAATGCTATGATAGAAATTGAATCATCAGATAACAGAGTTGCCACAAAAAAATGGTAGCGGTTCAGCTATTCAATACGTCTGGGAATAAGAAACGGAATCAATCAGATAAATAAAAGTTGCGCCCGACACGGATTGAGGGTATTAAAACATGGGAAGATATATTGTACGAGTAGCTGAAGTGTACTACGATATGGATTCAGGCCAATGCGATGCTCGTGGCTATCCAATTAGAGAAATAAGATATACAGGCGAAGAGTATGAAACGTCCGTTGATCCAGGTGGTGATTTTGTTGAATATTGTCCAGATGGAACGGAGATACACACGGTAATCAAGTGGCGGGATTGGGAAGGGTGAAATCTTTGAACATCAACACTAAGGTTTACCTTGATACATTGGTAGGTCTGGATAGCCTGAAGGTGTCCCGACATGGACTACCTGATAAAGCAATGGATATGAATGCTGTCTTGCTCATATTTTTGTTGATAGGCCACTATCTGGCCGATTTCTGCTTCACCACGCCCTCTATGATACGGGCCAAGGCGGATGGGAGAAAGGCGTGGCCAATCTTGCTTCATGCAGGTATCCATTCGCTGCTGGTGGGAGTGTGCCTGCTGGTTTTTGGCGTGCCGTGGAAACTCTTGCTGCTCCTCATGCTCGCGGAACTTGTTTCGCATTTCCTTATCGATACAACCAAAGGCATTCTAACAGCCCGTTTTCCATTACTGGCCGACCAGCAGAAGAAGCCCTATTGGATGCTCTATGGATTCGACCAACTGCTGCACTTGTTGGTCATTATTGGGATATGGTATTATAGTATTAATCAATAGGCAATTAACAGTTGCGCCCGACACGGATTGAGGGTATGAAAGAATGGAAGAAAAAGGAAAGGATAAGTCTCAAGTTAAGGAATTGCAAAATAAAAGTGAGATATTCTCCCATGGTTACGGTGCTGCTGTGGAAAATGGCGAATTCAGTTGCTGGGAGGACGCTAGTATTGAACGAGACATTTTCAATGTTGATGTGTATGAACTGATGAAAGCGCTCAAAGTTGATACGATTGAAGGTTTGTTCAAGGTTATAAAGGAACGCTTTCATTTTGACTCTCTTAAATATTTCTTGGATGATAACGGTATAAGACACGGATATTATGCACATTAGTTAAGAATATAAAATGAAAGACTATAGCGAATTAGTTGACCTTGCTCTTAAGATTGCTATCCGAGCACACGAGGGACAAAAGGACAAATTGGGCCGTGAGTATGTGATGCATCCGATACGTGTGGCTGAACGATGCAAGGATCCGAAGGCAAAAATTGTGGCATTGTTGCACGACACCCTAGAGGATACTGATGTAACGGGAGAATATCTTCAAGAACAAGGGTTTCCTGAAGAAATTGTCGAAGGAATATTATCTGTGACAAAACATGAAGGGGAAACCTATGAAGAATTTGTACGTCGTGCCTCGATAAATCCCATTGGCAAAGAAGTGAAAAGGGCTGATTTAGAGGATAATATGGACATTCGTCGCTTAAAGGAAATTACTGACGAGGATGTGAAACGGCTTCGGAAATACCTGCGAGCATGGCAATACTTGACGGATTTAACCTAAAAAAGTTGTGCCCGACACGGATTGAGGGTATTGAGAATATGGGAACAATATATGAAATCCACCCAGGACACGAATATTATGATTTTGAAGGATGTGATTCAAGAGGCTATCCCACAAAGAGATGGTCGTCGTATGGATCGTCATTTGATAGTAATAAAGAACCAGAGGTGGGCGATTGTGAGATTATTAAAAAGAATGGCAAACTTTATCGACGTGTTATACGTTCCGTACACTTTAACGGCTGTGTGAATGAGGATGTGGAATCGTATGACGTTGAATACTCCATTACAGAAATTGCGCCAGATGAACTTGTGATTGATGAAAAGTGGGTGCCAGTTGGAAGAATTCATGAATCTAAGTATGGGGTTATAAATGGTCGCGGCAAGATTGTCGTGCCTTATAAGTACGATGAAATCGTAATTGAAACTCCCAACTCTATTAAGGTAAGAAAGGGAAAGAAATGGCGTCAGATTCATCTCCAATGATCATACAAACGGACAAGTGTAAAAGGAGTTTTGTAGAAGTTGCGCCCGACACGGATTGAGGGCAATAAACGATGGAAGAAACAACATTGTTCCTTGAGGAGAGACTTGGCAAAGTAGTGACACCAGAGATGATTCTCGGTTACCAGTATTTCATTGGATATGACATCAATGAAGGAGACGCCGCTGTCAAGAACAATTGTTATGAGCTGGAAGAGAAGTTCATAGATGGACTAAAGACGTTCCCTATGCGGATTCCCATTCCCGTATCAGTTCCTAATAACGATGGAGCTCCCTATGTCAAAAAGAATCGAGGGTATCTCATAGATTATATCGAAAACGAGATTCTCATCAAGAACAATCATGAACCATTTAAAAAGGTAGTATTACATTGGGCTCGCATTGATGTGTATATTGCCATGGGTGATTCTCTTGAAGTGATAGTGGTTGAAGAAAATGATTTACGAAAAGTTGTCACCGCCAAAGATGGCTCATTATGTAAACTGCGCCTGTTGCTATCGACATTGATGGAGAGAAGCAAAACTGCTAATACTGAGCAACCCGTTGAAGGACCCTATGTGCGATTAGTGGCGAATTATTGGCAAATGGGAAGGTCGTTGAGAGGCTTTTTTGACCCTTTGGAGTTTGCGCTACCACTCACCGAAGAGGAGTTTGAATCGCTGAAAGACGAATTGTTTAACAAAAAGTTGTATCCGGTTATAAAATTTGTGCCTAAAGGAAAAGAGGCTTTGAGAAAAACATACGGTCCTATTGAATTGGGTGTTAGCGTGGATGTGGATCTTGCTTCGGGAGAGTACCACAGGATTCTTTCCGAATTCAGGTATCTGAACGGAAGCGATGTCCGCAAGATGCAGTCAATTCTTGATGAAAAAGGCGAGGATGTGAGCCGTGAGGAGTTGATTGGAGGGCTGGAGACCTGCTGTGCCAGGAAAGTAGTATTTACACGCGAAACGGGACATCTGTGGGAAACATATTCTTTGCTGCCCCGAACCACCAGCAAAGAAGAGACGGATTATGCGGACACATGGAATGACTATCCTGTAAAGCTGAAGGACCTTTCAACTAAATTCATTGTCGATTTGTTGAAGAAAGAAAAAAGAGAATAAACCCAAATAGTTGCGCCCGACACGGATTGAGGGTATAAAACAAAACCACGGAACAAATTTTTGCCCCGTGGTTTTTCTTTAGGCATCTGCCCGAATCAATCCAGCGTATGTATCACCAGTCCTGATCTGAGTTTCGGCTCAAACCAAGTGGTCTTGGGAGGCATGATGTTGCCAGTGTCGGCGATGTCGATGATCTGCTTCATCGAAACAGGATACATTGCGAATGCAACCTTCATTTCACCATTGTCAACACGACGCTTCAGCTCGCCGAGGCCGCGGATACCGCCAACGAAGTCGATACGCTTGTCGGTACGGAGGTCCTTGATGCCCAGGATGTTGTCCAAGACGTTGTTGCTCAAGATGGTCACGTCGAGAACGCCGATGGGGTCGTTGTCGTCGTAGGTGCCAGGTCTTGCGCTCATCTTGTACCAGTGACCATCCAAGTACATGCTGTGCTCGTGAAGCTTAGCCGGCTTGTAGATCTCGGTGCCCATGTCTTCGACGACGTAGGTCTTGTCGAGGGCCTTAATGAACTCGTCTTTGCTTAAGCCATTCAAATCCTTGACGACGCGGTTGTAGTCGATGACGTTCAGCTGGTTGTCAGGGAAGATGACGGTCATGAAGTAGTTGTACTCCTCCTTGCCGGTGTGGGCAGGGTTCTTCTCTTTTTTCTCTTGGCCGACGAGGGCGGCAGCAGCGCTGCGGTGGTGACCGTCGGCGATGTACATGGCCGGGACCTTGGTGGCGAAGAGTTCAACGAGTTCGGCGATGGTTGCCTTGTCGTCGATGACCCAGAAGCGGTGGCCGAAGCCATCTTCCTTGGCGATGAAGTCATAGATGGGCTTCTTGGCGGTGATGCCGGCCACGATCTCATCGATACGGGCTACGGCGGGGTAGGCGAAGAACACCGGCTCAACGTTGGCGTTGGTGAGGCGGACGTGCTTCATGCGGTCCTCTTCCTTGTCCTTACGGGTCAGCTCGTGCTTCTTGATGATCTTGTTCACATAGTCCTCGCTATAAGCGCAGGCCACGATGCCGTACTGCCAGTGGGCATTGGCTTCGGTGGGGTTCATGCTCTGAGCGTAGATGTAGAGCTTCTCTTCCTGGTCCTGCTTAATCCATCCGAAGTCTTTGAAACTGTTGAAGTTCTCGACGACTTTCAGATAGGTCTCGAGGTCGCTGTCCTTGTAGCCTTCAGGCAGGTCGATTTCGGCCTTGGTCACGTGGAGCAGGCTATAGGGGTTGCCTTCGCATTCCTTGCGTGCCTCTTCGGTGTTCAGCACGTCGTAGGGGCGAGAGGCCAGTTTTTGGACGATGTCCACACCGGGACGCCATCCTTTGAACGGTTTGATTATTGACATAACAGTTATTGTTTACAGTTAATTGTTTTCTCCTTGAAGTGAGACAATCAGCGCACCAGCCATTTTGGTCAGTTCGATCAGTTCGTTGCGGATGTCAGATGCTTGTTCTTCGTCGATGACTCTTCGGTTGAGCAGCAGGGTAGTGTAGGAGACGCATTCGCGGATATTGCTTTTGGCTTGATGGAGATGCTCGGTGAAAACATTCTTGCTGTTTGCGGAGCCTTCTATGATGTTGTTTGTGATCATGGATGCGGCTTCGAAGAATTTTCGTGCGACCATCTTTTCGCTTTCAGTGGAGGTGTGGTCGTAAAGGGCCAGCACTGCGTTGGAGAATGTGATGGATTTATGGTAGATCCTGAGGTTCTCGAACTTGAAGAAGGGTACCGTTTTTTGATTGTCTTGGGTATTCATATTCGTAGTAAAGCCGCTGCAACACGTGTTGCAGCGGCTTTTGAAACAAATTAATTACTTATTGACTTGGAAACGTCTGTTGCCGGTCTTGAAGAAATCAGCGATCTGGTTGGCAGCTGCCAAACCAGCGTTGATATTGGCCTCTTCGGTCTGGGCGCCCATCTTCTTTGGCGTGGCGAAGTAGCGGCCTTCAAAGGCTTTGAACTCGGCGTCGGCATCAGGCATGATGTCGGTGATGTACTTGAGGTCGGTGCGTTCAGCCATCAGCTTGAGCAACTCGGGCTCGTTGATGACTTCCTTGCGGGCGGTGTTGACGAGAATGCCGCCTTTGTGCATCTTGTTCACCACAGCGTAGTTGATGCTTTGCTTGGTCTCGGCAGTGGCCGGGATGTGCAGGCTGACGACATCGCAGGTCTCGAAGAGGGCGTCGCGGTTGGCCACGGCGTGAACGCCAGCTTCCTCAATCTTCTCGGCGGGGACGAACTCGTCGAAAGCATAGACATCCATGCCGAAGCCTTTGGCGATGCGAGCCACGTTACGACCCACGTTACCGAAGGCTAACAGACCAAGCTTCTTGCCCATCAGTTCGCTGCCGCTCTTGCCGTTGTAGAAGTTGCGGACGGCATAGACCAACATACCCATGACGAGTTCGGCAACGGCGTTGCTGTTTTGACCAGGGGTGTTCATGGCCACGATGCCTTTGGCGGTGCATGCCTCAAGGTCGAGGTTGTCGAAACCGGCGCCGGCGCGGACGACGATCTTCAGGTTGTTGGCGTGGTCGAGGACTTCCTTGGTGACCTTGTCGGAACGGACGATCAAAGCGTCAGCATCGGCAACGGCCTTGTAGAGGTCATTGACATCGGTGTATTTTTCCAAAAGAGCCAGTTCATAGCCGTTCTTTTCAACGACTTCGCGGATGCCGTCAACAGCAATCTTAGCAAAAGGTTTCTCAGTAGCAACTAATACTTTCATGATAAATTTTCAATTTTCAATTTACTTGTTTGCTTTCTCAAAGTCTTGCATGCACTGGACGAGAGCTTCGACGGCCTCGATCGGGCAGGCGTTGTAGAGGCTGGCGCGGAAGCCGCCGACGCTGCGGTGACCCTTGATGCCGACCATGCCGCGCTCCTTGGCGAAGGCCATGAAGGCGTCTTGCTTGTCCTCGTAACCG
>JAFYJV010000020.1 GCA_017537965.1 Bacteroidales bacterium | reverse complement strand
CAGGCTTCAACATGATGTGTTCAGAGGTCTCCCAAGGCTCGCCGTTCGGCAGGATGAGACCACTGTGCTTAGGTATAGCGTTGATGTTTATTTCTTTATAATTAGGCTTCATTGTATTATCCTTTCTTTTTATGTCGGCCCTTCGACAGGCTCAGGGACCTTAGCGGTCGTTGAGTGCTGAGCTTGTCGAAGTATCGAAACGCCGCGTTTTTATTTCGTTATACCTAATTGACGTTGAAAATCTTGCAGCGTCTCAAGCACATTGCTCTTGACGTGGATGAAGTACTTCAGGCCAGCCTCTTTGAGGATGTCGGCAGTGCCTTCGGGGTTACCAGCAAGCACCACGATGGTGTCGTTCTTCAACTCCTCATAGATCTTGAGGGCGTTGCCTTCGCCGTATTCCTCGTCGGAGGAGCAGATCACCACGATTTCGGGTTTCTCATTGCGTGCGGCGGCGATGCCTTCGTCCAAAGTCTTGAAGCCAGGATTGTCGACGACTTGGATGCCGGCGCAGGCGAAGAAGTTGGAGGCGAAATTGGCGCGGGCCTTGCGCATGGCGAGGTTGCCATAGGTGAACATCCAAGCCACGGGACGCTTGTGATCCTGGGCATAGACGTCAGTGGCGAAGCGTAGCTTCTCGAACTGCTGGGCAGCGCGGAAGGTGACGATGGTCTCGACTTGTGCGTTCTCGTCGCGGCGGTCGTCGGCTTCCATCACCCAAGCTTCGGGCGTGAACTTCAAACTCTCGGTGAAGTTTGGGAACTGGTTGGTGCCGAGGATAGTCTCGCGGCGGGTAGCCACGTTGCTGAACTTCTTGGCAGCGCTCTCCTTGATGAGGCCTTGAATCATGCCCTTGCGGACGGCTTCGAGATAACCGCCTTCGTCTTGGATCTTGTTGAACAAATCCCAAGCGGCAGCAGCCAGGCTCTCAGTGAGGTTCTCGATGTAGTAGGAACCTGCGGCGGGGTCGGCCACCTTGTCGAAGTGGGCCTCTTCCTTGAGGATGAGTTGTTGGTTGCGGGCGATACGGTCGGCGAAGTCGGTAGGCAGTTCAAACGGTGCGTCGAACGGCATCACGGTGAATGAGTCCACACCGCCGAGGACGGCTGACATCGTACCTGTGGTGGTGCGCAGCATGTTGACGTAAGCGTCGTAGAGGCTCATGCCGAGTTCGGCGTTGGTGGCATGGATGTGCATCTTGGCGTTTTCTTCCTTGCCGCCGAAAGCCTTCACGATGTTGGCCCACAGCAGGCGGTAGGCGCGCAGTTTGGCCATCTCCATGAAGTAGTTTTGTCCGACAGCGACGTTGAAGCGCATCTTGGGAGCGATTTCATCGATGGTCAGGCCTTTCTCGGTGAGTTTGTCGAGGTACTCGGCACCTACTGACAGTGCGAAGGCCATCTCCTGCACGATGGTTGAACCGGCATTGGTGAATACGTGGCTGTTGACGCCAATGGTCTGGAAGCCGGGAATTTCAGCTTTTACCATGATGTATGCCAGCTCCATATCGGTATTTTCGGTAACATACCATACGCCGCGACGGATGTAGCGCGTCAGTGGGTCATAGTTCAGCGAACCTTTGATGCCTGGGATCTTCGAGAGCATTTCGAGCAGTGGCAGATGGTACTTGTTGTTATAAAGATTGATCTCCACGGCTTTCTGGTCGATGCCGTTCAGCAGGGTGGAAATCTCGATGGCCGTGTAAGCCTTGTCGTACTCCAGCTTGAATCCGATGGAGTTGGCGCCGCGGCTCAGGGCGTTCAGTGCCACTTTGTTGGCTTCGTTGACATCCTTCACGGTGACATCCTGGCGAACGAGCCACTCGTTGCCTTCAGGCTTGTTGCCGCGGACATACGGGAACTCGTTGGGTTGCTGCCCCGTCCACGGGATGTCGGCCAGATTCTCGGCACGGTAGTAAGGCTTCACGTTGAAGCCCTCGGCCGTACGCCAAACCAGTTTTTTGTTGTAATCTGCCCCCTTGAGGTCCTTCTCAATCACGGCTTCCCATTCCTGGGTGCTGACCGGTGGAAATTCCTCAAAGAGTTTTTTGTTGTTTTCCATATATTAGTAATTTGTGTGATCGTTCATTGTTTGGTTTATCTTCCTTGGCGGAAATGCCAATTCTCACGATTGCGCAAATCGACAAAAGTTTGCGAAGAAAGTCTCACTTTCTTTTCTATCGTGGTACGGGAAGAGAACACCCCATAACCACCAGTAACGTTGGTGTATTCAGGAATGGTCTGTACGATACTGTTGGTGGGACCGTTGACGGAGATGAAGTTATAAAGCTCATCACCACCTGCCGAAATCTTTATCTTCATACAAGGCTCAAATACGACACGCTCTACATTTAGCAGGGAATCGGCACCTATTTCATCAGCAATTGCATTGAGGAATAAGGAGTGGTTATAAACAATGCTATAAATGCCATCTTCAAAGGCAAGTTCTGTCTCAGGATGGGTGCCCAGCGGTATGCGTACAACATGAAGCACAGAATCTGCTGAAGACCCGATTTCGTAATAATGGAAATCCACTTCCACATCATATATTGCCGAGTTGGGACATGGATACCAGCTGATGACTCCTTGAGTGGAAAGGGAAGAGAAATTCAAGATGGATTGAACGACGGCAAAATATCCACCTCCAACGATATGGGTGGACGCTGTCAACAACGTGTCGCCACGATCAA
Organism: Bacteroidales bacterium; assembly: GCA_017537965.1. Classification (GTDB taxonomy): domain Bacteria; phylum Bacteroidota; class Bacteroidia; order Bacteroidales; family F082; genus Limimorpha. Next base: position 117,082 of record JAFYJV010000020.1, on the reverse strand, counting down.
TTTCCAAATCATAACGGTATTTGTGTCTATCTGTGTTGTTATGGATTTTTTCCTTGGTGAAATATACCAACTGATTGGGCGAATAGAAGATGCCGGGCTCTTTGTCGTGGATCGTGATGGTATCCAACTCCAACACACGGGTCTGGGTGTAATTGTTGCTGTTGTTCGAAGCTACGTACTCAATGATACGGCTGTTCAGTTTGGTTGGATAGTTGCACGAGTCGGCAATCAAGGCAATGTCTAAAGCATTTCCTGGACCCAAAAAAGCCTTGTTAATCTTGACATAGTTGGTATCCTTGTTGACATCCAATAGTCCGTAAACTACTGTAATATCTTTATAATCAGCGAATAAGTCAACGTCGGTGCTGCATGAATAGAAGAGATTCGCGAAGATTGTCAGTAATAAAAACAGTCGAATAGTTTGTTTCATTTTCAGTCCATTAGAAATAGAGCGTCAAAGATACAACAATTATTTGATATAATGTTTTCTTTTTTCATGGTTGGGGATAAACAAATCCTTCTTATCTTTGGAGCAAAATTAAAACAGAGCATGGACGAAACAACAAATAAGTGGCTAGTCATTGTCAATCCCAAGGCATCCATAGGCAAATGCGGAAAGGATTGGCCGGCTATAGAACAACTGTTGAAAAATGAAAATATTGAGTTCGACGCCAAAATGACGGAATATCCTCGCCACGCCATCGAATTGGTCAGGGATCTTATCACCGAGAAAGGCTACAAACACGTGATTTCGGTCGGTGGAGACGGCACCAACAACGAAGTGGTCAATGGCATTTTCACCCAGCAGCGTTACCCCACCACAGAGATCTCGATGGGAATCATCCCCATTGGAACAGGCAATGATTGGCGTAGGACTTTTGGTTTTCCAATTGATTATCAACAAAATATTAAAACCATAAAAGAAGGTTGTCTCTTTCGCCATGACATTGGAAAAGTGGTGTATTACAACCATGGAGACCCACAGGTCAGATATTTTTTAAATGCCGCGGGAACAGGATTGGACGAGATGGTGTGTGGCAAGACCAACCTATTGAAGTCGAAGGGAAAAGGAGGTTCGGTGCGTTATATGCTCAGCACCGCCAGCTGTCTTTTTCGGTTCAAGTGCGTCCATATCCAACTGGAGCTTGACGACCAGTTGGTATTTGACGATGAGATACTTAGCCTTTCGGTAGGTAACGGTCGCTACAATGGCGGCGGCATGATGATGATGCCTAAAGCGGTTCCCAACGACGGATTGTTCGACATCACTGTCATCAAGAAGTTGGGCATGTTGAAGTTTGCCGCCAGCATCAACAACCTTTACGACGGCAGTTTCGTTGACAAACTCAAGGAGGTCTCTACCTACCGCGGAAAGAAGATCAGGATCGTTTCCATCCCTTCGCATAAGCTGTTGCTGGAGACCGAAGGCGAAACCTTGACCAACTCTCCTTTCGATTTCGAAATGCTTCCGGAAGCCATCAACATGGTTGTCCCTGAGAACCATCAATTTTGAATCTTAAATTTAAATCAAAAATACCATGGTAAACATCGATCAAGTCAATTTTGAAAACAAACACGTAGTAATCCGCGTAGATTTCAACGTCCCGTTGGACGACAACTTCAACATCACCGACGACACCCGTATGCGTGCCGCCTTGCCGACTATCAACAAAGTGCTCAACGATAAGGGCATGGTTGTGCTGATGTCGCATCTTGGCCGTCCCAAGAAGAATCCGGATCCTAAGTACAGCATCAAGCCCATCATCAAACATCTGGAAGAGCTACTCGGCCGTCCTGTGCAATTTGCCGACGACTGCACGAAAGCCAAACCTCAGGTGGATGCCATGAAACCCGGTGAGGTGCTCGTGCTTGAGAATCTCCGTTTCTATGCTGAGGAAGAAGGCAAGCCCCGTGGCATCGAGAAAGGCGAAGAAGGCTACGACGAAGCCAAGAAAGCCATCAAAGCCTCGCAGAAGGAGTTCACCAAAACCCTGGCTGGCTATGGCGAATACTACATCAACGACGCCTTCGGTACTGCCCACCGTGCCCATGCCTCCACAGCACTCATCGCCGACTATTTCGATAGCGATCATAAGATGTTCGGCTACCTCATGGGCAAGGAAGTGGCCGCCGTCAACAAGGTGATGAACGACATCCAACGCCCCTTCACCGCCATCATGGGCGGCTCGAAGGTCTCCACCAAGATCGAGATCATCGAAAACCTGCTCACCAAAGTCGATAACCTCATCCTCTGCGGCGGCATGACCTACACCTTCAAGCGTGCTTTGGGCGGCCATATCGGCAACTCCATCTGTGAGGAAGACAAGCTCGACCTCGCCTTGGACATTATCGAGAAAGCCAAGCAGAAAGGCGTCAACCTCTACCTCTCCTTCGACGTGGTGGCAGGCAACAAGTTCTCGAACGACGCCGACACCATGGTGGTTGACCCGATGAACGTGCCCGACGGCTGGGAAGGCATGGACTGCGGTCCCGAGAGCCGCAAGTTCTACGCTGGCATCATCAAGCAGTCGAAGACGGTGCTTTGGAACGGTCCCTGCGGCGTGTTTGAGTTCGACAAGTTTGCAGAAGGCTCCAAGGCCTTGGCCGAAGCCATCGTGGAAGCCACAGAGAAAAACGGCGCTTTCACCCTCATCGGTGGCGGCGACAGCGTGGCTTGTATCAACAAGTTCGGCCTCGCCGACCGTGTGAGTTATGTGAGCACCGGCGGTGGAGCCCTCCTCGAGGCCATCGAGGGCAAGGAACTTCCCGGCATCGCCGCGATCAAGAAATGATGAAGACCCTGGTCAACATCATCAGCCGTGAACACCCGCTTGCCGCCTTCCTCTTCATCAAGGAAAACTATGAAGAAGGCGACAAGCTGGTGTTCATTGCCGCCAACGAGAACTTCGACTGCATCACCCCACTTGTCAACTGCTTGAAAATCGACAAGGAGATGGTGCAGCGAATCGTCTTGCGGCGCGACTCCGACAGCTATACTTACGAACGCATCTGCCGCATCATCAGCAGTGCCTTGGACAAGAAAGCCGAGTATTGTGTGAACCTGGCCGGAGGCACCCGTTACATGGCCCTCTCGGTGCAGCATGTGTTATCCAACTACAAAGCCAAGTTTTACTATATCCAGACACACGAGAACCTCATCGTTAAGACCATTTTCGACAACAGCATCTTCGACAACGACGATGAGATCTATCCCATTCAATACAAAATTAAGCTTGACGAGTATTTCAATGTCTATGGGCTGTGTCACGACTTGGACATTCCAAAGCCTTTGGTAGGGGAAGAAACACAGGTACAGCGGCTATTCGAGATGTTCTCGAAACGTCAACTCTCCACCAGCGACTTCAAAGTCATGGAGGTCCTTCGCGAGAAATACCGCAATTGGAAATACATCGACATAGAAGAAGTGGAAAACGCCGTCAGCGACCGTATGATTCCCATCCCCAACCTAAGCAAATTCCTGAAGTACATCCAATATGATCCTGTTCAGAAAGGGACGCTCCAACAGGCGGAGATCGAATTTCTCACGGGAGGATGGTTCGAAGAGTATGTATATCACATGGTTAGGAAAAACATCCAGCCAGACGACATCGCCATCGGTGTGCATATTGACGGATGTCAAGAGATCCAGCACAACAACGAGTTGGACGTCTGTTTCCTCAAGAACAACCAGCTGTTTGTGATCGAATGCAAGAGCGGCATCACCTCCGAGAGCATGTTCAACGAGATCGTCTATAAGGTCAGCGCGTTGAAAGAGGTGTTGCTAGGCATCGCATGTCATTCTTATATTTTCTCCTTGAAAAAAGACCTTACCGGCGACCTGAAAAAAATCGCCCGATACATGGACATTACCTTCTGCGACTATGACACCTTGACTCGGGCGGACAAGACGCAAAAGATGTGGAAGAAGATGTTGAAAATCGCGCGTTCCTAAACGGGTTGCGACCTTGTTCAGGCATTGCGTTCCTTGACGATTTCCTCTTGTTTGTCTTTTGGCGTCGGCGTGTATTGGAAGAACTCCATCGAGTAGTTGGCGCGTCCTGAGGTGAGGTTGCGCAGGGCAGTGGCATAGCCAAACATCTCCATCAGCGGGATGAAGGCATCCAACTTCTGCGATCCCTTGCGGAAACGACGCATGTTCTCGATACGGCCGCGGCGCTTGTTGACGTCGCCTGTCACGTTGCCGATGTAATCGTCGGGCGTGTTGATCTCCACCTTCATCATGGGCTCCAGCAGCACGGGGTTGGCTTTCATGAAGGCCTGTTTGAAGCACATCTGTGCGCAGATCTGGAAGGCCATGTCGCTCGAATCCACAGGGTGCGAGCTGCCGTCCACGAGGACGCATTTCACATCCACCACGGGATAACCGGCAAACGGGCCTTTGAGCATGGCGGCGGCAAGACCCTTCTCCACAGAGGGTATGTATTCCTTAGGCACCACGCCACCCTTGCTGACATCGACGAACTCGAAGCCCTTGCCGGGATTCGGCTCGAAGCGGATGACGGTATGAGCGTACTGGCCCTTGCCGCCCGATTGCTTGGCATATTTGTAGTTGCACTCGAAAGGCGTGGTGATGGTCTCGCGGAACGACACAGAAGGTGCGCCCACGGTAACGGGCACCTTGAATTCGGTGTTGATACGATCGACGATGATCTCCAGGTGCAACTCGCCCATGCCGGCGATGATGGTCTCTTCAGTCTCCTCGTCGAAGTGGGCGCGGAACGAAGGATCCTCGTTGCAGAGCTTGGCCAGCGCCTCGCTGAGCTTGCTGCGGTTTTTCTTGTCTTCGAGGTTCACCTTCATCTCGATGACCGCTGGTGGGATATGGATGTTTTCGAGCATCAACGGGGCTTTCTCATCGCAGAGGGTGTCGCCTGTACGGGTGTATTTCATACCCACGAGAGCCACGATCTCGCCTGGACCCGCCTCAGCGATCTCTTCGCGTTCCTTGGCCTTGATGCGGAAGATGCGGCCAACGCGCTCGCTCTTGGTCTTGTTGGTGTTATATACACTCATGCCATTGGTGAGCTTGCCGCTGAAGATACGGATGAAGGTCTGCTGACCCACGTAAGGGTCGTTGATGAGCTTGAAAGCCAAGGCGGCGAAAGGCTCGTTCTCCGAGGGGTTGCGCTGGCAGGTCTTGTCCTCGTTATAGGGGTCGTGGGCGATGACGGCGCCAAGGTCTTTGGGCGACGGCAGGTAGTCCACGATGGCATCCAGCAGCAGCTGGATGCCTTTGTTCTTATAAGCGGCGCCGCAGAGCACGGGGACCATCATCAGCTTGATAGTGGCTTGACGGATGGCTGCCATGAGCAGGTCGGTGGGGATCTCCTTGTCATCGAGGTAAAGCTCTGCCACATTGTCATCCACATCAGCCACCTTCTCAATAAGGTTGCGACGGGCAGCCTGGGCTTGCTCCATCATCTGTTCCGGGATGGGACCCACGATGCGTTCCTTCTCGATAAACCTAACCGAGTTCATCTGCACGAGATCCACCATGCCTTCAAACGAGGCTTCGGCGCCAATAGGCAGATGCAATGGCACGGCATTGGCGCCGAGGTATTTCTGCATCTGGCCGACGACCTCGTTGAAGTCGGCACCGGTACGGTCCATCTTGTTGACAAAGGCGATACGGGGCACACGGTACTTGTCGGCTTGGTTCCACACCGTTTCCGACTGGGGCTCCACGCCGCCTACTGCGCAGAAAACTGCCACCATGCCATCGATGACACGCAGCGAGCGCTCCACTTCCACGGTGAAGTCAACGTGGCCAGGAGTGTCGATGAGGTTGATCTGGTGGTCGTTCCAATGGGCGGTGATGGCAGCGGAGGCGATGGTGATGCCGCGCTCCTGCTCCTGTTTCATGAAGTCCATGGTGGCCTGTCCGTCGTGGGTCTCACCCACCTTGCGGTTCACGCCGGTGAAGAAAAGGATGCGTTCCGAGACAGTGGTTTTGCCAGCGTCAATATGAGCTGCAATACCAATATTACGTAGTTTTGAAATATTTTGACTCATGATATGTGATGGAATAGTTTTTGCTGTATTTTCGGGCTGCAAAAATACGAAGAAAAAATGAGCGATTACAAAAAACTTTACCGGTCGAAAGACAAGAAACTATGCGGAGTCTGTAGCGGCATCGCCGAGTACTTCGAGTTGGATCCTACGTTGATCCGTCTGCTGTGGATCATCTTCACTTTCGTCAGCTGTTCCGTTGGCTTGATCGCCTATCTCATTTGCGCATTGGTCATGCCCCAGGAGCCGTGAAAGCAGAGTGACCATCTACCAGATATCGGACCACGTGACGGAAATCACGTGGTTCGTTGATTTTTCCCCTTCCTTGAATACATTGGATAGACCGTAGGTATAACGTACCTCCACATACCAATAGCTTACCGCGACTGTCATGCCGTAGTCGATCCTGTTGAACGTGCCGAGTTGCCAAGGATGGATGTTTTGGACGGTCTTTCTTGGCTGCTTAATGCTTTCCACCTCGTCGCCTTTCAGGCAAAAGCCTATCTGTGGTCCCACACGGAGCCGTATCAGCCTCGACTCGTCTTCATCGTCTTCACGCCATTTCCTGAAATACACGTTCAACAACAACGGTATGTTGATGTAAGACGATTTCTCGATCCAACGCACCTTGTCGCCATTTTCCAGGACAGCCTGTTTCATGCGCGTGCCTTGTCGCGAAAAGATGACATCCAACTCGGCACCGAGAATGAACCGTTTGGGAATCAATGCCATACGAACGCCAAAGCAATAGTCGGCACGAAACTGTGTGCTATCGACACCAGCGATATGCATCGTCGAGAGGGTAGGGCCAATCATCAAGCCGCCTCCCAACTGTTGCGACCGAGCTGGAAGGATGGCGAGAAATAGGCAACAAAGCAAAAATAATAAGCGTCGCATCGACTACACTATATAGATAATAACTTGTGCAAAAGTAATTATTTTTTATCTTTGCAGAAAATTTAGAAAACACTTTATGCCATCCCCATTATTTGGAACGATCATAAAAACAGCTGCGGAGTTGAAGAACATCCCCGTGGAGTTGAAACAAAAAACCATTCGTCCCGTAAAGGCCCAAGAACGAGAACTCAAGAAACTCTTGCGCAAGGCCCAGTTCACCGATTTTGGACGTCATTATCACTTCACTGAGATTCTGCTTTCAAAAAAGAAGGTGATGAATGCTTTTCGCGAGACCGTGCCGGTGTTCGACTACAACAAGATGCATAACGAGTGGTGGTACCGCTCCTTGAACGGTGAACACAACGTCACCTGGCCAGGCAAGATCAAGTATTTTGCGCTGAGCAGCGGCACCTCCGAAGCCTCCAGCAAGTACATTCCCATCACTCGCGAACTGAACAGCAAGATCACCAAAGCAAGCATCCGCCAGTTGGTGTCGGCGGTGAGATATGATTTTCCGAAGGATTTCTATAACCGTGGCGTGCTGATGATCGGCGGCAGCACCGACCTCTCCTACAGCCGCAAGGGAGGCTATTATGCCGGTGACCTCTCTGGCATCTCGGCAGGACGCATCCCCAAATGGTTCGAGTTCTTCTACAAGCCAGGACAGCGCATTTCCAAGATCAAGGATTGGTCGGAGAAGCTTGACGAGATGGTGAAGGAAGCCCCTAAGTGGGATATCGGCGTCATGGTAGGCGTCCCGGCCTGGGTGCAGATTCTGCTGGAACGTATCATCAAGGAATACCATCTGAAGACCATCCACGACATTTGGCCCAATCTGGCCGTGTATGTCCATAGCGGCGTTGCCTTCGCTCCTTACGAGAAGAGCTTTGAGCGTTTGTTTGGCAAGAAGGTCGTCTTCGTGGAGAGCTATCTCGCCTCGGAAGGCTATATCGCTTATCAGGTGGACCTCAAGAAACGTGTGATGCAGCTGTTGGTTGATAACGGCATCTATTTTGAGTTCGTGCCTTTCAATGAGGAGAACTTCGACGAAAATGGCAACATCGTAGAGCACCCCAAGACGCTGACTTTGGCCGAAGTGGAAGAAAACACCGACTATGCCCTGCTTCTTTCCACTTGTGCGGGCACCTGGCGTTACCTCATTGGCGACACCATCAAGTTCCTTCCTCCCGATGGTCCTCTCTTTGGTGACCGTCCAAGAGGAGTCAACATTGCCATCACGGGCCGTACCAAGCAGTTCCTGAGTATCACAGGAGAGCATCTATCACAAGACAACATGACCCAAGCCGTGGATATGATGGCTAATGATTTGGGTGTTGACATCACGGAATTTACCGTGGCCGGCATCAAACATGAAACCATGTATGCGCACCATTGGTATCTAGGCACTGACGACAAGATCGATCCTCAAGTCGCCATCAAGAAGATTGACGAAAACCTTTGCAAACTGAACGACGACTATGCAGTGGAACGCACCGAAGCCATCAAAGAGCTTTTCATCGATGTGTTGCCAACGCATGTTTTCTATGATTTCATGCAGCAGAAGATCGGAAAATGGGGTGGCGCGACCAAGTTTCCTCGCGTGTTGAAGGGAACCCGATATGAAATGTGGACAGAGTACCTTAAAAACTTATGACCATGATACGCTTTGTCTTTGATGCCATTGTCTTCGGACTCAGCCTTGCGATTGTCTTCGGTTTTGGACCGGCCTTCATCACTTTGATTCAGACCAGCATCCACCGTGGCTTTCGTTCGGCCGCTTGGTTCGCTATGGGCGTGTTCATCAATGACGTGCTGATGGTATCGCTGTGCGTGCTGACTTCCATCCAGGTGGTGGCCAACAACGAACGGGAGATGTTTTTCTTTAGCATCGGTGCAGGTATCATCCTTATTTTATTTGGCATTTTCACTTATACTCGAAAAGTCAAGGAAGACAACTTCAAGGCCATCAAGGAGCGTACTGACGAGATCATTGACGAGAACAAGGAGATCTTCAAGAATGAAGACCGTACACCCAAATGGTTTGTTTTTCTCGGCAAGGGCTTTGTGCTGAATATCTTGAATCCCTTTGTATGGATCTTCTGGTTCAGCACCGTGGCAGTTACTGCGGGTAAGATGGATGGCAACAAATTCAAGATCCTGTTGTTTTTTGTCATTGTGTTGGCCACCAGCTTCGGCTGTGATTTGCTGAAGGCCAAGGGGGCGTCTTTCTTGAAGAAGTTCTTCAACGCCAAGCGTATCCGTATCATGAACATCATCATAGGTGTCGGTTTAGTGCTGTTTGGCCTGTATTTCATCGTCAGTGGCTTCATCAATTTCAAGTTATAGTCAATCCAAAAAAACAATCATTATGGAAAGCAAAGTCAAAACCAATTGGAATCAGTTTTTAGTAGGAGGTCTGGTGGCCTTGGTCTATGGCCTGGTGGCCTTGTTGTTGCCCGGCGGTCTCTTGGAGACGGTCATGACAATCTCGGGCATCGTGGTCATCGTGGCGGGCGTGATTTGTCTTTTGGTATCACTGCGCCGTCGGAAAAACATGCAACCTTGGGGCTTGCTTCTCTTTGAGTCGGTGGTCATGATTTTGCTGGGCGTCGCAGCCATTGTGTGGTCGCAGAAGACGGTGGAACTGCTGATAATAATCATAGGTGTTTGGGTTGCTGTCATCGGATTGATGCAGCTGTTTGCGCTGTTGACGCTCTCGAAGTTTGTCTATCGTGGCTTTTTCATCGTATGCAGCTTGTTGGCGCTTGCTTTCGGCGTCTTGATGATCATCAATCCATTCGAGTCGGCGGAGTTTTTTGTGAAGCTGACAGGTGCCATTGCTTTGGTGGTGGGCATCTTGACGATCATGTTTGCCTTTGCCGTGCGCAGCCTTCAGGGGAAAGCCAACAGGCAATTGCAGAAAGAAAGCGCCTCATCCGTGGTTGTGGAAGATGCAGAGGTCGTCGAGGAATGAATTAATAGGAATTAAAAGGTATCTTTGAACTTGATGTCCTTGACATTGAGCTGGAGGGTGGTCTTGCCTTGCCAGTAGTTGTATTCCAGGTTATAGCAGATGCTGAAGGGCTCGCCGCTATGGATGCGCGCGAAGAGATCTCCTTTTTGGAAGGCGATGCCGGAGAAAACGGTCTCGTCTTCATCGCCAAGTTGTTTAACGGTGAGTTTCAGGTGTTTGTGACCTCCAACGGGGCGTGAGCCACCCGTGTCGATGATGTTGTCCGACCAGAAAACTGGAGCCGTGTTACCTGGACCAAAAGGAGCAAACTGGTTGAGGATGCGCATGAACTTGGCGGTGATGTCGCGGAATTGGATCTTCAGATCGACTTCCAGTTCAGGCACCAGGTCTTCGGCGGTGAGGTGTTCACGGATATAGTCCTCGAAACGGCGACGGAATTCATTGACATTCTCGGGTTTCATGGAAAGGCCTGCGGCATATTTGTGGCCACCGAAGTGTTCAAGAAGATCGGAGCAATGGTCGATGGCATCGTAGATGTCGAAGTTCTTGATGGAACGTGCAGATCCAGTGATGAGGTCGTTGGCACGAGTGAGCACGATGGTGGGGCGATAGTAGTAGTCGGTGAGGCGCGAGGCCACGATGCCGATGACGCCCTTGTGCCAATTCTCGTTGAAGATGACGGTGCTACGGGCGTTGAGCAATTCCTCGTCGTCGGCAATCATGTTGAGCGCCTCTTCGGTGATGCCGTTGTCGAGTTCGCGACGCGTGTCGTTGAGTTCGTTGATGTTGGCGGCGAGTTTAAGGGCGTGTTCATGTTTTTCGGCGAGGAGGAGACGCACCGAGTCGGAAGCCTTGTCGATACGTCCTGCGGCGTTGATGCGGGGGCCGATGAGGAAGACGAGGTCGCTGATGGTGAGCTCGCGGGTGAGCACATTGGCGTTGTCGCCGTCTACCCGTTCAGGATCTTCTTCGCGGCGATAGATGTTGGCATGTTGCAAGATGGCTTCGATGCCTGGACGTGGCTTCTTGTTCAGCTGTTTCAGTCCGTAAAACGCTAGCACACGGTTCTCTCCCGTGATGGGCACGATGTCGGCAGCGATGCTGACAGCCAGCAGGTCGAGCAGTTCGTTGACCTCATCGATGGGCAGGTTCAAGCGCATTGACAGGGCGGTGACGAGTTTGAAGCCGACGCCACAGCCGGAAAGCTCCTTGTAAGGATAGGTGCAGTCGGAACGTTTGGGGTCGAGCACAGCCACAGCAGCAGGCAATTCGTCGCCGGCACGGTGATGGTCACAGATGATAAAGTCCACACCCTTCTCGTTGGCATAGCGGATGCGTTCCACAGCCTTGATGCCGCAGTCAAGGGCGATGACCAGCTTGAAATCGTTTTCCGCTGCATAGTCGATGCCTTTGTATGAGATGCCGTAGCCCTCGTCGTAACGGTCGGGGATGTAAAACTCGATCTTCTTTTTCTTAAAGAATTTTTTCAAATAAGTATAAACCACTGCAACCGCCGTGGTGCCGTCCACGTCATAGTCGCCGTAGATAAGGATTTTTTCCCCGTTGTTGATGGCGTAAACGATGCGATCCACCGCCCGATCCATGTCTTTCATCAAGAAGGGATCATGAAGCTGAGAAAGGGAAGGTCGGAAGAAGACTTTTGCCTCGTTGTAGTTGGTTATGCCGCGCTGGACAAGCAAAGTGGCAAGGTTCTCGTCAATATTGAGAGCCTTGACAATGTCTTCAACCTGCTGGTTGTCAACACTCTTGTTTAAAATCCACTTTGTTTCCATTGCCTAATTTTGAATTTGTAAAAATAAGAACATTTTTTGAATTTTTATAAAAAATATTTATTTAGAATAATAAAAAACATCAATTCATTGAATACCATATTGTTAAATTGATAGAAAAAACACTCATTCAAGATAAGGGCTAAATGGTTTTTGAAAATAATAGAAAGTCTCAGACAATTCGTTTTTTCATTTAAACATGTTGAAAAAATGGGATGTTTTTTTTCAAAATCTGGTTGCGTGGTGTCTTTATTTTTAATAATCTTGCAATTTAAAACCCCCAAAAAACTTGACTCTTGAAAAAAATTAAAACGGCTTTAATATCAGTATATTACAAAAACGGAATAGATACCGTTGCCACGCTTTTGAAAGAGCAAGGCGTTCAGTTGTACTCAACGGGTGGCACGTATGACTATCTCCAGAAGATCGATCCATCGGTGAAAACGGTGGAATCGTTGACTGGCTATCCTTCCATCTTGGGCGGTCGCGTGAAGACGCTCCACCCAAAAGTGTTTGGAGGCATCTTGGGAAGGACGGGTTTGGCATCCGACCAACACGAGATGGCTCAATATGAGATCCCAGCCTTCGACTTGGTGGTGGTTGACCTCTATCCTTTTGAGGAGACGGTGGCTAACGGCGGTACCGAAGAGGAGATCATTGAGAAGATCGACATCGGCGGCATCTCGCTGATCCGTGCAGGTGCGAAGAACTTCAATGACGTGCTCATCGTCCCGTCACGCCGTCATTATGACGAGTTGATCCGCCTTTTGGAGACCCAACAGGGTGAGACCTCGTTGGAGGATCGGAAGCGTTTCGCCGGCTATGCCTTTGCCGAAAGCTCCCGCTACGACAGTGCCATCTACCGTTGGTTTGCCCGTAACGACGCTTCGCCTGAGCTGCGTATCAGCGAAGGCAACGGCACGGTGCTCCGTTATGGGGAGAACCCCCATCAAAAAGGCATGTTTTATGGCGACTTGGATGCGTTGTTCGAGAAGCTGCACGGCAAGGAACTGTCGTACAACAACCTGCTGGACTTGGAGGCAGGCCTTTCGTTGGTGCGCGAGTTCGATACGCCTACTTTCGCCATCTTGAAGCATAACAACCCTTGCGGCATCGCCTGCCGTCCCACCGTGAAAGAGGCCTATCTCGCCGCCTTGGCGGGTGATCCTGTCTCGGCCTTCGGTGGGGTGCTCGTATGCAACCGTCCTATCGACCTCGATGCCGCTGAGGAGATCAACAAGCTCTTTATCGAAGTCATCGTGGCGCCCGACTACGGGCCGGGAGTCCTCGACCTGCTCTTCAGCAAGAAGAACCGTGTCGTGCTTCGCCTGAAACAAGACCTATATCCAACGATGACGGTGAAGACCGCTTTGAACGGCTATTTAGTGGAAGACCGCGACTTGCACAGTGAAGGTATCGAAGACTTCCAGGCGGTCACCAAGACCGCCCCTTCGCGCGCCGAAGTCAAGGACATGATCTTCGCCAACAAGGTTGTCAAACACAGCCGCTCCAACGCCATCACCCTGGCCAAAGACCAGCAGCTCTATGCCTCTGGCATCGGCCAGACCTCACGCGTCGATGCCTTGCGCCTAGCCATCGAGAAAGCCCATTCCTTCGGGTTCGACCTCCATGGTGCCGTGCTTGCCTCTGACGCCTTCTTCCCCTTCGACGACTGCGTGAAGCTGGCCCACGAAGCCGGCATCACGGCCATCATACAACCAGGCGGCTCCGTCCGCGACCAGGAATCCATCGACTGCTGCGACCAGTTCGACATCAGCATGGTTTTCACCGGCTTCAGACACTTTAAACATTAAATTCTTACTTCTTACTTCTAAATTCTAAATTCTTAATAAAATGGGTGCCTTTTCATTTTTGAACAAAGAGATCGCTATTGACTTGGGTACAGCCAATACGATCGTGATATACAACGACAAGGTTGTCGTTGACGAGCCTTCCATCGTGGCCATCCAGCGTGACACCAAGAAGATCATCGCCGTTGGCAAGAAAGCCATGATGATGCACGGCAAGACCCACGAGAACATCAAGACCATCCGCCCGTTGCGCGACGGTGTCATCGCCGACTTCCAAGCCGCGGAACACATGATGCGCGAGATGATCAAGATGATCAATTTCAAGAACACCTTGTTCCCGCCTAGCTTGAAGATGGTGATCTGCATCCCATCGGGCATCACCGAGGTGGAAGAACGCGCCGTGAAAGACAGTGCCGAGCAGGCCGGCGCCAAGGAGGTGAGGCTAATCCACGAGCCGATGGCGGCCGCCATCGGCATCGGCATCGACGTGCTGGAGCCCACGGGTAACATGATCATCGACATCGGAGGCGGCACCTCCGAGATCGCCGTCATCGCCCTGGGCGGCATCGTCAACAACAAATCCATCCGTATCGCCGGCGATGACTTCAATGCCGATATCGAGGAATACATGCGCAAACAACACAACATCATCGTCGGCGAACGCTCTGCCGAGCGTATCAAGATCGAAGTCGGCGCCGCCATCCCCCAACTCGACAACCCGCCACAAGACTTCGCCGTGCAGGGTCGCGACATGCTGAGCGGTATCCCGAAGGAGATCAAGGTGAACTATTCCGAGATCGCCCATTGCCTCGACAAGAGTATCATGAAGATCGAGACCGCCGTGCTCAACGCTTTGGAACTTACGCCGCCCGAGTTGGCAGCCGACATCTTCCGTACGGGTATCTACCTCACTGGTGGCGGTGCTTTGTTGCGTGGCCTCGACAAACGTCTTGCAGCCAAGACCAAGCTGCCGATCCATGTGGCTGAAGACCCGCTGCGCGCCGTGGCAAGAGGTACCGGCATCGCCTTGAAGAACTTCGACCGCTTCACCTTCCTCATCAAATAAGGAATGTATAACCTCATCCGATTTATACAAAAACACCACTTCGTCCTCCTCTTCCTGGTGCTCGAGGTGCTGTGCATCGTGATGTTGACCTCCACTCAGAGCTTCCACCGTCAGAAACGGATCAATACGACCAACGACATCGTGGGAAGGATCTATGAGACAGGGAACGACATTGGCGACTACTTCCGCTTGGGCAAGATCAACCGTGAACTGGCCGAGGAGAATGCCATGCTACGTCGTCAGCTGTCGGTGATCACCGACACCACCCAGCCCTACCAGGAATACGTCAACAAGGACACGATATACGAGTTCATCCCAGCGCGTGTGGTCAACAGCACCGTCAACAGGCCCAACAACTATATCCTCATCGACAAGGGTAGGCTTGACGGCATTGAGAAAGACATGGGCGTCATCTCCACCGACGGCATCGTAGGCATCGTTGCCGACGTAAGCCAGCACTACGCCTCCGTGATGAGCCTGCTGCATAGCTACTCCACCATCAGCGTCCGTTTCAAGAACAACGAACACCTCGCCAACCTGCGCTGGGAGACCACCAACTACCGCTACGGCATCATCGACGACATCCCCACCCATCTGCTGCTGCAAAAGGGCGACACCATCGTCACCAGCTCCTATTCCTACATCTTCCCGGAGAACTTGATGGCAGGCACCGTGATGGAACTCATCCCATCGCCGAGCGGAACCCTCAACAAAGCCAAGATACAGTTCTCGACCGACTTCTCCACCTTGAAGAACGTCTATGTCATCCATCATACCAACAAGGCGGAACTGGATTCCCTCCTCAAAAACCAAGCTGCGCTATGAACAAGGTCTTTCTCAACGTCATCCGTTTCGTGCTGCTGGTGACCGCCCAGGTGCTGGTCATCAACCACATCCGTCTTGGTGGTTATGTTCACCCATACATCTATCTCATCTTTGTGATGCTGCTTCCGATCAACATCCCGGGATGGCAGTTGCTGCTCTCCGGTTTCGGCATCGGCCTCACCATCGACTTGTTCATGGGCACCCTCGGGATGCATGCTGGAGCCACCACTCTCATGGCTTTCTGCCGTCCCGCCATCATCAGGCTGGTATCGGGCAACCAAAAATTCGAAAACATCAGGGAACCAAACATCAGCCAACTGGGCTTCGCGTGGTTTCTGCGCTATACCCTCTGCATGGTCACGGTACACAACTTCACCCTCTTCATGCTTGAAGGCTTCAGCTTCCATCTTGTCGGACAGGCTTTGCTGCGTATCCTCCTCAGCGTGCCGGTGTCCATCTTCATCATCATGCTGATCCTTTATTTCTTCGCTCCGACCAAGAAAAAAGAACACGCCTAATATCAACTTACAATACTGCTTTACCATGAAAAGAAACATCGTCATCGTACTCTTGATGGCCATAGGACTTGCCTCCTGTTCCAAGAGCAACCAATTCAACGTCAATGTCAGCTTGAAAAATGCGGATGACAATACCATGATCTATCTGAGAAAGATTGTGGACAACAAGACCGTTGTCATCGACTCCGTCTTGTTCCAGAACGAAGTAGCCACCTTGACGGCACCCAAGGATGAGACCAAGTTGCTTTATTCCATCAAGGTGAAGGGGATGCGTGGATCCATGTTGTTCTTCCCCGAGAACCAAGACGTCACTGTAGTCGGTGCCATCGACAACCCGACCGATGTGGAGATCCTTGGCGGCGAGGCACAGGCACTTTACAACGAATACAACAAAGGCTTTAACGCCTTCAACCTTCAGCTCAGAGACCTCTATTCCAAGATGGAAGATGCCTATAACAATAATGATTCTGTCCTGATGGAAAGCATCAGCCAACAGGGCAACGAGATCATGAAACAACAGGGCGACTATACCGAGAACTTTATCCAGGAACACAAGGACCATTTTGTCGGCCATTATGTTTTGGACGAGAAAAAACAAGACTATACCTTGGAAGAGCTGAAAGAAGCCGTTGCCGGTTTCACCACGGACGATCTTTACACAAAAGACCTCAACGACTATATCGCCAAGTTGGAAAACCTGGCAATAGGAAAGCCGTTTATCGATTTCACTTTGCAGACTGTGGAAGGCGAAGATGTGACCTTGTCGGAATACATCAAGGGCAACAAGCTGACCTTGGTGGATTTCTGGGCCTCCTGGTGTGGACCCTGCCGTGCCGAGAATCCCGTCGTCCTGGCTGCATACAACCGTTATCATGAAAAAGGCTTTGAGGTGTTGGGTGTCTCTATCGACCAAGACGCCACCGCCTGGCAGAATGCCGTCAACGCCGACCAGCTTCCTTGGACGCATGTCCGCGACGCGGAAGCGAAAGTCAGCGAGGATTACCTTATCTATTATATTCCCAGCAACTTGCTCCTTGATGAAAACGGCATCATCGTCGAGAAGAACCTAAGAGGCGAGAAGTTGGAAGAGGCGTTGAGCAGCCGACTCTAAAACCCTCTCGCCATGGCAACGAAGGAAAAGAGCGTCTTCTTTTGCAAGTCGTGCGGCAACGAGTCGCCGAAATGGTTTGGCAAATGTCCGGCCTGCGGCGAGTGGAACACTTGTGTGGAGGAGAAAGAAGTCAGAAGTAAGAAGATAGAAGACAGAAGGCAGAAGACGGAAGTGGTTCCGTTACCGATCAAAGAGATCGTGCACTCAGAGGAACAACGCATCCTCTTGCCATTTGGGGAACTCAACCGTGTGCTTGGCGGCGGACTTGTGATGGGTTCACTCGTCCTGGTGGGCGGCGAACCCGGCATCGGCAAATCGACACTGCTCCTCCAGACTGCTTTGCAGCTGGTGGGTAAGAAGGTGCTGTACATCTCCGGCGAGGAGAGCCAGACCCAAATCAAGATGCGCGCCGACCGTCTCGGCATCCGCAACGAAGACTGCCTGATACTTACCGAGACCGACACCCAGGAGATCCTGAAACACTTCAAACAGGTGTGTCCCGACATGGTTGTCATCGACTCGATCCAGACCCTCACTTCGCCTTACGCCGATGCCACGGCGGGTACCATCACCCAGATACGTGAGAGCGCCGCCGAGATGAACAAGATCGCCAAGTCGTACCAGGTGCCCGTCTTCCTCATCGGCCATATCACCAAGGACGGGAGCATCGCGGGTCCCAAGATTCTGGAGCATATCGTCGATACCGTATTGCAATTTGAGGGCGACCGACACTATGGCTTCCGTATCCTTCGCACCATCAAGAACCGTTTCGGTGCCTCTTCCGAACTGGGCATCTTCGAGATGAACGCCAACGGCCTTCGCGAGGTCAACAACCCCAGTGAGTTCCTGCTCTCGCAGCGCGACGAGGAAGTCAGCGGCATCGCCATTGCCGCCACCATGGAAGGGCAACGGCCCATGCTCATCGAGACACAAGCGCTGGTGAGCACGGCGGCATACGGCACCCCGCAACGTTCCAGCACGGGCTTCGACACCCGGAGGATGAACATGCTCCTTGCCGTCTTGGAGAAACGTGCTGGATTCAGACTCAGCATGAAAGATGTCTTTTTGAACATTGCGGGAGGCATCCGCAGCGACGATCCTGCCCTCGACCTGTCAGTAGTTGCCGCCGTGCTCTCTTCCAATGCCGACATCCCCATCAGCAACCGCTTTGCCTTTGCCGCCGAGGTGGGCCTCTCAGGCGAGATCCGTGCCGTGACCCGTATCGACGCACGCATCGCCGAAGCCGACAAGCTGGGTTTCGAGAAGATCTTCATCTCGAAATACAATGCCAAAGGACTGGACACCAAGCGTTTCCATATCGAGGTTGTACCTGTCGCCACCGTGTACGACCTGGTCACCGAACTCTTCGGATAAACAACGGAGGTGCCCATGATCGACTGGCTGGCCTATTTCACACCAACGAATGTCACCGTCACGGAGACGGGGCCATGCCGCTTCGAGCACGACCATCTGTGCAGCGACACAGAGGATGTCACGGTGGTCATCGACGGACTCATCCTCAACCAAAAAGAGCTTTTCCAAAGATATGGAGCCGACGATTTCCTACAGCTGGTGCTGACTATGCGTCACGACCAACCCAAGGTTTTCTTCAAGGAGTTCAGAGGCCCGTTCACTGGATTGTATTACGATAAACAAGCTCGACAAGCCGTCGTCTTCACCAACCACACTGGTGACTCAGCGGTGTTCCATTACCAATCCGAGACCCTTCAGGCGTTCTCTTCCAACTTCATGCTGTTGTTGGAGTTTCTCCAGAGAGAGCATATCGACGTCCATTTTGACGAGAAAGCCGCGCACTGGATGTTGACTTTCGGCTATCTTATTGACGATGCCACTTTTGTGAAGGAAATCAAGCGGTTAAGAGCAGGCAAAGCGTTGTATCTTGATCAAGGTCATTGGACGGAACAGCGATATCACTGCTTCAGTTCCAACACCCTTTCCATCACCGAAAACGAAACCATTGAACGCATTGATACGCTGTTCCGTCAAGCCGTCAAACGCTGTTTCGACAAGGACTTGGAATATGGCTTCAAACGGCATTTGGTGGACATGAGCGCTGGCATGGATTCCAGGATGGTCAACTGCGTCGCCAAGACCTTGGGCTATGGTCCCATCACCAACATCAGCTACAGCCAGACGGGCAGCGAAGAGGAAGTGCTCTCAAAACAAGCCTCCAAGCTTTTCGGCAACGAGATGGTGTTCGAGGCATTGGACAATCACGAGTTCATCTATGACATCGATACGTTGTTGCGAGGCAATTTCGGAACCTATCTCTACACGGGAATCACAGGCGGTGCCCGTTTGTTGTCGCGATTGGATTTCAGCCAATTCGGAGCCGAACAAACCGGACAATTAGGCGACATCACCATTGGCACTTTTGTAAAGGGCAACTCCATCGCCGTGGATCCCGAAGCGGTGCGGCTCTCACACCGGCTGCCCTTGCGTTTCGATCCCAACCCCGAGCTGTTTGAGAACCAAGACTTGTTCAGCCTTTACACAAGAGGGTTCATGGGTGCCATGTCGTCGTGGTTCATCAGGAAACAATACACTTTTGCCCTGTCGCCTTTCACGGATGTCGATTTCATGGGTTTTTGCTATGACTTGCCCATCGCCATGAGGAAAGGACACAACTTGTATTGGAAATGGGTGGAATGCTATTATCCAGAGGCTTTGGAGGTGCCATCCAGCCGCAAGCGAATGCCTGTAACGACCGCCCAAAAGGCCTTTGACCTGATGTCGAGGGCTTACCATAAAGGACTGAAAATGGGCAGGAAGTTGTTGTTCAAGGCAGGTTGGGTGCCGTCGCGGATCCGTCCCGAAGCTTCCATGAATCCATACGAATATTGGTATGACACCGACCCACGGATCCGCGAGTTCTTTGAAACCTACTATCGGGAGCATCGTTCCCTGTTGGTGGGCAGCCAGACCTTGCTTGACGAGGTGGATGCCATGTTTCGCAGTGATGCGATGTTGGACAAACTGATGGCCTTGACGGTGTTGGGCGCAGCCAACAACTTTATTCCTTCTCTGGCAAATCCATCGTCTCCGGCAACGACTTGACATAGATGTCGGTCTGCGGGAATGGAATCTCAATACCATTGGCATTCAGTGCGTTATAGATCAATTCCTTGGCACGTGCCGGGAAGGTATAGTGTGTATCGACCGTGGTGTAAAGGAAAACGATCAGGTCAACAGAGCTGTCTCCGAACTTGTCGAAACGGATGTCGATGCCTCGTTTGGGATCCACAATATCGCGGCCGAATTTGTCTTTCTTTTGAAGCGGTTTCAAGGCATCCAAGATGACTTGTCGGGTCTTCTCGATGTCGGTGCCGTATTTCACGCCTACCGGGATCTTCAGCATCTCGTAGTTCTTTCCTCCGGTGAGGTTCTTGAAGTTTTTCGAGAAGAGGTTGGTGTTGGTGAAAGCGATCAGTGAACCGTCTTCTTCCTCCACCAGCGTGGTCTGATAACTCACACGCCGCACCACGCCGCGCACACCTTCGCATGAGATGACATCGCCGACACGGACACGACCCGACATCAGTTGCACGCCATAGAAGAAGTTGTTCAACACATCCTTGAGGGCGAAACCGATACCGGCAGCCAAACCGGTTGTGATCACCGTCAGTGCGGAAGTCGGAATCTGCAAGAGCGAAAATCCGATGATGGCATACAAAAGCCAGCAGAGCACGGAGATGAGCGTATTGGCCAGACTGAGGTTGACATCCGACTCTTTGATCTCCACGTCTTTATTCAGTTTTTTCAGGGTGTTTCTGATCTTGCTCACCCGCATCAGGGAACAGATAAGATAAACAAGATATTTGAAAAAGAAGAACAAGCCCACCAGGATGCAAAGGTGGCTTGGCGACAACGAGAACCAGCCTTCGAAATGCAATAGCGGTTTATAATAAATCTGCCTGAAAGTGGCGCTCATGTTGAACACATCGCCCGCCATGAAAACGCTCATAGGGATGGAGTTGATGACCGCCAACGGTATGACCACGTCTTTGAACAGATCATACAACCAGGTGACTTCGATAAAGGCACCCTTGCCATTGAGCGGCAGCCCGGGATTCTTCTCGTGATAGCGTGCCTTGAGTTTCGACACCCTCCCGTCATAATAGCGCTTCAACAGGACATACAGTGCCGTGATGGTTTGGAAGAGCGTTAGCTGGAAGAACCACCAGATCAACAGCAGCAGTCCAGCCATGGAATAGCCGAAGATGCCCATGAAAAAAGCGGTGATCATCACTCCGAAGGAGATCCACATATAGAACATGTCGGGCCTTGGAACGCGTTTGTTGCGACGGACGTTGACGATAAACTGCCAGATGAAGAAGATCAGCAACAGTGCCGGAAACACAAAGGCAAGCAAGGTGTTGGGGATGAAGATGATGCGGAAAAGGATGGTGAGGAACGCGAGTAGCAAGCTGGGAATATATACTGCCACCGTGTTGCGCGTAAACTGGCTGTCGGTACGGATCAACAACGACAGGAAGATGGCAACCAGAAGCCAGGTATATTGTCTCAAAAGCTGGGAGATCATCATCCAGTAGGGGTTGGAGCGGGATCCCAACAGGAACGAGAAGATTCCGAAAAAGATAATGCCCAACAACAGGATAATCATCCTGCGACGGGTCTTTAAAAAGCCTTTCTGGAGGAAGGGAATGAAACGGAAACACAGCCAGGAAATCAACCAGGCCAACAGGAAACAGCAAACCAAGGCGATCAAGGCGATTCCACCGAACAGCAACAACGCCGATCCGCTCCATGCCTTTTCGGAAGAGAGGTCGGAAACACCAGTCGACCCGTATTTATCCGCTACTTCCTGACGCAGCCGAGGAAAATAGAAATCACGACGCTGAAGCATCAGCCACAGGCTTGGCTGACCTTTCAGGAAGATGCGTTGCTGAACGGTTTCATAGCTTTTCTGTGCATATTCATACGCATCCTCAAGATCCTTTTCCAGTTCAAGGTAGCGGTTGCTTTCTGTTTCAAGCCGCGAGAGACCTTGGCTATAGAACACCTTCATCTGTTCGGCAATGACCACGCAACTGTCGCGCACCGCGTTGTATTCGGGATTGTCAGGCATCTTTTTCAAGGTTCTGATCAGCCGTGAATAGCGGTCTTCTCCCGATTGCATCATCGAAAGCCTTTGCTCGTAGGGTTGTTTCTTTGAGTCGAACTCATTGTATTGTTTCGACACCTGATCCAAGGCGTAGGTGAGGTCGAAGGTGTAATTATACGCCGACTGGGAATATAACATCAGCGAGAGTGCGTGACACTGCTCGGTCAATTCATCCAGATCAATCCGTTGACCTCTTTTCTGACTGCTTTTTTGCCTTTCGTTGGTGCGTTGAGCGGCGCTGAACTGTTTGAATTTTTCTTGTGTCTGTCGCAGTTCCTGCAACAAGATGGACAAGGTGGTTTTCATGTCCTTTTCGTAAAAAACGGCCCAGGCTGGTCCTGAAATCATCAAAGCCAGCAGCAGGCAAGCTACCATTCGGATCTTTTTCATAGGCGTTACGGTATTTTGGTCAAACGGTCAGGGTTTTGCTTGACGAATTGTGTCCATTGTGAACTGGCGGATTTGCGGCTATGTTTCGGCTTGGTGTAGTTGACGTCCTTGCCGCGGTCGAGGTGATGGCATACTGCTGCCGCGAGGGCATCGGTGGCATCGAAAAACTCAGGCACTTCTTTGAAACGCAGCATGGCTTGAAGCATCTTCGACACCTGTTCTTTCGAGGCGTTGCCATTGCCGGTGATGGTCTGCTTGATGGTACGAGGTGCGTATTCGAAGATAGGGATGTCGCGATACAGCGCTGCGGCCATCGCCACGCCCTGCGCACGGCCCAACTTGAGCATCGACTGCACGTTTTTACCAAAGAAAGGTGCTTCGATAGCCATCTCGTCAGGCTTGTATTCTTCGATGATCTCCAACATGCGTTCGAAAATCTTTTTCAGCTTGAGTGCCTGATTGTCAAGTTTTCCCAGCTTTAACACTCCCATGCGTAGGATACTCAGCTCCTTGCCTTTCTGTTGCAAGATGCCGTAACCCATCACGATGGTGCCGGGGTCGATGCCGAGGATGATTTTTTCCGTTTCCATCCTCGAGGGTTTACATCAGTTTCTGATAAAACTGCCACCATTTGTCGGGCAGCTCATTGCGCATGGCCTGTTCGTAGTCTTCTTTGGAACAAGGGATGAAATGATGCCGTTCGTAACGGGGGTCGTCGGCATGCATGAACGACATGTCGATCCACCATTTCCCTGTGATCTTATGGCAAAGGAAGATGATGTTCTGCTCGCCTTCGCCGATCTGCACGTTGAACCGTTTGAAGTCGGTGCTCTCCATGGTCGGGAGGTCGTCTTGCCGATTGCTGTAGCCCTCGATGAAGTACCAGATCATCTCGGCAATCAAGTTGGCAGTGCGTGAGTTGATGTCGTAATGGGGGTTGTATTCGAAGAAACCGATGGAGGAGAGTTTGTAGTTGAGTCCTGCGTATCGTGTCATGCGACAGGCTTCCTCGCCGTTGAAGCCATTGGGTGAAGCGTTCTTTACTCCGGGAGCGTCGGCGGCGCGGATGGCACTCATGTCGATGCTGAGGATGTTGGCGTTGCGGATCAACGGCTCGGTCAGTTCGATATGCTGTTTCAGCGACCCCAGTCGATAGGTGTCGAACAACAGCTGTTTCATCAGGTCGATGCTTTCGTTGTCAACATAATACGACTGATAGCCGATGTTGGTGAAGTTGAAGAGGAAGTTGGGTTGGTGGAGGATGATATGGCTCAAGTAAGAGCGTGAGGTCAGTCCATCGTTGTCGTTGCCGAGGTCGAACAAAGGATCGACCGTGGCGATGTTGATGAGTTTCCCTGTGGGCTCATACACTTGGTACATGGTATAGGTCATGTCTTGGCTGCCTCCGAAGAGGATGGGCAACACATGTTCCTTCAGCAGCTCGGTGAGCACTTGGTTAAGGGCGTAGTAGGTATCCGAGATTTCCTGTCCGGAGCGGATATTTCCCAGATCGACGATCTTCAGGTCGTCATGGTGGTTGAAGAGCTGGTAGAAGGCTTTGCGGATGTGGTCGGCTCCGTCGGCGCAGCCATGGTTGTCAACGGCACCGCGTTCCTCCTTGATGCCGATCAACGCCAGCTGAAAGCCTTCAAGGTCGGGGAAATCCTCCTCGTTTCTATAGACGGTGAGGGTTTCCCCGAAGGTATTCTTTCCGGGACGGGTGTTTGTGGTGAAACATTTCTCTGGAACGGGTTCCAGAAACATGCTGATGTCCATCTTTTTTTAGAATTTAGAAGCTAGAAGTAAGAAGTTAGAAGGCCTTCCGGTTTCTAACTTCTGACTCCTGTCTTCTGACTTCTTACTTCTTATACAGTTTCTGCCAATTCTTGTATTCACGCTCACGCCATGGTGCGTTATGGTAGGCGTAGCTGACGATGGCGGGGATGACGGTGGTGCCTTCGGCATAGACCATCTGTTGGAGTTCCTCGCTCACCTTGCCCCAAGAACCGGCTTCAAGCAGCGTTGAGGACGAGCAGGCGCCGTCGCGAACGTCGGCCACGGTGATCTGGATGGCATATTTATGCATAGGCACTTCGACGCCAAGGATCTCGGCGCAGACGACGGTGTCCTGGGCGAAGTTCTTGGGCGTGCCGCCGCCGACCATGAAGAGGCCTGACTGAGGGCTGTTCATCTTGATTTCGGTGAGTTCGAGGAAGTCGGCTACTGAGTCGATGCTGACGTAGGGTTTGCCGGCTTTCTTGCGGAGCCACTGGTGCTTGCCGATGCCGAAGCCTGCCGATGAGTCGCTGAAGGCCGGGCAGAAGATCGGCACGCCGCATTCGTAGCAGGTCTGGATGAGACTTTCCTTCTTCACGCCGTGACCGTTGGCGAGCCATTTGCCGACCTCATAGAGGAACTCGCGGCTACTGTAGGGACGGCACTCGAGGGTATCGGCCACGTCGCAGGTGGCTTGGTCACAGGCTTGCAGCTCTTCTTCATCGATGAAGGTGTCGTAAATGCGGTCGATGTAAAGCTCACGCAACTTGGTGTCGGGGATGACGTTCTCCTTGGTGCCGATGTAGTGCTTGTAGCCAAGGGCTTCGAAGAGGTCCATGTCAATGATGCTGGCACCGGTGCTGACGACGGCATCAACCATCTTGTTGCGGACCATCTCCACATACACCTGCATACAGCCGGCAGCCGAGGTGGAACCAGCAATGGTGAGGATGTTGGTGCAGTCTTTCTCTGCGATCATCTGGCAGAGGATGTCGGCGGCGCGGGCCGTGTCGCGTGAAGTGAACGACATCTTGCGCATGGCGTTGATCAATTCAGTTGAGTCGTACTTCTTGATGTCGATATGTTCGACAACGTCTTTCAGAAGGTCTTTTTTCTCCATTTTCTTATTTTTTGTTGGTTATTTTCTCATCCGCAAAAATAAAAAAATCCCGCTAATAATTAACGGGATTATTCGGTTTATTTCTTCTTTGCCACCTTTCGTTTCGGTGCCGTTTTCGTTGCGGGTTTTGGAGTGGAATCCACCAAGGCAAGGCAGGCTTCATAGCTCAACGTCTTGGGATCTACGTCTTTGGCGATACGATAGTTCTTTTTCTTGTAGGAGATATACGGACCGAAACGTCCATTGAGGACTTTCATGTTGGGATCGTTCTCGAAGGTCAGCAGCGTATTTTCCACATCTTTTTGGCGTTTTTCTCCGATGATCTCGATGGCGCGTTCAATGTCGATGGTGGCTGGGTTGTCGGTCTTGGCCAGGCTGAAGAAGGTGTTGTTGTGCTTCACATACGGTCCGAAACGGCCGACAGAGACGCTGACTTCCTTGTCCTCGTACAACCCCAGGACACGCGGGAACTCAAACAACTTGAGCACCTCTTCGAGGGTGATGTTCTCGATGCTTTGGTCCTTGCGGAGTCCTGCAAAACGAGGCTTCTCCTCCGACTCGGTGTCGCCTATTTGGGCAACGGGACCAAAACGACCGACTTTCACATAGACGTTCTTGCCCGAGGCGGGGTCAACGCCCAAAAGCTTTTCACCGCTGAACTTACCTGAGTTCTCAGTGGTGCTCACCACTTGTTTATGGAATCCGGAATAGAAGTCCTTGATCATCTTGTTCCATTCGCACTTGCCTTCCGAGATCTTGTCGAATTCCTTCTCCACATTGGCGGTGAAGTTATAGTCGATGATGCTCTCGAAATACTGAAGCAAGAACTTATTGACAAGGATTCCGATGTCGGTAGGCAGCAGCTTGCCTTTCTCCGCTCCATAGTTTTCCTTGCCTTTCTTTTCGGTGATCTTGCTGTTTTTCAGTGTGATGACGTTAAACTGCTGGGTCACGCCCGGAACATCGCCTTTGGTGACGTATTCTCGTTTTTGGATGGTGGAGATGGTGGGTGCATAAGTGGAAGGACGGCCGATGCCGAGTTCTTCCATCTTCTTCACCAGGCTGGCCTCGGTGTAACGGAGTGGGTGACGAGTGAAGCGCTGTTGTGCCTCCATCTTCTCGAGGTCGAGTGTCATGCCGGTCTCGATGGGAGGAAGGACGCTGACCTTGTCTTCCATGCGTTCGTCATCATAGCTTTCCATATAGACTTTGAGGAAGCCGTCGAAGAGGATGACTTCGCCGGTGGCGGTCAGTTTCTTGTCGGAAGAGGAGATGCCGATGCTGACGTTGGTCCGTTCCAGCTGTGCGTCGGCCATCTGTGAGGCGATGGTGCGTTTCCAAATGAGTTCATAGAGACGGCGCTCGTCAGCGGTACCTTTGATGGTATGCTGGTCCAAGTAGGTGGGACGGATGGCCTCGTGGGCTTCTTGGGCACCTTTGGTCTTGGTCTGGTATTGACGTGTCTTGACGTATTCGGCACCGTAGTTCTCGGCAATCTCTTTCTTGGCCATGCCCAATGCAAGGCTAGAGAGGTTCACGGAGTCGGTACGCATGTAGGTGATCTTTCCCGATTCGTAGAGCTGTTGGGCGAGACGCATGGTGTTGGCCACGGAGAACCCCAGCTTGCGGGCGGCTTCTTGCTGCAACGTGGAGGTGGTGAAAGGCGGTGCTGGGAAACGCGAGGCAGGTTTCTTCTCGATGTTTTCCACCTTGTAGGTCGCCTTTACGCATGACTCCACAAAGGCGCGAGCTTCGTCTTCGGTGTCGAAACGGTTCGGCATCTCGGCGGCGATGGTATATTCCTGTCCGTTCTGGATGAAAGAGAACTGGGCGGTGATGCGGTATGCGCTGGTCTGCACGAAGTTCTTGATTTCTTCTTCGCGTTCCACGATGAGACGCACTGCCACCGACTGCACACGACCTGCCGAGAGCGAGGGCTTCACCTTCTTCCAAAGAAGTGGCGACAGTTCATAGCCTACCAGGCGGTCGAGCACACGACGAGCCTGTTGGGCAGCCACCAAGTCCATGTCGATCTGGCGTGGGTTCTGGATGGCATTCAGGATGGCGGTCTTGGTGATCTCGTGGAAGACGATACGTTTGGTGTCCTTGTTCTTCAAGTTCAAGGCTTCATAAAGATGCCAGGAAATAGACTCTCCTTCACGGTCTTCATCGGAAGCCAGCCAGATGGTGTCAGCCTCGTTCGAGAGTTTCTTCAACTCGGTCACCAACGATTTCTTGTCGTCGCTGATCTCGTATTCGGGTTCAAAGTCTTTTTCTATGTTGACACTGAGCGTGTTCTTGTTCAAATCGCGTACATGTCCGTAGCTTGACTTCACGGTGTATTCCTTCCCAAGGAAGCCTTCGATGGTCTTCGCTTTAGCGGGGGACTCGACAATTACTAAGTTTTTAGTCATGTTTTGTTGCTTGCTAATGGAGGCGACGCCTCCGAAATCCGCGGCAAAATTAGTAGAATAAATGCGCATAAAACCCAAAAAAATTCAAAAAATTTCATAGTTTATTATTAATAAACTAGGTGTGAGGATGGTATCAATGTCCATCTTACTTTTTTTCTTATATTTGTCGCATGAAAACATGGATGGAAATCGCAATAAAGGCCGCTCGATTGGCTGGACAAGCCATCATGGATGTGTATGCACAGCCTTTTGAGGTATATACCAAGGACGACGCTTCGCCGGTGACGCAGGCTGATTTGAGGGCCAGTGCCATCATCAAGGAGACGCTGAAGGAAACGGGTTTGCCGTTTGTAAGTGAAGAAGACCTGCCGCCTGATAGGTCGGGCTTTGGCCGTTATTGGCTCGTTGACCCGTTGGATGGTACTGTCGAGTTTGTGAAACGCAACGGCGAGTTCACTGTCAACATTGCCTTGATTGAAAACAAAAAGCCGGTGTTGGGCGTGATTTATGCGCCGGTGACGAAGCAAATCTGGAAGTCAGAAGCCAGAAGTCGGGAGACAGAATGCGTGAACAGGAAGAGACCGTTTACTGTGTTGGTAAGCCGTTCGCACCGTACACCTGAAGTGGACGAATACATAGATAGGGTGTTGCGTCCCGCACATCCCGACTTGGTCATCGACAGCCAAGGCAGCAGCCTGAAGTTTGCCCGTCTGGTGGAAGGCACCGCCGACGTGTATGTGTGTTACAGCAAGACCAAGGAATGGGATACAGCGGCTGCCGATGCCATCCTCACTTCTGCCGGTGGCAAGGTGCTTCGTATCAGCGACGGGTTGCCTTTGGAATACGATAAGGAAGACTATCCCAATCCACCTTTTGTGGCATGGGCACCAGGTATCAAATCAGGTATGTTTTAGGGATGACTATAGGTTGATTATATAAATTTAAATTAGATAAAATAGACAACTAATAATAATAAATATTTACGCTATATTGATTACATCGCAATTTAGTTTTTTGCACGGTATTCGGTAAATTTGAACAATTGAATAAGTATCTTAATGTTTATTTTAAAATCACACAAAATGAAAAAGTTAGCATTACTTTTATTCATGGGCTTATTTGTTATTGGAAGCTCAAATGAAGTGTTCTCACAATCCAGACTTGAAAAGAAATTAGACAAAGCCAAGGCAAAATCGGCTTCAAAACTTGTCAAGCAACTGAACAAAGATGGGTGGAAGCTTGATACCCAATCAAAGACGTTAGAAGAGGCCATTTTGGAGCATAAGGTGGCGATGGAAAAAGACGAAAACAACTATGAAATCATCGGTAGGGTCTCCAAGGCTACATCACGCAATGTGGCTCATGACCGGGCTAACCATAATGCAGCTGTTGCCTACGCGCAGCTTGCCAAAAAATCAGTATTGAGAGGCGTTGAAACGTCAAATGTAGGCAGTCTTGGCGGAGAGGAATTCGATAACTTTGCTGCTTCATACGAGCGTTTGGTGGCAGGTGCCATTGAAAAAGAGATGAAGGAAAGCTTTGGCATTTACAAAGAGGATGCTAATGGAAACAAAGAATACAACGTCTATTACATTGTCAACGAAGAGAAGGCTGCCCAAATCCGTTTGAGAGCCATGCAAACGGCTATAGAAGAATCTAAACTTGCAGAAGAATTCTCAAAGAGCATTTCTGATTTTGTAAGGGAGAGATTTGAAATAGAAGAATAATGAAAAAAGGATTTATTGTTTTGACAGCAGTGCTGTGTATTACGGCGCTGCTGTTCCCATGGTCGGCTTCAGCTTCGGGGAAAGACGGACGCCCCCGTTGGATTTCCCAACCACCTGTCGCATCCAACAACACCTTCGAATACAAAGTGATCTCCATTGATGCCCATAGTGTTTCGGAGGCTAGAGGCCTAGTGCCCAAGGAACTCACCCATTATCTTGAAACCAGTAAAACGGTAAAGATAGCTTCTACTTCCAGCGAAAAGGTGGTAAGTCATGGAAACGACTATGACGAACAGACTTATTTCGAGATGAGGGCTGTGGTCGAAGGCGAGCCTGTTACTGTGGTTGCCAAGATCATCGACGAGTATTATGAACCCGGTCGTGCCATGGGTAATTATTTCTTCTTGGTGGCACTGGGCAACCCCAAGGCTTCGTCGGTCAAATTCGACAAAGTGCAAATCACTGACAAATATGGTGTTACCGGTCTTTGGCGTTCGGCTGTCTGCCCTGGTTGGGGTCAGATGTATAAAGGCAGTCAGGCCAAAGGTTTGGCTCTCCTCGGTTCGCAGGTGGCTACCTTGGGCGGTGTTGTCGCTTTTGAGGGGATGCGTTCCAGCTATGTCACCAAAGCCAAAAAACAACCAAAGTACGCTCAGCAGTATTATGCCAAAGCCAGCAACTGCAAGAATATCCGTAACGGATGCATTGCGGCTGCCGCCGCCGTCTATGTCTATAACCTCATCGATGCAGTTGCCGCTTCGGGTACTCGTTATGTGAAGACCTCAAAAAACGGTTTGGCGTTTTATCCTTCCATCACTCCTGAGTCCACGGGATTTGCCGTGGCATATCAATTTTAATGAAATTAGTCAATTTTAATGTTATGAAGACACTGAAACTCTTTTTAGGCGTCGTTTGCGCCTCCCTGTTCTTGTTGGCCTCCTGTGTAAAAGACACCACTCCTGAGACGGGCAGCATACAAGGAATCGTTACCAATGAATCCACCAATGAACCCATACAAGGCGTCAATATCTCGCTGAGCCCCACCGGTCTTTCGGCAGTGACAGGCAGCGACGGACGTTATGAATTCAACAACCTCGACGCGGGACAATATACCGTACAAGGTGTGAAGGTGGGTTTTGAGAGCAATACCAAGAACATCACCATCGTGGCAGGCAATGTCTCATCGGGCGACATGACGCTGAAACCCGAAGTGACGAGCTTCAGGTTAAATGTGGATTATTTGGATTTCGGAACCAACTTCTCGTCCCTGAATTTCAAGATCATCAACACCAGCACTTCGCTGCCCATCAACTGGAGCATTTCCGAAAGCATGGGCTGGCTGACGGCTACGCCGTCGTCGGGCAACCTCAACGCAGGTCAGGAAGTGGTGGTGATGGTGACCATCGATCGTGACCAAATTGAGCAGAACACCACAGCCAACCTCACGGTGACAGCCGCCGATCAAAACGTTGTGCTGCCTGTGAACGTGAGCGTTTCGGGAAGCAACAGCCCCCATCTGCAGTTGAGCGAGACTTCGCTTGACTTTGGCACCTCGGCCAACAGCCTTGCCTTCTATGTGATGAACACAGGTCCCGTGGGCACTTCGCTCAACTGGACTTGTTCCAATATCAACGTGGATTGGTTGATGATCAGTCCCACCTCTGGTAATACCGACGGCGGCAGCAGCACTCCGGTGATGGCCACCATCGACAGGACCAAGATCGACGGAATGGTATCGACTTCGGTGACGATCAGCGGTGCCGGCAGCTCAGCCACCATCTCCATCAGTGCCGCCACCGAAGGTGCCGGCGCAGCCATCCTTCAGTTGAGTGAAGGCTCCATTGACTTCGGAGAGAATGAGACCACCAAGACCTTCCAGGTGAAGAATGTGGGCTCGGCAGGCACGGTGCTCGATTGGACCATCGCCACGCCTTCGGTGGATTGGCTGACGCTGACCCCGATGACTGGCCACACCAATGCGGGCAGTGGCACCCAGGTGACCGCCGTGATCGACCGCAACAAAGTCCATGGCATGGTCTCCACCACTATCACTGTAAGCGGTTCCAACAACAGCGCCAACCTTAGCGTTTCAGCGGCTAATTACCATCCGAATCTAGAAGTCCCTGTCACTTCTGTCGATTTCGGAAAGATGAGTTCGTCGGAGACCATCCAAATCAAGAACACTGGTGATGAAGGCTCCACCTTGTCATATAATATCGTTGCACCTTCGGTCAATTGGTTGACCGTGTCGCCTATGTCAGGCACCATCAACGCCAACCAGTCCAAAACCGTGAACCTCACCATCGATCGTACCAAGTTCGACGGCGATGTCTCCACCACGATTACGATTACGTCAGGCGATCAAAGTGCAATTGTGAACATTATGGCTTCTACTGCCAATCCTACCATGAATGTTTCCGTCACATCGGTTGATTTTGGCACTACCAGTTCCTCAGAAACCTTCCAAATCAGAAACACGGGTGAAACTGGATCCTTGGTAAACTGGAGCATCGCCACACCCTCGGTGAGTTGGCTGACGGTGTCGCCTATGAGCGGAAGTGCAAGTGCCAATTCACCCAGCACAGTGACCCTTACTGTTGACCGTAATGCTTTTGTGGGAAATGAAACCACGGAAATCATCATTACAGGAGCTGGTTCCACTGCTACGGTTTCCATAACCGTGGACAACACAGTGATTGTCACCAATGGTTTGATGGCTTATTACAATTTCGATGAAGGTACCGTGACAGACTTAAGCGGCAATAATTTCAATGGATTCAATCAAGGTGCGTCATCATCGTCCGACACTCCTAACGGACAAGGTCTTTCCATGGAATTTGATGGGAACTCCTCGTATCTCCAAATCCCGTACGTTTTATTCCCCACAAGCGGTGCCTGGTCATATAATATGTGGTTTAAAACTGATAAACAAAGAATCATTTTAGGGACAAATCTTTCATATTACACACATTTCCAAGGAATAGCGTTTGGTGGTTATCCCCTCTCCAATCTTACAATCAGTCCTAACAACACCTATAGTTGGGGACTTTCAGGCCCCATTACCACTTTCCTCAATAACCAATGGCACATGTTAACAGTTACATATACTGGAAGTGTTGCCTGTGTCTATATTGATGGAGCGTTGTTTGAAACATGTAATCATAATAACTTAACATGGTGGTCTCAATATACCAGAACGTATATAGGAACAAATCTGGATTATTATGATTCATATAACACCTATTACGAAGGCAAGATGGACAACATCCGCACTTACAACCGTGCTTTGACAGCTGCTGAGGTTCAGACTTTGTTTAATGCCAAACAATAAATATATATTATGAAAAACACAAGAATCGTTTTAGGCGTATTTGTAGCCTCCCTTCTTTTCCTGTTGGGTTCCTGCGTCAAAGACGCCGCTCCCGAGACAGGCAGCATTCAAGGAATTGTTACTAATTCAGCAAACAACGAACCGATTCAAGGTGTCAACATTTCGCTCAGTCCCACAGGCCTTTCCGCCGTGACGGGTAGCGATGGACGTTATGAATTTGTCAAGCTTCCTAGCGGACAATACACGGTACAAGGAGTTAAGTCGGGCTTTGAAAGCAACACCAAAAACATTACCGTTATTGAGGGCAACATCTCATCTGGCGACATGATGCTGACCCCCGAGGTATCGGGATTTAGGTTAAATGTGGAGTATCTGGACTTTGGCACCAACTTCTCACAACTGAGTTTCAAGATCATCAACACTAGCACTTCACTGCCTGTAAGTTGGAGCATCACCGAAAGTATGGCATGGCTCACCGCCACACCATCGTCGGGTAACCTCAATGCAGGTCAAGAGGTGGCTGTTTTGGTGAGCATCGACCGCGATCAGATCGAGCAAAGCACCACGACCAATCTTACGGTGACAGCGGGTGACCAAACCGTCGTACTGCCCGTGAACGTGAGCGTTTCGGGAAGCAACAGTGCACAACTCCAGTTAAGCGAGAACTCACTTGAATTTGGCACTT
Source organism: Bacteroidales bacterium (assembly GCA_017537965.1). Lineage (GTDB taxonomy): Bacteria > Bacteroidota > Bacteroidia > Bacteroidales > F082 > Limimorpha. The sequence goes on along the minus strand of JAFYJV010000020.1, from coordinate 83,471 downwards.
CAGCCACTAGTCTGACCTTTTATGTGTTGAATACGGGTCCAGCCAATACCTCTTTGAATTGGACTTGCTCTAACGTTACGGTGGATTGGCTTACCATTACACCTACTTCGGGCAATATTGCAGGAGGAAGCAGTACTCCAGTGATAGCTTCTATAGATCGTACAATGATAGACGGCATTGTTTCCACCTCGGTGAATTTCAGTGGCGCGGGATCTACACAATCTATCACTATTAATGCCGCTTCTGAGGGTAGCGGCATGGCGATCCTTCAGCTTAGCGAAGGCTCCCTTGATTTCGGTGAAGAGGCTACCACGAAAACCTTCCAGGTGAAGAATGTAGGTGCAACCGGCACCATGCTTGAATGGTACATCTCAACGCCAACAGAGGAATGGCTGTCGTTTTCCCCAATGACTGGCAGTACCAATGCTGGTAGCGGTACTTTGGTGACCGCAACTATAGACAGAAGCAAAATCCATAGTGACGTTAGTACCACCGTTGCTGTGATTGGACAGACTAACGAAGCTTCCATCTCAATTTCTGCTACTTGTCCCAGTAGCAATGTGCTGGTTACAGATGGACTAATTGCATACTACAATTTTGATGACGGTGCAGTTACTGACTGGGGAGGAAATTATGATGGATTGAATTTCGGCGCTTTGACTTCTACCGACACACCCAGTGGTGAAGGATTTAGTATGCAATTTGATGGCCAAACATCATATCTTTATGTGCCTTATGTGATTATGCTTCATGGAGTGCCATGGTCATATAATGTTTGGTTTAAAACAGGTTCTAATAATTGTATTTTGTTTGCCACTAATGCTTCTAGTTTTTATATCGGTTTTACTAATGCTTCGAAATTAACAGTTAGAACGCAGAATTATTGGACGACAAATAATCCTTTTACTTCATATCTTAATAATCAATGGCACATGTTGACAGTTACATATAGCGGTTCATCTATCTCTGCATATATTGATGGGGTCTTGTTCGATACGACCACGGTTGGTAATTATTATTGGAATTCTAGCTACAATTCATCAACATCCTTTGGTACAGGAGGCTTCTCCGGCAAGATGGACAACATTCGTACATATAGCCGTGTTTTGACGGCCGATGAGATCAGGGCTTTATACAACGCTAAACAGTAATTTAGTAATCATCAAAAACTCAACTTAACATGAAAAAAGTATTTCTTTTCGCAGTATTAGCCATGCTGTTTGTAGGCTGCACCGAGGACGAATATACCTTGTTTGGTTCGATCAACGGGGTAGTGACCGACATCAATACTGGTGAGCCCATCGGAAACGTCTCGTTGACACTTTCTCCATCGGGAAAGACTTCGGTGACGGGCTCTGATGGCAACTATGAATTTATTGATCTCGAAGCCGCCCAGTACAAAATCCAGGCTCGGCACGCCGAATACAAAACAGACACCAAAACGGTGAATGTGCTGGCTGGCGAGACAGTGCGTGGCGACATTCAATTAACCCCAAAAGAGTAATGTCATGAAAAAGACATGGTTATTCATCGTCTGCCTGTGTCTGGGGGCTTCCGCCTTCGGCCAGGCAGATGATGAATGGGATAAATTCCTCAATCAGTCGAATAGCCAATTTGAGCAGTTCAAGCAAAAATCGGATCAAAATTACGAAGCGTTTCGGAAAAAGATCAACGATGAATATGCCTCGTTTATGAAACAGCATTGGGGATCGTTCGACGCGAAACCCATGGAGGATATTCCTTGGAAACCCGAACCGCCGAAACCCATTGTGATAGATCCGAAAAAAAAGCCTTCGGCCGATCCTATCCCATGCAACCCACCCATCGAGCCGAAGCCTATCGTGAAGCCTCAGCCCATCGTGCCTATTAAAGTGGAGCCACAACCCAGCAACAAACCAGCGCCCACCTTGCGTAATGTGATCATGTTTGGCACCACTTATGGGTTCAGCATCGACAATCGGCATACGGTAAAACTTAACGGCATTTCCGAGAATGAAGTCGCTACATTCTGGGAACAACTCAACGATCTGTATTTCGACCGCATCCTAGCCGAGTGCCTGGACTATCGCGAGAAACGCCAGATGTGCGATTGGGCTTATTACCTGCTGACCAAGAATGTGGCTGAGACTTGTTGTGGAGGCTCAACCAACGAGGCAGTGGTGCTTCACATGTACCTGCTGACTCAGTCGGGCTTCAAAGTGCGTATCGCACGGAACGAAGAACGCATGGCCATCTTGTTGGGTTCGGATGAGAAGATCTACCGATACACGTATTATGTGCTGGACGGTGGCATCTTTTATTTGATGGACACTTCGCTCAAGGGCCAACGTCTCTATATCTTCGATCATGCCTTCCCGAAAGAGCATTCCTTCTCCCTGAGCCAGTCGCAACAGGATTTCGTACTGAATCCTGCTGGAAAACGCACGGTGACCTCGCGCCGTTATCCCAGCGTTTCGGCTACTGTGGAAACGAACAAAAACCTGATCGATTTCTACAACACCTATCCGCTGAGCGCCGAGTGGCAGTATTATTCGGCAACTTCGCTGAGTGCAGGGTTGAAGAAGACGCTTTATCCCGTGTTGCGTGAAGCCATCAAGGGCAAGTCGGAAGTAGATGCCGCCAACATCCTGATCAACTTTGTGCAGACTGGCTTTGAATATGCCACCGACGACAAACAGTTCGGCTACGAGCGTCCGCTATTCCCTGACGAGACGTTCTACTATCCCTACAGCGACTGCGAGGATCGTTCCATCTTGTACGCCAACTTGGTACGTGAACTCATGGGGCTGGAAGCGGTATTGTTGCATTATCCCGGCCATTTGGCCACTGCAGTGCGTTTCAAAGGAAACGTCAGCGGTGACTATCTGATGGTTGACGGGGTGAAATACATTGTTTGCGACCCCACTTACATAGGAGCTCCCATCGGTACGGCCATGCCGCAATTCAAGGAAGTCAAGGCCAACGTGGTGAAGTTTCGTTAAGTAAGACTTAGGCTAACGGCATCATGGAAGAGCCCCATATCGGACATATTATCAAGGAAGTGCTTCGACAACAGGGACGCACCATCACCTGGTTGGGAAAACAGCTGGGCTGCTCACGGCAGAACATCTACAAAATCCTCAACCGTTCTTGGATATATACCGACATGCTGCTCAAAATCAGCAATTTGCTGGATTATGATTTCTTCAAGTGCTTTTCGGATTACAGAGATCAGAAAACAACAAAGATAGGCTGAACTACTCTTCTTTTTTTCGTTATTACTCAAAAAATCAATAACTTAACTGGTTTTTCGCATATCCTTTGTTCCCATGAAAAAGTATTTGATCATCGTTGTGTTGTTGTGCCTGGCCGGAAGTCTTCGTGCCGATTTCTATAGGACGCGCAGCAACCGCTATATTGCCGATGTCGCCTTTTCGGGGAACCAGATCCTCGTCCTCGAAAACCGCAGTCATAATTCAATTTTGAGTTTGCTCGATTTAGACGGAAACAAGCTGAGCGAGACGGAATTCCAACAGTTTTTCGAAGAATTGTATATCGATTGCTTCGGCGATTGTCTGTTGATCAACCAGGACAGCTGCCTGCAAATATACTTTGACCGACAATTGAAAGCCGTGCCGCTGACAACGTTCTCCAAACAGCAGTTCCAGGAGAAGGTGGCGAGGTTTGTGCTGGAGTTCAACGGCGCCTACGTGCTCCGTAGCATGGTTTACGATAAGCACGACTATCATGTCCAGGAATACCACGGACAAGCGCAGACCTATTCCTATATGCTGAAAAACGATCCGGAAAAGAGGACGCATCCTTTGTGCCGCTTTGTCAATACGGAGGCCGTCAAGCTTTGCCAAGCCCACTTGAACCAGATCATTGCCATGTACAACCACGCAGTTCCCATAGGAGCCAATGAGCTTCGTCAAGGCACTTGGGACGGCGACTTACGCAGCTTGAACCAGACACTCAACATCCATCTCCAGATTCTATGGTACCGGCAAAATGTGGCCAAGGAGTATCACACGGCGGCATTGAGATACAAGGATTTATTACAACTGATAGATTTGCAGGGATTGAAAATAGTGGAGGTCGATAAGGAGTTCCACACCTCCGATCCCCGACCCTTGAAAGTCCTTTACGGAGCGTCTTGTTTTAAAAACCAGTTCCTCACCGATGAAGCCACGGGCAAGACTTACGGCGTCTTTACAAAGGACGGCATGAATTACCTCGGCTTGTATAACCCAACCAAAGGCACCGTGAGCATGGGGCAGAAAGCCTGTGTTGACATCTATCCGCGTGCATTCAAAGTGCATGGAGGTTATGCCTACAGCGTCTTTTTCGATAGGGAGAAAACACAAGGGGTACTTAGCAGGGTGAAAATAAATGAATGATTCCGGCGGCGATGAAAACAGCGAAAAACATAAGGCGTTTCATCATGGCAATCGTTTGCGCGACGGCCTTGGTTGCATACGCCCAACCCGCTGGTACGGGTCGCTGGGATCGGTATTTGGACATCGGAACCGCCTTCTATTTTGAGGGACAGGCAGATTCCGCCAAGGTCTATCTGGAGCCCGTGTTCGAAAACGATGCCAACCAAAAGACGACTGCGGCAAGATATCTTCTGGACATTGCCTTAAATGAAGGCGATACGCCTAAAATCAATGAATACGCCCTGTTTCTGGCCGACAACTATGATCTTTCCATCACCCACGAACGGCAGAAGTCACATCGTCAGATCCTATTGATAGGCGGGGTGGCGTTGTTGGTGCTTTTGGTCATGGGTGGCGTGTTTCTCATAAACCACAAACGGCACAAAAAGGCTGAAGCCAACCTTCTTGAGCAGCAACAATACCAACGCGAAGTTTATGACCGAAAGCTGGATGCCGCACAAACCGCAATCGAGAAGCAAACCTTTGAGAATCTGCAGAAACAAGCCAAAGAGATCCTTTCACGGGGCAACCAACGAAAGCGCATCCTGGAGGCCTTCAATTCAACATATCCTCATGTCTACGAACGGCTGAAGTCCACTTATCCCGACTTGACCGAACAGGAATACGACCTTCTCGTGCTCAACTTCCTTGAGTTCCGCATCAAGGAAGAAGCCGAAATCCTGGAATTGAGCCAAAACACCGTAATGAAATACCGCTCGAATCTCTTGAAAAAAGTTGGGAAAGACCCTGTAATTGAGTTGCTGGGGTAACAATAATCTATACTGCATTTTTCATTATCATTCAGAAATCCAATGGATTAACTCCTTGTTTAATCCATAAAAATCTATATCGCTCAGCTTAGGGAGCAAAAACTATTGACATGGTCATTAACTTTGTTCCCATGAAAAAACACCTACTCATTATTGCCTTGCTTTACCTTTTTGAAGGCACCAACGCCCAAACCACCAAGGTCTATGGCAATCTTGGTGTGCCTAACGTGAACATCATTGTGATGGACACCAAACAAGGAACAGTTTCCGACGCTTCGGGAAACTATGCACTGCTGCTATCCGAACAAAGCAAACGCGTCAACCTATTGTATTCCTGTATCGGCTATCAAGATACCGTGGTGAGTCTTACGCCATCGCAATTGCAAAAAGAAACCGTCAACATCAGTTTCCGTATGCGTTCCAAGGACTATTCCTTGGAGGAAGTGACCGTGACGGAAAACAAGCCGAAAATCGCCTTTCACGAACCGATGATAAGCCTAATGGCATACGAGATCAACGAGATGGGCCTGTATATGATTGTCTATCGCAAAAGCAGCAATGCGCTGTTGCATCTTTCGTTGGACCTCGATACTTTATCCATCCTTCCCATCGGTAGGAAATTTGAACGACTCTACAAAGACGTGTATGGTCAAATCCATCTGATCGGCTATGATTCAACCTACCAAATTGGCCATCGGAACCTTCGCGGCAAATATTTGGATGCGGAACTGTTTTACGGGATGTCCCACCATGATTTCTATAAGATCATGGGGAACAACGCCACGGCAAACGACAGTATTTTTGTGATTGCTACCTACGGCGACGGGGCACAGGAACTCTATTACCATTATTTCAAGAAAGGAGATCCCAATGCGCATTTTTTGAGATACACTTTCGACGAAGAAGGCTTGGACTTGACGGAAAACATCAGGAAATTCGGTCTCGGCACCATCATGCCCCCACCACCGATATACGACCCTGTGTTTGCGGTGGGAGACTCTTTGGTTTTGTTCAACTTTGAAGCAGACAAAATAGAGTTTTTCGACAACAACGCACAACAGGTCGGAGAAACCCCGATCAAGTTCCATCGGGACAAAAAATGGGATGGAAAACGACCGATGAAAGATACTTGGAACAGGATGGTGCTGGTTGATATGGTCAGAAAGAAGTACTATGCGGTCTTTTTGGAGGATAGCATATTGGTATTGAAGAAGATAGACATCAAAACGGGAGAAGTCAAAGAGGTGGCAAGACTGTCGGGGTTTCAATTCGTACAACTGCCCAGGGTGAACGACGGCAAACTATATTTCATGTATCACACCGGCATTACGCATAGCAAGGCGCTTTATCGGATGGAGATAGAATAATCGTTTTTCCCATGAAAAAGACCTATATCATATTGTTCCTGCTCGTTTTGTTCCTGCTCGTTGCCGTCCCCATCGTTATGAAGGCTCAAAACGGCGTGATTCTTCAAGGTATTTGCCAAAATGAGAAAGGGAAAGCCATTGAAAACGCAAGTGTTTATGTACGTGATTCGGTCCTCGTTTCCATTACCGACGAGAATGGCTGCTTCGCCTACAAGCGCGCTAAAGCGGGCGACAAGTTTCGGTTTGCGCACGTGGCTTACGAACCCGTGTACTACACCGTAAAGGACAAGGATCTGGACGGCAAGCCGATAAACATCAGCATGAACACAAAAAAACACGAGTTGCTCGAAGTGGAAGTGACTGCCAACGCGCCGCGTATCGCTTTCGACAACCCAGTGAGAAGTGTCGTTGATTATGTAATTGCCGATGATGGCATTTACTTAGTGGCCTATCGCCGACATAACACGGCCTTGTTGCATCTTTCATTCGAGATGGATACTTTGCACGAGATGAGAATCTCGTCTTCCTACGAAAACCTCTACAAGGATTTTTATGGATTCATCCATGTCATCAGCAATGAGAACGCTTGCCAAATAGGCTTCACCGAAACCATCAATGGAGCAAAGAAAGACATGTTCTTGTATGCCCCCATCTCCATGGAGAACTTTTACAAGACCTACGCGCTCATCGTAGCTGCGTCCGATAGCATCGTCATCACAGGACGGTACGCCTTTTATGGCTTGGAACAGTATTACTATTGCGTCACTCCGACCGCCGACACGATATATCTACTGGAACATATCGTGGACGAAGTGGCTCGTGACGACTTTCTCGAGGCATACGACGATCGGTTCTACTTTTTTGCTGCCAATTTTTTCCCGTCCATGCTGCACATCTACAATCCGATATATTGCATCGACAACAAGTTTTATCTCTTTGCCTACACCGATCACGAAACCGTAGTGTATGATGTAGTCGGCAGGGAGTTGGAGCGCTATCCGCTCACTTTTCATGAATACAAGAAATGGAATGGCCATTGGGCGGTAGATAAGCGTTGGAAGAAGAGCATGATGGTGGATCGTGCCAGAAAGGAGTTCTATACGTTTTTCGTCAACGACGGACTGTGTACCTTGATGCGCATCGACTTGCCGACGGGTACGGCAAAACCCGTTCTCGACCTCAGCGGCTATCCCTTTGCGGAGTTGCCACGGGTGCATGACGGGGTGCTGTATTTCCTCTATCCCACGGGCAACAACAATCGGAAATCACTTTACCAAGTAAAAATTGAGCCATGAAACGCATTGCATTAAAACGTCAGCTTTTGTTGCTTCTGACCATGGTTGCCATCCTCTACGGTCGGGCACAAAACAAGACTTTGGTCTATGGTAATCTCGGCGTGGAGAATGTCAACATCAGCGTACTCAACACGCAAAACGGCACGGTCTCCGATGCCAAAGGACATTACAAGTTGTTGCTGACCGAAAAAAACAAGCGGATCAACCTCCATTATTCTTGCATCGGTTATCAAGACACCGTTGTAAGTCTTTTGCAGAAACAATTGGAAAAGGATTCCATCAACATCAGTTTCAAGATGCAGAAACAGAAGTACGCCTTGGAGGAGGTGAGCGTTTTGGCAGAACGGCCGCGCTTTGAAGGCGGCAGGAACATCATCGTGGATTTCGAGATGTATGACGGCACGGTATGCATGCTGCAAGGCAACGGAAACAATTACCGTCTTTTGTTGGCGGATGAGGAACTCGCCGTATTTGACACCTTGCCCATTCGTAAAGACATCAAGCCTGTTTTGCTATTGAAGGATTGTCTGGGGAATTGTCAGCTGGTCGCTGCCGACAGCGTTTATGAAATACATTATAAAGACAAGCCCTATACATATATTCCGGTTGAGCGGAGACATTATTTCAGCACGATGGGCGATTGCCAGTTTATGACGGATAAGCATCTCTATTTTAGAGTCGGCTGGATGGGCGGTTTGGCCACTTCGTTTTATCGAATAGATATTGAAACGAAACAATTGGAACCCTTGTTTGTTGATGATGGTTCAGACAAGTTGGTGGACATCGCGGATGAGATGAGATTTGCCGCACTGCACCCACCAGAAAACGGCCGAGGCCCGACACTTTCTCTTTGGCATGAGTTTGTACGAGGCGCTTGGTTTTGCAAAAGTGCGGCGTATTTGGCGTTGGCGGACGACAAGTTGGTGTATTTCGACCATAACGTCGGTTTGATTCGTCAGTCAGACTTGGATCTTAACGAGCTTAGTGCATGTGTTATCGATTATCAAAACGAAAACGATTGGAAACCCTATATCTTGCAGGATCTCAAAACCAATAAGTTTTATACATTTATCAGTTGTTGGCTGCATGAAATTGACCTCAGCACAGGCCAAACCATCCCCAAAACACGACTGGATGTCGATTTGTTCAACAAGGTGACGGTTTATGGCGGTCACCTGTATATCATGAAACGGGGACAAACCTCTACAGGTGATATCAAGAGCTTCGTAGAGAGGATTGATCTTGATTGAATCATTTACCCAATTGGGCAGCAACTTCATCCATCAAGGCGTCGCCTTCGAGGTTACGGGCGACGATCACGCCGTCCTTGATCAAGGCATTCTGCGGAATGAAGGCGATGGAATAGAGGGCACCGGCGGCATTGCCCCAGCCTTGGAGGTCGGAGACCTGCGTCCAGGTCAAGCCATCCTTCTCGACGGCGGCAAGCCAGGCTTCCTTGTTGGTGTCGAACGACACGCCCAACACGTCGAAACCTTTGTCGTGATATTTCTGGTAAGCGGCCACCACATCGGGGTTGGCCTTGCGGCAGTCGGGGCACCACGAAGCCCAGAAGTCCACCAGCAGCAACTTGCCTTCAGCCAATTGTGAAAGCGTCACTGGGTTGCCGTCGGGGTCGTTTTGGGTGAAGTCGATGATGGGCTGTCCGGCTTGAACGCGTTCCAGCTTTTCCACATACTCCTCGGCCAACTTCAGGTTGCTGGTGCAGAGGGTGCTGTCGGCATGATGGATGTTGTCGATCATGGTGCGGATCTCGCAGGGACCGAAAGCCCATTTGTAGCGATACAGCACATAATGCGCCACGGGGTCGGTGGGGTGATCCCAGACGTAGTCGAAGCAGTGCATCTTCAGCATCTCTTCGCCATCGGCAGGGTTGATGGTGCTGTCGGCTTCCAATTTGGCTTCCATTTCATAATAGCCTTTGTTGAAGGCATCCAAACGCGCTTGGGTTTCCGAGCCTTTCACCACGATGGCGTTCGGGTTTTGGGCATCGCCTTCAAGGAAGATGTCTTTGTTGTCGGTGAAGAACGACAGGGGACGGCGCCACGACTTGAGCATGATGGCATACATCTCGTTGTCGGAGCAGATCGGGGTCTTGAGGGTGGCATCCCAGTTTTGGATGACTGCCGAGTCGAGCACTTGCCCGTCTTTTTGCAGATAGACCGTTTGTCCATCGGCGTTGGCGAGGTTCACATTGATTTTGAATTGAGGTTCCTTGTTGTTGCAGGCAGTGAGCATCAGGGCGATCGCTGCCAAGAGGAGTGACTTTGCTTTCATGATGTATCAGTTAAGATGCGGCAAAGATAGAAATATTCGAGTGAATTATAGCAGTGAATAATAAACGGTTAATAATAAAAATTAGAAATTTTTTCCATAATTGTGAAATTGTAAAAAACAATGTCTATTTTTGCATGGAATTATTTAAAATAGTACAAAAATATGGAAATCTACAAAAATGAAGTCTTTATGAACCCCTACACGGATTTTGGGTTCAAGAAGCTGTTCGGCAGGGAGCCGAACAAGGACATCCTGATAAGTTTTCTCAATGCGTTGTTTGACGGTGACAGAAAGACCATCGTGGATCTGACATACCTCAATACGGAACAACTGGGACCGTACTATGGCGACCGCAGCTCGGTATTCGATGTGTTTTGCAAGACCGAGGACGACACGTACTTTGTGGTGGAGATGCAACGTTCCGACCAGCCTTATTTCAAGGACAGGACCGTTTATTACGCCTCGGCTACGATTGTGGATCAGGGACCAAGAGGCCCTTGGGATCACGAGCTCAAGGATGTGTGTGTGATCGGCATCCTCGATTTTGTATTCCCCAACAATGAGTACGGCGATGACAGCTATATCCATAAGGTCATGCTGAAAGACACGAAAGACCACCATGAATTCTATGACAAGCTGACATTCTACTACGTGGAGATGCCGAAATTCACAAAGAAAGAGGATGAGTTGGTGACGATGCGTGACAAGTGGCTCTTCGTGATAAAGAATATCTGTTACCTGTTAAAACAACCCAAAGAGCTGCAGGAACAGGTGTTCACGAAGTTCTTCGAGGAGGCGAGGATAGGGATGTTCGACGGAGAGCAGCGTTTTGCCTACATGATGAGCCGGAAGCACTACTGGGACAATCTAAGTACCATTAATTACTCGTATGAAAAAGGGATGAAGAAGGGGATGCAAGAAGGGATGGAAAAGGGAATGGAAAAAGGAATGGAAAAAGGAATGGAACTAGGCAAAGCACAGGCAATCAAGGAGATCGCAGATAAAATGCAATCGATGGGCTTGAGCGAGGAGAAGATCCAGGAGTTGATAGGGGAAAGTTCGTCTTCGGGAGCGGAGTCTTCGTGAAAGCATAAAAACGCCTTGCGAAATATGAAATAATGTTGTATATTTGCATCGAAAAAAGCGAAGTGTTATGTGTAGCTATAACATTACGATTAACGACTCAATAATTGAAAAAGTTCGGCCTTCTTTTGCTAATGAAACCGATTTTGAACAATGGCTACAACAGCAGATCGAACAGCTGTTGATTCAGTTTTATTCAAGTCGAAAGGCACGAGCTCGTTTGGCCATTGAGTTAATGCGGCAGCAAAGTGAGATGAATGGTAATTCCAAATTGACTCTTGATGAGATTAATGAGGAAATTCGTCAAGCGAGAAAAGAAAAGAAAAATGCCGTTGCCCAATGATGACATACTATGCCGTTTTTGACACTAATGTTAGTATCCTCTTTGTTATCGAAAAGAGAGGATTCTCCCACTGTACTGCTGTTAGACTATGTGTTTGAAGGACGGATTGTGCTGTTGTTTAATGATGAGATTATCAACGAGTATGAAGACGTACTTCGCCGACGCCAACTCGGTGTGCGAGGCAGAGAAGAAAAACACAAAAGCCTCTTAACAGACTGAGAAAATTGTTGTATCTTTGCAATCAGTTGGTCGCGGACACGGAGTGAAAAACCAGTGCATTATCAAGACGTAAGGGGCGGGTTTCGGCATGTTCCCCCCGCGATAACACAGATTAACCCCTCTTTTCGGAGGGGTTTTCCCTCAGCCACCAGGAACTCGTCAAACGAGAAAGGATAGACGAATAACGAACGTATCCGTCCCACACCAAAAGACGAAAGCCTTTTGAGGGCAAACTCCAACAATGATCCCGCTGCCACGACGTGAAGCTCCGGGAAGTCCTCCTTGAACGACCAAAGGCTCTTGATGGCATCTCCTGAGTTTTAATTGGTGTTTTCGCTGGCAACAATAGTACTATTTAACAAAACCGAGACGAAAAAACACCAATTATTTGATAAAACCGAGACGAAATTATCCAGATGTCATCCTTTTATTTTCCAACCGTCAACTCGATTCAGCCATTGGCAGAAGTCCTTGGTTATCTTGAACTCGTCAAGCACCCACTCCACAAGGTTCGGGCTATAAAGATGTTTGTCATCGACTTCCTTCACCAGCAGCCAGTCGCGTTGCTTGAAGAACTCGGCGTATGCATGGTCCTTGGGATAGCCGTTGGGCACTCGTTTCATGGCGCGACCGGTATCCAAGGTGAAGCCTTTGGCCTTTTTGATGGCTTCGGAAAGAGGCTGTCCGTCGTAAAGGATTTCCTCGCGTAGGCTTTTCAAGGTCTCGGGAAAAGGCATGTACATCCCTGTGCAGAGCATGTTGCCGCTGAAATAGTCCTCCGACTCACGCGGCTGCACCTGGAAGTAATAGCCGCTGAGCATGGATTTCTTTCCGCCTTTGCAGACAAACACCCCGAAATGCGTCTTGTAAGGCCGCTTGTCGGACGAGAAACGGGTGTCGCGGTAGAAGCGATAGGTGCAATCTTTCAGCGTCAGTCCCTGCATGTCGGGGTCGAACTGCTGCACTCCTGCGATGATCTGCTCGGCAATGGCGTTGAACTTGGCCTGAGCGTTCTGGTATTCCTGTTTGTGCTCATGGAACCACTCGCGGTTGTTGTTGTGGAGCACGTTGGTGAGAAAGGTGATGATTTCTTCCATGTCGAATGATGTTGCCTGATAGGTGGTAAACAGCCACCATTTCGCAAACAAAGTTAGCTTTTTTTGTAATAATCAACAGTTACCATCGATTTTCAGTGATTCGGGACGAAAACGACATGGACAGAATAGATTTTTATATCTTTGTGGCAATAAAACCTTGATTGCCATGAAGAAAATCTTGTTTTTGCTATTGACGCTGTTGTCAGTGTTGACTGTCATTGCCCAAAACAAAGGCGTGATACATGGCCGATGCATTGACTTGAGAAAACAACCCATTCAAGGGGTGAATATCTATTCCGTTGACTCGCTGTTGCTTTCGGTTTCCGACAAAAACGGCAATTTTACCGTGAACAAAGCCAAAGTGGGCGACACGCTTTGCCTCTCGCATCTGACTTACGAATATACCCGCTTTGTCATCGAGAAAGAGGATTTTTCGAAAAAGGAAGTCCCCATCATGATGCTGGAAAATGCCTACAGCTTGTTGGAAGTGGATATCATAGGATCAGCTCCCGTGTTGGCTTATCGTAACAAGGTGAACAGCCTGATTGACTACGAGTTCAACGACTTGGGTTTTTACATGATTGCCTACCGACAGGATGAAAGTTGCTCGTTGCTGCACCTCTCGATGAACTTCGACACGCTCTCTGTGTTGCCTATACGGAGGAAGTTCCAACGGCTTTATAAAGACGTTTATGACCAAATCCATCTGATTGGTCCCGACTCCACTTACCAGATCGGTCATCGGCAATACCGCGGCCAGTACATGAACATGGAACTATTCTACGGTATGCGGCTGGAGGAGTTCTACGCCATGATGGGAAACAACGTGCTGGCAAACGACGAAGTGTTTATCGTGGCCGATTATGGCGACCGCGCCCAGGAGATTTATTATAACTATTACGAAATCGGCAAACCAGACAAAGGCTATTTTTTGGATTATGTCGCTAACACTGGCGGGCTCGACATGGCAGAGAACTATCGAAAGTTCGGCGGTGGCGGCGACCTCCTGTTTCTCAAAGTCATTTACGATCCTGTATTTGAATCGAACGACACGATTTTTTTGTTCAATTTTGAGGCTGACAAGATCATCTATTTCAACCATCAGGCACAGCGTATTGGCTCTGGTTGGTTGACTTTCCATCGGGAGCGGACCTGGGACAATAAATGGCAGATGCGCAAGGATTGGAAACGGCTGGTGTTGCTGGACAAAGAAAAGGCCAAGTTTTATGCGGTGTTTGAGGAAAACGGCGTGATGGTCCTGAAGAAAATCAACACCAACACGGGCAAAGCCGATGAAGTGGCAAGGCTGAATGGCTTTACCTTTGTGTTCAACCCACAGGTGCGCGACGGAATGCTATATTTCCTCTATTCCAAGGAAGACAACCACGCCAAACAACTTTATCGGATGAAGATCGATTAGTCTTCATTGTAAAACGCCATCACCTTGCAGCGATACAGATACTCATATTTGGCCTGAAGCATGCTCGACTCGGCCTTGTAGAGGCGATTCTTGCTCTCGTTGAGCTCCATCAGGGTGGTCTTGCCCGCTTCGTAACCGGCTTGGGCATAATCGTAGGCCAGCTGCGACGAGGCTAGACTATTCTCTGCAGCCACGTATTTCTGCTTGGCGGCAACGGCACTATAATAGGCTTGTTGGATCTCCTTCTTCAGCTTCTTGCCGGTATTCTCGATGTTAAGCTGCTGGTTGTCGATACCCAACTCTGTCATCTTCACGCGATATTTGGTCTGCATGCTGTTGAAGATCGGGATGTTGAGCGACACCCCTACTTGGGTGCGGCCGTTAGTCTGGAGTTGTTGCGAAAACGGGACGTTGGCGTTTCCACCAGTAAAATAATGATAGTAGCCGTTGGAATAGCCACCAAACAGGCTCAGCGATGGATACCAGGCCGACTTGGCGGCTTTGAGCTCGTAATGGGCTTGCTCCAGCTTATATTGTGCTGACAGCATCTCGGGCTGATGTTTCAAAGCGTGTTGGATGGTGGCTTGGGCCGAAGTGAGGGGCAGTTCGTCTTCCGTCATGAAGGCGTCTGGTGCCACCACGTCAAAGCCCTCGATATCGTCGATCTCCATGGCTTGCGTAAGGTCCAACAGTCTCAACATGAGGTTGTTTTCCGCTTCGGTGAGTGAAGCGCGGTCGGATGCCACCTGGGCGGCGCTTTCATAGACATTCGACTCGGGCACCTTGCCGACTTCGAACAGCTCCTGGGTGCGTTGATGTTGAGTTTCCGAGAGCTCCAGCTGACGTTCTGCCACGCCTTTCAGCTCTTTGCAATAGACCACGTCCATGTAGTAGGCCATGATGGCCAAGCTAAGGTCGCGTTTGGCGGCTTCCAGGTCTTGTACAGAGGCCAAAAGGTTGAGTTGATCGGCCTTGGTGGTGTTGTAGATGTTCAGGCCTTGGAAGAGGGGCATGGAGACGTTGATGCCTACAGAGGCGGATGAGGAGTTGTCGGACACATACACGCCGGTGTAGGAAGGCGACTGGCCGAACCCCAAACCTTCAGAGGCATTGGCACTAACCGATGGCAACCAAGAGTTTTGGCTCATCTTGAGCTGGTAGTCGGCATTCTGTTGCTGCAACTGGCTTTGGAGGATGCCTGTGTTGTGCTCCATGGCGTAGTCGATGCATTGTTGCAAGGTCCACACCTGTTGGGCGTACACCTTCGTGAAGGTGGCTGCTATGAGGCAAAATATCAATAACTTTTTCATAATCAAAAACTATTCGGTTTCCATTTCATTGCCGCGGATTTTCTCTCCTGCTTTTAAGCCGTCGGTGATGACGATGTTGACACCGTCAGAGAGTCCGACTTCAACTTGTTTTCTTTCAAATTCCTGGGGATGACTTTCCTTGGTGCAACGATACACGTAGGTCTCGCCGTCTTCATAGCTGATGCAGCTCTCAGGCACCACGACGGCTCCGGCGGCGCGGTCGAGGATGATCTCGGCGTTGGCCGAATAGCCGGCACGGACGAAGACGTCATCGGGCAAGATGGCGCGGGCTTTCATCTCGAAGAACACGGCACCGTTCTCCTGGGTGCCTTTGGGAGCGATGTACTCCAACTCAGCGTTGAACTTGCGGTCGTTCATGGCGCCGATGGTCAAGGTGATGGGCATTCCTTCATGGATCTTGCCCACCTCGGTCTCGTCGAGCTTGCCTTTGAAGATCATGTCCTGCATGTTGGCGATGGTTGCGATGGTGGTGCCGTCGTTGAAGGTGTTGGAGTTGATCACCGAGTTGCCTACTTTGACGGGGATGTCGAGGATCATGCCGGAGATGGTGGCGCGGATCTTGGTGTTGCTGTATTCCTTGGCGCTTTTCGAGATGCCTTCCTTGATGATGTTGAGCTGGTCTTTGGCATTGCTGTAGCTTTCCTTGGCTTGCTGGTACTCCAGCTGCGACTTCTCGAATTCCTCGGCTGAGATGAGGCCTTTCTGCTTCAAGCTCTCCTGACGCTGGTAGCTTTTCTCTACGTTGTCGAGGTTCAGTTTGGACACGCGCACCTGCGACTCAGCGGCTGAGAGGCTGCTCACATCGGGGATGACCTTTACCACGGCGATCACCTCGCCTTGCTTGACCTGTTGTCCCGGCTCTTTGAGGATCTCGGCGATGATGCCCGATACTTGGGGCTTCATGGCCACCTCGTCACGTGGGTCGATCTGACCGGTGACCACGGTCGATTTCTGGATCGTGTCGATGCGAGCCTCCACGATCTCGTAAACGGTTTCCTGAGGTTTCGATTTCTTGAAGAGATACACGAATGTCCAAACGACTCCGATTCCTAACAAGATAAAAAACAAGATTTTGAATACTTTTTTCATTTTATTTAGATTTTATGATTATCAACAGTCAACTACGAATTCTACAAATTATTAGTTTTCTTTTTACTAGTGAATTTCGCAACTTCGTTGCGGATTATTACCAAAGTGATAGGTTTTTGTACCTTCGTGAAATCCGCAACGAAGTTGCGAAATTGTTTACCCAAACATGCATCGAATTCGTAAAATTCGTAGTTTCTTCTCATAGTTATTACTCCTCCCTGATGGCATCTATCGCCTTGATTTGAATGGCTCTCCAGGCAGGCAAGACACCAGCCAGAAGACCGGATATGATGACTATTATGGTCGCTGTCACGGCAGCGGTGAAGCTCATGTTCGGATCCTGGAACATCATGTTGTCGCTCAGCATGTTGGAAACGACCATCCCGACCACGGCCATGATGCCCACACCGATGCAAAGTCCCACCAAACCCGCCAAGGTGGTGAGCAGCAGACTCTCTGAAAGCACCTGTGTGATGATGTTTTTAGGTTTGGCTCCGATGGCGCGTCGCACGCCGATCTCGCGGGTGCGTTCCTTTACGGTCACCAGCATGATGTTGCTCACGCCGATAATGCCCGACAACAAGGTGCCCAGGCCCACAATCCAAATCAGGATATGGATACCGAGGAACAGGCCTTTGAACATCTTGAAGACCTCCTCCAGGTTGAAAGAGCTGATGGCCGTCTTGTCATCAGGGGCGATGTCGTGCCGTTCCTTGAGCAGCTGCTTGACCTTTTCTTCGACCTCTGCAATGGAAGCGTTGTCGGAGGCAGCCAGCATAAAGAAGTCAATCTTGTCGCCTTTCGAGAATAGCTGCTGCATGGTGGTGAAGGGCAGGACGACCGACTCGTCGGGGCTGCCGTTGATTTGCACGTTGGTGTTGTAGGTGCTGATGACGCCCACCACCTGGAAATAGAGGCCGTTTACCCGAATCATTTTTCCCAAGGGATTCTCGTCTTTGTCGAACAGCTCTTCGTAGGCGCGTTTTCCCAACAGACATACCTTGCGGTGGTTGGCGATGTCGGCGTTGTTGATGAAACGGCCCTTCAGGATCCTCGACTTCATGATGTAGTCGTACTCGGGCATCACGCCTTTCACCGTGTAACTCCCGCTACGGTTGCCATACACCACGTTTTTGTCCTCCGAGGTCCATACGCTTGCCTCGGGCGAGATGGCGACGATGTTGGGGACGTTGTCTTTGATGGCCTCCAAATCGGAAAGATTCATCGACCAGTTGCGACCTTTTTGGTAGCCTTTATAAGGCTCGCTGGTCGTCCCTGTGAAGAAGAGTCCTGTGTTGGGTGTCACGCCTTCCACTTGGCGCATCATGCCATTCTCGAAGCCGTTGCCTGTGGAGGAAAGCACTACGAGGAGGAAGACACCCCAGAACACGCCGAAGGCAGTCAACAAGCTCCTGGTCTTGTTGCGGGCAATGGTCTGCCAAATCTCTTTCAATCCGTCAAAGTCGAACATAATCCTGGGTGTTATCTGTAGTTCATTGCTTCAATAGGTTTGATTTTCACGGCGTTGCGGGCAGGGAAGAAGCCTGCCAGCACACCGCAGACGATAAGCAGTGCCGTAGCCATCAGCACGATGCCGAGGTCGATGGAAGGCACGATGTTGATGGTAACCATGTTGCCTTCTTGGGCTTTGCTGATGATATCGCCACTGAGGTCAGCCACCATCATGCCGAGCCACATCCCGATATAGCCGAACAGAGTAGTGATGATCATCGATTCAACAACTATGGAGGCCAAAATCGAACGCGATTTGGCACCGATGGCCTTGCGGATGCCGATCTCGTTGGTACGTTCCTTTACGGTGATGCGCATGATGTTGCTTACGCCCACGATACCTGAGATGAGCATGGCGATGCCGATGATCCAGATGAAGATCTGCAAGGTGTTCATGATCTTGTTGGTTTGCAGGTATTGCAACATGGTGCTTATGATATAGATGGAAGAATTGTCCTCAGGGTCAAACTCATGTAAGTGGGCCAATTGGGTCCTTAAGTACTTTTCAAATGCTTCGTTGGCCTCTTTGGTGTCGAGATCGTAGGTGGTGAAATTCAGCATGGAATACTCATCCTTGTTGGTGATCTTTTTCAAAGTGGAGAAGGGTACAAAGCATTCGCCGCCGCCTGAGTTGGGATTTCCTTTCCAAACACCGATGACCTTGTAGGCGATGTCATTGACGAAAATGAGTTTACCAACAGGATCTTCCTCTGGATCAAAGAGTTGCTCTTGCACATTTTCATCGATAACGAGCACTTTCTCGTTATTTTTCTCGTCCAGTTCGTCGATAAATCGACCCATGGTCATCTCGACATCATTGGTCTTGGCATACACTGGTCGCACTCCGCTCAAAACGATGGGGCTTAACTGGTTGCCATAAACGGCATTGCCGCCGCTGTTTACGCGAGGCGATACCTGGTCCACATGCGGGAAGTTGTTCTCAAGCAGCCGGATGTCCTTGTCGGTTAATGGGATCCACCGGTTGCTGTTGTGTCCCTTGTAGGGCTTGGAGGTCATTCCGCCATAGAGGGTATAGGTGTTGGTGGAGCGGCTGCTGAACTGTTTTCCGACGGCATCCATCAACCCGTTGCCAGCGGCGAGGAGCACGATGAGGATGAAGATGCCCCATGAGATGGCCAATCCCGTGAGGAAAGTCCTCAGCTTGTTGCGCCGCAGCGCCATGAATATTTCTTGCCAGAAGTCCATTATTTGATTTCTTGGTTGAAGTCGAGTTGGTCAGGGTTGTTGGTCTCGATGTTTTCGATGACGCCGTCTTTCAGGTGGATGATCTTGTTGGTGCGGAGTGCGATGCCCCGTTCATGTGTAACGATGACCATGGTGATGCCTGTCTGGTTCACTTCGCGAAGGATCTGCATCACCTCGGCGGAAGTCTTGCTGTCCAAGGCGCCGGTAGGCTCGTCGGCGAGGATGATCTTGGGTTGGGTCACCAGGGCGCGAGCCATGGAGACACGTTGCTTCTGTCCTCCGGAGAGCTCGTTGGGGTAGTGGTCGGCCCATTCCTTCAAGCCAAAGCGTTCAAGATATTCCATGGCGAGCTGGTTGCGCTTCTTGCGGTTCACATTTTGGTAATAAAGCGGCAAGGCCACATTCTCCATCGCCGTCTTGAAAGGGATGAGGTTGAACGACTGGAAGATGAAGCCGATCATCCGGTTGCGCATGTCAGCCGCTTGGTTTTCGGTGAGGTCCTTCACCAATTTATCATTAAGGTAATAGTCGCCGGTATCGTAGTTGTCGAGGATGCCAAGGATGTTGAGCAAGGTCGATTTTCCCGACCCCGAAGCCCCCATGATGCTCACCATCTCGCCGTCTTCCACGTTGAGGTTGATGCCCTTCAACACATGTAACGGCTGGGCTCCGAAGTAGGTCTTGTTGATGTTTTCTAACCGTATCATCCGTTAGTTGTTTGGTGTATTAGTTTACTAAAACACTGCAAAAGTACATGTTTTTTTGATTGTGTCAAGAAAAAATGAAAAAAATCTACTTATTTTTGTAACCACAACGATAAAACGCTTAAGAAATGAAAAAGTTACACCTATTAATTGTTTTTTTGATTACCTCGATGATGGCTTTTGCCGGCGAGGGCATGTGGATCCCGATGTTGCTTCAGTACAACGAGAAAGAGATGCAAGAGATGGGTATGCGCATCACTGCCGATGACATTTATAGCATCAACCACAGCAGTTTGAAAGATGCCATTGTGCTGTTTGGCGGCGGCTGTACGGGCGAGATTGTCAGCGATTACGGTCTGTTGCTCACCAACCATCACTGCGGTTATGACTGGATCCAAAAACATAGCTCCGTGGAGCACGACTACCTCACCGACGGCTTTTGGGCCATGGACCGTTCGCAGGAGCTGCCTTGTCCAGGCTTGAGCGTCACCATTCTCCGTGAGATGCGCGACGTCACCAAGCAGGTGTTGCAGCACGTCACCGACGAGATGTCGGAAGAAAAGCGTCAAGCCACCATCGACCAAAGCATCAAGGAGATCGTCGCCGAGATGGAAAAGTCCACCAAGTATAAAGTCTCCATCAAGCCTTTCTTCCTAGGGAACGAGTACTATCTTTTGCTCAACGAGGTGTTTACCGACGTGCGACTGGTGGGCTGTCCCCCGAGCAACATAGGCAAGTTCGGTGGCGACACCGACAACTGGGTTTGGCCGCGCCATACGGGCGATTTCAGTGTGTTTCGCGTATATGCCGACAAAGACGGTCATCCGGCCAACTATAGCGTTGACAACGTTCCATATAAGCCAGCCAAACATCTGGACATCTCACTAAAAGGCGCCGAGGAAGGCGATTTTGCCTTTGTGTTCGGTTATCCCGCCCGCACCAACGAGTACCTGCCTGCCGTGGCCGTCGATCAGGAAGCCAACGTGATCGATCCCATCGCAGTAAGGCTTCGCGGAGAGATTCTGGATATCTATAACAAGTATCAGGAGCAAGACAAGAAGGTGCGTATCCAATATGCCTCGAAACACGCTGGATTGGGCAACGGCTGGAAGAAGTGGATGGGTGTCACCGAGGGCATCAACCATTTCCATGGGGTAGAGAAGAAACGCTATTACGAAGAGGCTTTTGAAAAATGGTGCTATGTCACATTCCAACGTTCATTTTATTTTAATCTGCTGCAACAGTTCGAGGAGAAATACAAGGAGCTGGAACCTTACCGTGTGGCATACACCTATCTGAGCAATGCCGGATTGAACATCGAAATCATTGACTTTGCGGGCAATTTCAACAAGTTGTCGCAGGTCACCGCCGACACCCCACAAGAGGACGTTGACAAGATGATTGCTTCTTTACGGAAGGCAACGCAGGCATTTTTCAAGGACTATTACCAACCCATTGACGAGGAGGTGGCCAGGACCATGCTGAGCGAATACCTGGAGAACCAACCTGCCGACTTCCGGCCCTCTTTCCTGAACGAGATCAAGGATGTTGACGCCTACGTGGAGCAGCTTTTCAAGAAGTCGATATTTGCCTCAGAGGAGCAAGTCAATGATTTCTTGGATCACTTCAAGCCTAACAAGCTCAAGAAGTTACAGAAAGATCCCGCCCTTCAGGCCTATCAGAGCATGATCGGTTTTTATCGCGAGGAGGTCAACCCGAAGATGGGGCCCATCAACAAGGAAATCGACCGCTTGCAGCGTCTTTACATGAAGGGACAGATGCAGATGGAACCCGAGAAACGCTTCTCGCCTGACGCCAACTTTACCTTGCGCGTGACCTACGGCAAGGTGGAGGGCTTCAAGCCCCAGGACGGCAAGAACTACCGTCATTTCACCACTTTGGACGGCATCATGGAGAAGGAGAACCCCGACATCTACGACTACGTGGTAGAGCCTCGGTTGAAGGAGCTTTACAACAACAAGGATTATGGGCGTTATGCCGACAAGGACGGCACCATGCATGTGGCTTTCACTGCCAGTGTGCATACCACGGGAGGCAACTCGGGCAGCCCAATCCTCAACGCCGACGGCCAGCTGCTGGGCCTGAACTTCGACCGCTGCTGGGAAGGCACCATGAGCGATTTGATCTACGATTCCGCCATCTGCCGCAACATCTCGGTGGATATCCGTTATGTGCTCTTTATCATGGATAAGTTCGCCGGTGCCAGGCATCTGGTGGATGAGATGACCATTGTGGAATAAAGGCCATCACCTTTTTCGCCTATGGAACGGATCGAACGCATCACCCGAATGGAAGCCCTCTTCGACAAGAGTGAGGAGGTTGTCAAACGATTGGAAAGCGCCCTTAAAGATTTCGCTGTACTGGCACCTGACATCGAGGAATTGGAAGCCTATTACGACGGTCCCGACTGGCGTTCTGACTTTGAAGCTGATGAGGCTGGACTGTTGCCTAAAGACCTTAAGCGTGGTGTGCTGAGCGAGGACGGGCTTTGGAACCTGCTGGAGGATTATCGATGGTTGAAAGAGACAATAAAAGCCAATGAAACGATTGGCGAGGACCAATAATAACTACCATGGGATGAAAAAACTCAAAGAAATACTCGGCTATGCCCTTGGCGGCTTGCTATTCGTGCTGTTGATCCCTGCACTGATGTGGTGGGTTTCAGGGATGCCTTGTTTGTTGGCAGTCCCCATCTGGCGTTGGGTGATTGCTCTAGTGCTCGCGTTGCTCGGCCTGTCGTTGAGCGTTTGGTCCATCGTCTATATGCGCCGCAAGGGCGACGGCAACCCCATGGACGCCTTTGGCCACGAGGTGGCGCCTCGCACCAAACACCTGATGACCGAAGGTCCCTATCGCTTGAGCCGCAACCCCATGCTGACGGGTAGTTTCATCTATTTCGCTGGCGTTTGTGTGTTGCTTTGGAGATGGCCGGCACTGCTGGTATTTGTGGGATTTATCGCTATTATGATGTTCCAAGTGCTTTCAGAAGAGAAGCGGCTTCGCATGGATTTCGGGGAAGAGTATGAGGTGTATTGCAAGCGGACGGGAAGGTTTTGGCCGAAGAAGCTGTAGTCACGATAAAAAAATTTCTTCAAAAGTATTGCGAAATCAAGTTTTCGTTGTATCTTTGCAAGCAGAAAAACCGTTGGACGGGAAGCTCCGGTACGGGAGGCCCCTAGTAACTCCAACGGTTTTTTTTGTTACTATTCAAGTGCTGTGATGCAGTACTGGACCATTTCCCTGGTTTTCTTTTTGATTCCCACTAAGAGTTTAACTTTGCCGATACCATCCAGTTGACATTCCAGTCTGATCATTTTTGAGAAGTTCTTTTGGTTTTTAGAACCAGGTTTAATGGGAAGAGGCTTGCCGACACGTTTTGCAGTTCGTAATATTGTGTCGAGTTGCAACACAGCCATCGTCGATTGAAATCTCTTTGCTGCGTGGCGTCGTGTTTCATTGAGCGACGAGTAAGCCACATAGATATAATCGTTCAAACAGTTGTTAAACACTCGGTGCTCTGGATTATTACGCCCCCACTCTACGTAAAAGGATGTGATAATCTCTTCCCGTATTTTGAAATCTTCTTTTTTTGTTCCAGTAGGAATGTCCATGTTCAAGGTGGTGTTTTTCTGCAAAGATACTAAAGTTTCTCTAAATATGTATTAAAAATAAAAACAATACTAATTATTATAGTTTTTTATTATTGTTGTACGATTATTTTTTATTCAGAAATGAAACATTTTGCCTTTTTAGCTACTTATTTATGTAACTATCAGTTTTGACAACATGAAAGATTATCTGAAACCCATAGAGAGCGATTTGCCCCTTGCGAAAGTATTCAATCGTATTATCATGAAACTCTCACTTTTGCGATCAATGAGTATTCCTCGAACATTCAGTGATGCGACAGGCGAGTTGGCGGTATTCAAGATGCAGAGTTTTTATGAGACCGTTCTTTGGGAGAAATGGCTTCATGGTGTGTTTGGACGATTGGAAGAATGGGCGAACATCATCAATGAGTACTTTGATGAGTATTCGGGTAGTTGGGAGTATTATGCGCTCTCTAAACGCCTTGATTATATTAATGAGTACGGTAGTGATGATGAGAAAGACTACAATCCTGATGGCACCGTGAAAACACATGGCATCACTCGCGAACAACTGAAATACCACACTGTTTTCAGCGACCTCTACAGTGATTTTGTGGATATTGTCCAAGACACCAAACCAGCCGATCTATATTCGCTGATCAGCGCACTCAAGGCCAATTCGCAAATATCTATTATTGACATTCTGGAAGAAGCCTCAGGTAAGAAAGTAGAGAGTTACATCTTAGACGAATCCAAGAGCCTCCGTCCCGCTACGTTTGTTGACAAAGTTGAAATCAAGATTTCAGAAATGGCCGAAGCCGATGATTTGGGCAAGCTCATTATTCAGATTGCCGAGAAGATGGAATCGTTGACAAAAAAGATAGGAACTGTTTATAGGTCTGATAGACAATATCAAGACAATCACGATATACTCAGCTCTATTTTAAGTGAGATTTTATCGGTTTTGCATTTGCAGTTAAATGGAATTGTAAGCTGTTAGTATATTTTTTAACAAACTATATTTTTAAATAACATTTTTAATAAAATAGTATAATTAATATTAAAAAAATAATTCAGTAAATAAGTAAATATTTCAAAGAAATATTTACTTTTGCAAATAATTGGGGTATTATACATGATTATTTGGATGGTAAGAAAGAGTATATGAAAGACAATTTATCATTATGCGCTATATAAGTTTTGACAACATACCAGAAAATCGGGAATGGGCATTTGAAAATGTTCGTTCTACGGAACAATGGACCCATGGCTACCATCGTTATCCGGCGAAGTTTCTTCCTGATGTCGTCAGAAAGATTATTGAAGACTATGCACAAGATAGTATTCGAATAGCAGATTTGTTTGCTGGGTGTGGAACGACCTTGGTTGAAGCAAAAGTTCATGGTATTGCTTCTGTTGGGACGGATATCAATCCTGTGGCTCAGCTAATAACCAAGGTAAAGACGACACCTTTGACGCTTGATGCTCTCCAATCAGCATACAATAATCTCGTAGCGTTGTTTGATGAATACAATGAAGCCGATTATGCGGATATAAAAAAGCACGAAAGAATAGACTATTGGTTCACTCCATCACAAAAAGCAAAGATTGCTTTTCTGTATGATAAGATTTACCATTCGGTTATTCGTGATGACATAAAGGATTTCTTCTATGTTTGTATCTCTCATATCTTAAAGAATTGTTCATGGTGGTTGCAATCCGGCACAAAGCCTCAAAGGGACATGGGTAAGAAACTTGAAGACCCATTTAAGGAATTCTGTCGTCATTGTAAGAGAATGATGGAATGGAACAGAAAGTTCTATGAAGAATTGTGTCAGAAAGGATACTTGGATACCACATGTGAAATCCTATTGGAGGATGCTCGCCATACATCAATCCCGACGGGAAGCATAAATGCAATTATTACTTCACCGCCGTATGTGACATCTTATGAATATGCTGACATCCATCAGTTAACAGCCTATTGGATGGAGTATATTTCTGACATTCATGAGTTTCGCAAGAAGTTCATTGGTTCTTCCTATTCTGGAAATGATTCACTAATAGTTTCAGATAGTAAACAAGCCCAAAAGATTGTCAATGATTTATCGGGAAAAAGCAAACATATTGCTCGTGACGTTGCCCAATATTTTAATGACATGCAGAAGGTGGCCCAAGAGATGAAAAGAGTACTTGCCCCCAACGGCTATGCCTGCATTGTGATTGGCAATACAAAGATAAAAGACGTTCAGATAAAGTCTGCTGAGGTTTTCTTTGAGTTTTTGCGCAATGCGGGACTGTGTAAGGTAAAAGTAATCAAACGAAGCATTCCTCACAAATTAATGCCTACTCTTAGGGATAAAAATACAGGTAGGTTCACAAAACAGGACAATCCGAATTGCAAAAAGGTGTATCCGAATGAGTATGTGATAATAATGAAAAAGTAAGTTGATATGGATAAGACGTTGAAAATAAGGCCATACGCACGTTTGCTTACTATGCTTGGAGAACAGCTCATAAAAAATGAGCAAATCGCATTGGCAGAACTTATCAAAAATTCATACGATGCCGATGCAGATTGGGTCAAGGTTAATTTTGTCAACTTTGGCTATGACGAGAAGAAAAAAGAAATCCTCAAAACCAAAGATTCAAAGATTATAGTTGAAGACAATGGCTGTGGTATGACTTTGCAAGTCATTGAAGATAGTTGGATGAATCCCGCCACGCCAAATAAAAAAACAAGAGAAAACGAAGAAGTAAAGACTACTCCAAAGAAGCACCGTATCATTCAGGGTGAAAAGGGCATAGGCCGATTTGCCATTCTTAAATTGGGTAGAGACATAAAGATTACGACAAGACCCGAAGATGAAAACGTTGAATATGTCATTGATTATAAACTGTCTCAGTATGATGATGATTTTCTAACTGAAGATGGCAAAGACAAACAGTTGTTCATTGACGATATCAACATTCCTGTTTCAGAGCAAACACCGTTTCTGTTAGTAGATAGAAAAGTGGTTGTCAATAATACTGTGTTTGAGCAAGGTAACGATCATGGAACTATTATTGAGATTTCCAACCTGAAAGGAGAATGGTCTTTTGACAAGATTAAAAAAGTAAATGCCGAATCTCAAAAGCTTGAATCTATCTTCGAGAAAATATTCTCCGAAAAGAAAAAAGAAGATCTTTTCGAAATTGGTTTTGAATGCAACGACAACAGATTGTTGTATTCTGATGAGACCATAAAAGAATTGTCATCTTTATTAGAAAATTCTGCGGTTCTTAAAATAACGAATGGCTTATATTCAGAAAAAGAAGGGCGTTTTACTTACAAAATAAACAACGTCCCTTATGCTCTATCGCTTAAAGACAGTCAAATTTCAGGGTTAACCGTTTTCAAAGAACGTTTTGCAGAGAAGAATCTATTTGGTGAAACAGAAATTAGGAGCACAACATGTGGAGATTTCAAGTTTAATTTTTTCGTTTTTGATTTTGCGGCTGATAGAGAAAGCGGCGCATACTATTTAGATAAAAAAGACAAAGAAACAATAAAAGAACACAGGATATATTTGTATAGAGACCATATTCGGGTTGCACCATACGGAGACCCTGACAACGATTGGCTTGAAATTGACAAAAAGAGAGGCGTTGGACGTGCCGGCGACTATCTCAGCAATGACCAAGTGGTTGGGTTTGTTGATATTTCCAAACAAGGGAATCCGAGACTGAAAGACAAAACAAACCGCGAGGGATTGATTGAGGAAGGGAACGCCACAAGAGATTTCATTGTGCTATTACACTCTTTTCTATTGTTCATCCGTCAACATGCCTATAGGCAATATCAGGAAAGGGTAAAGCAGCAAAAGGAGCAACAAATTGACAAATTGAGAGTTGTGGATAATCAATTCACACAACTTAAAGATAGTATCGGAGGAAACACCAAAGCTTTGGCTGTTTACAACGATTTATACAGATCGTATCAAATTGAAAAGAAGTTTTACCAAAACAGACTTGACAACACTGAAGATTTGGCAGCCGTAGGCTTGTCTGTGGAAACCGCCTCACACGATATGTCAATGATGCTAACAAAAGGCGTTGATGCAATTGATAATCTCATAAAAGATATCGATGGTGGTGTGTTGACCGATGAGCAGGTTGAAAACGAACTTCATTCCATTAGGGGTATGTTTTCATTTGTGAAAGACCAGATGAGAGATATTCAATTGATGTTCAAATCATCGAAGCAAAGAAGAAGGCCGATTCGTTTTGAGGATTTGCTGGAAAAAGTGGAAAAAATCTACAAACGCACTTTAAACCGAGAGCATATTGAGTATTTGGTAAACAAGATCGGGTCTCCCATTATCGCAAAATGCACGGATGCTGTCATACTACAATTGCTAATCAATCTTTTTGATAATGCCGTATATTGGTTAGCCACCCCTGATACTGTTGAGAAAAAAATCACCATAACACTTGACGGCGAAAAACAACAAGTTATCTTCTCAGATAATGGCCCAGGTATTCGTGAAGACGATAAGCCTTTCATTTTTGAAGCCTTCTATTCGGGAAAAGAAGATGGACGAGGTTTGGGATTGTATATTGCAAGACAACTCCTCCAAAGAATGGGGTATTCCATTTCTTTGGCCGAGATTCCTTCAGAACAAATCTTGTCTGGGGCTAATTTTGTTATTAACTTTGTAAATTCTGATGAAAATGACTGATATAGTACAATTGTTTTCAGGGATAGGTATTATTATAGACGATGAGATTAATGTTGCTAATAGTAGTATTGGCAAAATAGCACTATCTTTCAAAGAGAAACACATTCCCTATTTGTCCTATGAAGTATTGCCGACAAACGAGGAAATCCATAGTTTTCATTCTGCGAGTTTTGTTTTACTTGATTGGAAATGGAATACAGGCGCATCGGATGAGTTTCTTCTGAATGATAACATTGATTTTATTAGAGAATTTCATAATGTATGTTTTGCGCCGATATTCATATTCACAAATGAAAGCCCAGATGCCATTATCAATTCATTAAAAAACAGGGGTGTATATAGTGACACCAAGAACAATCTTATTTTTGTAAAACATAAATCAGAGATTGATGATTCACCAAAGCTTTATTCTGCAATAGAAGAATGGACAAAAAATACGTTGCCAGTGTATATACTGAAGGAATGGGAGAGCAAAAAACGCATGGCATCAAATAATTTGTTTCAGGACTTGTACAACCTCAATCCAGACTGGGTTAAAGTCTTTTTAAAAACATCTACTAAAGACGGAGTTGATACAGCATTTGAATTAGATGAATTGTTATTCGAGAATCTTCATTCCCAAATGACAATGATGGATCTAGCAAATGTACCAATCCCGGATAATGAAGAGCTAAACTACAACGCTAGTGAAATTAGGGATGTGATGCAAGGACAAAGATTCCTCCATGCCAATCGATTATCTCCAAATATGATTTTTACAGGTGATGTTTATTTGAAAAATGTTGAAGGCAAAAATGAGTACTACATCAATGTTCGGCCCCAGTGTGATTGCATTCCAAGAAATGGGATGTTGCTTGATAATGTGGAATTATTTTTGTTAAAAGGATCTGAAAAAACAATAGACAAATGCCATTATAGCAAGAAAGATGGTAGTTTTGCAGATATAGAAACTCGTGTGACAGTTTTCCCAATTTTCCATAAAGCTATACAATTTGAGTTGGGCGAGTTCTCCATTGAAAAGTTTTCAGCAATGAAAGAGTTGCGCATCGGCAGGTTGTTGCCGCCATTTATCACCAAATTGGTGCAAAAATATGCTTTGTATATGCAGCGTCAAGCCCTTCCAAGAATTCCAGAAGAAGCAACAAAAATCGATTGACTATGCCCAGGAAAAAATATACATTCATCGACTTGTTCGCAGGGTGTGGTGGACTCTCTGAAGGGTTCTATCGACAAGGGTTTAAGGCACTTGCCCATGTCGAATTTGACCATTGGTGTTGCGAGACTCTTCGAACAAGAATGAAGTATTATGGGTATAAGGAATATGACAAAGAGGTCATTGAGCACGACATTACTTCAAAAGACATTCTTGAAAGGATTGATAGTGCTGTAGATGGTAGAACCGTAGACATTATAATTGGTGGTCCTCCGTGTCAAGCATATTCTACAGCAGGTAGAGTTAGAGATGGAAAGAAAATGGCTTCAGACCCCCGCAACTATCTTTTTGAAAGTTATGTAAAAATACTGGAGCATTATAATCCAAAATATTTCGTTTTTGAAAATGTTACTGGCCTTCTTTCAGCACAAGTAAATAATGCGCCAATATTCCCTAAAGTATTAAAGGCACTTGGAAAAAAGTACAAGGTGGTTGGAAACCCTGAAAGTCTTGTTCATAATACTGCCGATTATGGTGTGCCTCAAATTCGCAAACGTGTCATTATTATTGGCGTTCGGAAAGATCTTGTAAAAGATCCGTTATTGCTTTATGAAGATATAGTTAAAACTCATTGGAATCCTGAAACGCCTATTGACGAAAGGCAGGGGAGGAAACATTTTGTTGATGTTAGAAAAGCAATAGGCGATTTGCCTCCAGTAGAGCCTGGTTGTGATGCATCAACGCAAGAATACTTATACCCTTGCAACAATGAATTTCTTAGACGAATTGGAAAAAAAGGAATCCATCCACTAATGGACCATGTGGCACGTTGTCACAATGATTTGGACAGAGAACGTTTTCAAGTTATGATACACAATCATTGGACGTTCGGACAACTTAGAAGAGAAATGCCTCAATATGAGCACGAGCACGCTCGTGTCTTTGATAATAGCTATGTAGTTCAATGGTGGGACTTACCTTCGAAGACGATTTTGGCACATATTCACAAAGATGGTTTCCAGTTTATCCATCCTGATGAAGCACAGAGAAGAACGTTTACGGTACGTGAGGCGGCAAGAATACAATCATTCCCTGATGATTTTGAGTTTAAAGGTTCTAGAGGCGAGAAATATAAACAAATTGGCAACGCAGTTCCTCCTTTATTTGCAGAAGCATTAGCAAAATCAATCAAAACTAATTTAGACGATTTGGCTCTATGATATTTGAAAGCGTAACATGGTTAAGTAGTAAGGAAGAATTCATAGAAAAGATTCTGGTGTATATTCGTTTGGTTGAAGTGTTGGCTGAACGCGAAAATATCAGTATTCCTAGAGTTTCTGATCCTTCCATAGAAATGATTGTAGAAATGGAAGAGATGGGAATTATTAGTTCTGACGAAGACATTAAATTTTTCAAAAA
This sequence comes from Bacteroidales bacterium, assembly GCA_017537965.1. Taxonomy (GTDB): domain Bacteria; phylum Bacteroidota; class Bacteroidia; order Bacteroidales; family F082; genus Limimorpha. The sequence goes on along the minus strand of JAFYJV010000020.1, from coordinate 52,418 downwards.
GATTGTAAGCGACAATTACGATAGGTTTTTATCAGCCCTCTCTTTCTTTTTAATGCACAAGCAATTATACGGGAACCAACTTGATAAGTTAAACAACAAAAAACGTAAAGAACTTCAAGGAAAAGAGGCAAAACTAGATAAACCTAAAATAGTAGATTTCTTTGCTGGCGCTGGAGGGCTTAGCTGTGGTTTTACCCAAGCTGGTTTTAAGGTTTGTTTTGCCAACGACTTTGAAGATGTTTGTGTAAGAACTTTTCGATACAATCATCCTGAACTACCTGCTCAGAAAGTTCTAAAAGAAGACATAAGAAAGATTGTCACCAATATAGAAGATTATGTGAACGAGGATATTGACATTGTAGTTGGCGGTCCTCCTTGCCAAGGATTCAGCAGCGCAAATCAGCAACGCATTATTGATGACCCTCGCAATGAATTGTACAAGTTCTATATTGAGGCCATTAAAAAGATATGCCCAAAATTTGTTGTGATGGAGAATGTTCGTGGCATGCTTTCGGTTGCGAGCCAAGTAGTTGAAGATTACAATGCTATTGAGGTCAGGAAGGATGGTAGAACTTATACTTATGATGTATCTTATCGTTTACTGAATTCAATGAATTTCGGAGTTGCGCAAAGTAGAGAACGCCTTATTTATATAGCCATCCGCAATGATGTTGCCCGTGATAAACATGTCACGCCCGAAGCTCTTTTCCAAGAGATAGAAAAAGAATGTGAAAAGAACCAGCAATTTAATCTAAGAGCGGCACTTGAATATATCAAACCATTGGACGCTTCTCGAATCAAAGGCTTAACCGAGATTGACGATGAAAAGACTGGCATGAAGATAGGTTTAAACACCTATGACAGTTGTGGGAACGCCTATCTATCGAGTATTAATCAAGGAAGGAACATCCCTTATGTGTTTAACCATAAAGCACGATATTGTAGTGATGTCAATTACGAAATCTTTAAGCGCTTAGGGCAAGGTGAAGATGCTACAAATCCCAAAATTGCGGACATTATGCCATATTCAAGGAGAAATGGCATTTTTAAAGATAAATATTTCAAATTATATGCAGATAGACCTTGCAGAACCATAACCGCACATTTGAAAATGGATTGTTTGTCTCACATACATCCTTTTCAGACAAGGAGTATTACGCCTCGCGAAGCCGCAAGAGTTCAGTCCTTTCCTGACGACTATCTATTCCTTGGTGCATACTTGAAAACCTATATGCAAATAGGTAATGCTGTGCCAGTATTGATGGCCAAACAAATTGCAGAAACAATAAAAAAATATATATTATGATTACCATCACGCAGTACTTTCATTTCCCAAACAACACCGAGCTGGGAAAAGGAAACACTCACGAGTGTTATTTACTGATTCCAAACTCATACGATTTGTCTAAAATATTTCCTTCGGGAGAAGAAATCGCAGTTTCCGATGTGTCCTCTAATAGGAAATACTACCTAAAATCCGCACAAGGGAGAGAATTTAGGATTAACCAAATGGGGCAATTCTATAGAGATTACGACGTGCATATGGGTGATGAGATAATTATAACACACGTGGAGGGTGTTGACAAGTGTACTTACATTGATGTTGACCGTCACCAAAGAGTTGTAATTAAACAAGGACATAATGGTGGTGAAATAATAAATATTGATAGGCTCGCACCATATAAAAAGGGGAACATATATGAAATTCCTATAGTATGGAATGAGCAAGAACTGATTCTAAATCTACAATTTAAGGCATCACTTGCAAAGAGAAATGACTCACCTAACTTGACGGATTACTACTCAGTAACTTTAGGTAATAATGTCCTTCAAAATGGTTCATACCTACTTTCTATTGGAGAGAAAAATAAACTGTCTTCTTTTGAGAAAACTGATTTACGAGTTTTCCCATTTGATGAAACTATCACTGGAACGCCTAATAAGACTTCAAAGAAATTTGAATTCGAAAGCGACCTACCCATCCAAGTCATATTTTACGGTGCCCCAGGCACGGGCAAATCCCATAGAATCAAGGAAATCATCCAAGAGCATGGCATTGACGAGAAGGAACAGGTCATCCGCACTACTTTCCATCCCGATAGCGACTACTCCACTTTTGTGGGCTGCTACAAACCCATTATGAAATCGGTGCCGCAAACCTACGTGGTGGAAGGAAAAGAAAAGCCCGTGATTGATATTGCCACAAGCCAACAATCCCAAAAAGACGAAATCGTTTACGACTATACGCCTCAAGCCTTTGTGCAAGCCTACACCAAGGCATGGACCAACCCTGACAAGCCCATCATCCTTGTCATAGAGGAAATCAACCGTGGAAACTGCGCCCAAATCTTCGGCGACATCTTCCAACTTTTGGACAGAGGTGATGACGACGTTTCCGATTACGAAATCAAACCTGATAATGCCTTGGAAGTTTACTTGAAAGGCTGTTTTGCTGGCAAAAATGATGTTCCTGAAGATATTCGCAATGGCGAAATCATGAAACTGCCTGCCAACCTCTACATCTGGGCCACCATGAACACCTCCGACCAGTCGCTCTTTCCCATCGACTCGGCCTTCAAGCGTCGTTGGGAGTGGAAGTATATCAAGATTGCCAAACCCAAAGAAAAAGACTGGCAAATTGCTGACGGAACAGACTGGTGGGCATTCCTGCAACAGATAAATGCCATCATCGGCAACATGACCAATTCCGCTGATAAACAATTGGGTTATTTCTTCGTAAGAGCCGAGGATGATAATATCATCTCGTTAGACAAGTTTGTGTCAAAAGTGTGCTTCTACCTTTGGAACGACATCTTCAAAACCTACGCTATGGATGGCGAGGAAGGCGATTTGTTCAAGTTTACAAAGAAAGCCACAGATGGAAGTGAAAAAGAAACCACAGGTCACCTCTCATTCCCCGAATTCTATGACGACAAGGGAGAAATCATAGAAGATGTGGTAAAGCAATTCATCGCCAATGTAATGAATTGGAACAAAGAAAAGGGTAACCAAGCCTAATCTGCCCCATGTATATCATTTTTGAGGAACACCAATACGTTGCCGAGGAGGTTAAGCAGGTGCTGCATGGCATCAGCGAGCTTCAAGACGTCAACCAAAACGTCAGCGTGAGCTATGTGGGTTACTACTATGAACCCGCCATTGCCGATTGTGTGTTCATCCTCCCGAAAGTCCTGCTTAACGAAAAGGACCAGCTGGTAGTCGGGCCTAATCATACCATTGATCCCTCAAAAATCATCACTCCCAAAGGACAAAAGGAATACCTTACCCCTGAATATCGCAAGTTCCTGTATGAGTTTGCCACTTGGATATACCGGACAATAGCCGTTTACCATCAGCACAATCCAAAGTCAAAGGCCATCTATTACCGCCGTTTGCCCCGCGCAGGTTCGGGTATGCGGCATAAGGCCAACACTTATTTGGACATCATCCTCTCGCTTATACAATTCAATCAAGAAAACCAAGATTATTATCTCTACACACTTAAGAATATCCACTCGGGTCACAACAAAATCAACTGGACCCGTACCATCTCGCACTCGGAGGCTTTCCTTCAAGACGGCACGCCCATTTATTTAAGTCCCGTCAACCGTAAAAGGCAGATCAACTTCGACGAGGAGTTGTTCGTCATCTTTTTCTCCATCCTTAACTTTATTAACGAGGAATACGGTTTTCGGACGCCTATCAATATGCAGTATGAGCTGTTGACCAAGTCACAGTTTGCTACCTACCGCAAGGGTTATGGAAAAACACGGTTGAAGGAACTGCGTTACAAGTATTTCTCTGACAAGGCCGTGTTGCTTTGGGACTTGTGTTATGCTTTTTTTGACAGTAGTTATCTGCTTACCACCAACACCGACAACAAAGAATACTTACTTGCCAAGAAGTACAACATCATTTTTGAGTCGATGATTGATGAATTGGTTGGCACCTCGCACAACGACATACCTCTTGGATTGGCCGACCAAGACGATGGCAAGCAAGTGGACCACATGTACACCGATTTAGCGCTCACTTCAACCAAAAATCGTGAAGTCTATTACATTGGAGACTCCAAATACTATAAGATGTCCACGGGTTTGGGCAAGCCGTCTGTCTCAAAACAATACACTTACGCTCGAAATGTCATCCAATGGAACATTAACCTATGGAAAAAAGATGATGAAGGAAAACGTTTGCGCGGTGAAACCAGTGATAATTTCCGTAATGTCCGTTTGCGCCCTGACTCACCCAGCGAAGGCTATGACATCATACCCAACTTCTTCCTTTCGGCATTCGTGGACGAAGCATTGAGATATGACCAAGGCAGCGATGATAATGGCAACGATTTGAACATCAAGCCCCGCAAGGAAACCTTTGTTTCCACTCAATTCGACAATCGACTCTTTGACCGCGACACCTTGCTTTTGATGTATTATGATGTGAACTTTTTGTTCATCGTACGGATGTATGCCCGCGACAAGGCATCGGAAAAAGCCCATTGGAAAACCCATGTGAGAAACATTTTCCGAAAGAAGATACAAGAAGTCTTGGTTGACAAATTCCACTTTTATGCCTTTGCACCGAAAGCTACCACTTGCGCTAAAGACTATTTGGACAAAAACCTGAAGAGCGTTATTGGCAAGGTATTTAGCCCGTTTGACAATCAGGAAGTGTTTGTTTTGGCATTGGAGAACAGCGAAAAAGAAAGTGAAGGAAACAAAGTTTTGTTGGCCGCTCTTGAGAAGCATTTTTTTGTGACAAAATCAGGTGAATACACCTTGGGTCAAGACCCAACAGAACTATTGAAGAACAAGGGCTACACAAAAGGTTTGGATAATCCCAAGGTCGATGGTGAATTAATGCTTCTCTCTACCTTTGAGGCCAAAATCAATGATAAGAACTCCTTGCTCAACGGCACGGCAACCCAATTCATTTCTGGCCGCAAGCCCAACAAGTCGCTTGACTTTAAACGTATCAAGTACTTTGCTCCGATATTCAATCACGAGATTTTGGGTGCCTATGAGATTGTTTCTATTGGAATCACCTATATTGAGGACACCAAACAACCCATGCGTTTATTGTTCACGCTCAATAACTACCACAAATTCAAGAAACCAATTAATTATGGCATCGACCGTCTTGCAGCTATTGGAACAACTTTCACACCTCAGCAACTTGCGAAACTAATGGATGAAGGAGTTGATTTGCAGGATAGTTTTACATTTGCATTTGAACATGCGGAAAAATGAAAAATTCCGTGAGTTTCCGTGAATTTTCCGTGAAACTCTTAATAAAAACACTTATACTTAATTGGAAAATAACAAGTTACTAATCGTTTTCAATCCGTGAAAGATTCTGAGTAAAACACAAAAAGATCCCAAATAGTTGGTAGTACAATGACTGATAAAATGACTCCCGAACAAAGGCATCGCTGCATGTCGCACATCCGCAGCCGGAACACCAAACCAGAGCTGAAGGTGCGACAATGGCTGTGGGCACATGGCTATCGCTATCGGCTCAATGTGAAGTCAGTTCCGGGGAAGCCGGATATCGTGATGCGGAAGTACCGCACGGCGATCTTTGTCAACGGGTGCTTCTGGCATGGACACTTTGTGGAGATGAGAGGTGAGAGTTTAGAGGTGAGAGGTGATGGTTCGAGTTGTTGTAAAATACCGCAAACGAATCGGCAGTTTTGGGTGAACAAGATCCGAAGAAACCAGGAACGGGACCAACAAAACTACCAGGTGCTTCAGGAAAACGGCTGGCAGGTGATCGTCATCTGGGAATGCCAACTCAAGCCGAAACGCATCGAACAGACCATGACCCAAGTGGAACTGCTGCTCAACGAGAAGCTACTTTCCCTCTACAGCCATCATGTACCCTTCCATTATCAAACGGAAGAAGAAGGATCGCTTCCAATGGCCGCAGAAGCCTTGGATTATAACAATGAATCAAAACCCAAACAATGAACCCACAATTAATCATCTTCGACCTCGACGGCACCCTGCTGGATACGCTAGACGACCTCAGTGCGGCGGTCAACTTTGCCATGCAACAAAAGGGCTTCCCTCAACATACGCGTGAGGAATATAGGATGATGGTCGGCCATGGGGCGCGTAACCTCATGACAAAAGCCTTGCCTGCGGAACATCGGAACGACGAGGAGCTCGTTGATGAGGTGCTGGCCGATTTTCGCACTTATTACAATACGCACATCGATGTGTTTACAAAGCCGTTTTCTGGAATTCCGGAGCTTTTAGCCGAACTCCATCGCAAGGGAACAAAGCTAGCCGTCGCCTCCAATAAGTTTCAAGAAGGCACAGAACATCTGATCAAGGAGTTCTTCCCCAACATTCCTTTTGTGGCCATCTTGGGCAACCGCCCTGGATACCCGCTGAAACCCGACCCGGAGGTGGTAGAGGAGGTGCTTCGCAAAGCGGGTCTCCAAAAGGAAAACGCTCCCCTCTCCCCAGGGAGAGGGGCCGGGGGTGAGGTTCTAGTAGGCGATTCGGACACCGATATGGAAACTGCTGCCAACGGTGGCATCCGTGGCATCGCCGTAGGCTGGGGCTACCGTAATATGGAAGGCATACAAGGCCTAACAGTCGCTCGTTCGGTCGAAGAACTGCAAAAAATCCTTCTCCCTGATAATAAATAACAATGATAACCCATGAACACTAAACTCTTTATTCAAGCCCTCACCAAATTCCTTCTCGGAGTCATCATCCTGGGAATCCTCATTTTCCTTCCGGCTTGGTCGCTCCACTATTGGCAGGGATGGTTGCTGATAGGCATCCTCTTCATTCCGATGTTCATTGCGGGGCTCATTATGATGGTCAAAAACCCGGAACTGCTCCAAAAACGGCTGAACGCCAAAGAACAAGAAAAGGAACAAAAGATAGTGGTCGTTCTGTCAAGCTTGCTGTTCATCGCGGCCTTTGTGGTGGCAGGCCTCAACTGGCGCTTCCAATGGTGTGTGTTGCCCAACTGGGCGGTATGGACGGCGGCAGGCATTTTCTTGGCTTGCTATCTTCTTTATGCCGAGGTGCTACGCGAAAACACCTATCTCTCAAGGACTATCGAAATTCAAGAACATCAAAAGGTGATCGACACGGGTCTCTATGGCATCGTCCGTCACCCGATGTACACCGCCACAACCCTCCTCTTCCTGATGATGCCCTTGGTGCTGGCCTCGCCGATCTCCTTCGGCATCATGCTGCTCTACATCCCATTGATCGTCAAACGTATCCGCAACGAAGAAACGGTTCTGGAACATGGGCTGGAAGGCTACAGCGAATACAAACAACGGGTGAAATACAAGTTGATTCCTTATATCTGGTAACAATAAAATTAAGATAAAATGAAAAAACTAATGACTGTATTATTGGCGACAACCATAGTTTTGTCTGCCTGCGAAAAGAAAAACAATGAAACTGACATGAACAACATCGACCAGAAACGCATTGAGCAAACGGCAAAAGCCCTGTGTGAGAAATACGCTGGCATGGAAGGCATCGAAGACCGTATCGCAAGAGGTGTGGAACAGGCGGCGGCTCTTTGGACTTCAGCTGACGGAACGCCCGAAGAATTCGAGGCGTTCTGCAAGGAGAACTTCGTGGCCGATCCCGACGAACGGGCTCGTATGGCTGCCCAGCTGGAACGGAATTTTGAGAGCCTGATGGGCTGCTTCAACAAGATGAATGTCGATCTGAACCTGCCCATCCATGTGGATGGTCCCGAACCGACTCCACTCGATGAATTGTTCGGCGCCTACAGCCCTTCGGCACACTTCGTCGATGACATGTTCGAACAAAAGATCGCCTTTATCGTGGTGCTGAACTTCCCCTTCTATACTCTGGAGGAGAAGAACACTCTGGGCAAGGACTGGAGCCGCCAAGAATGGGCATACGCCCGTCTGGGCGATGTCTTCACCGCCCGTGTTCCTGCCGAATGCCAGCAAGCCCTGTCGGCTCAACTATCAGAAGCCGACAACTACATTTCGAACTACAACATCCAGATGGGACATCTGCTGAACGACCAAGGCGAACATATCTTTCCCGACCTGTCGCTGATCACCCACTGGGGACTGCGGGATGAACTGAAAACCCATTACAACGAAGGCGAGGAAGGCTTGGCCAAACAACGCATGATCTATCAGGTAATGCGCCGTATCATCGACCAAAGCATCCCGGAATGCGTCATCAACGACCCCAAATACGACTGGAACCCATACGCCAACACGGTCACCAAAGATGGCCAAGAAGTCGAGGTAAAATCGGAGCCCGATACCCGTTACCAGTACTTCCTCGGCAATTTCCACGCCATGCAGCAACTGGACAAATACAATCCGCGTTACCCCACGGCCATTGCCCGCGCCTTCGACGAGGACATGGAGGTGAGTTTCGACGAGATCGAGCAACTCTTCGATGCCTTCTGCGGCGCACCGCAAGTGGGCGAAGTGGCCAAGCTCATTGAGCAGCGCCTAGGCCGTAAGCTGGAACCTTTCGATATCTGGTACGATGGATTCAAGAGCCGTAGCACCTTGAACGAAGACGACCTCTCCGCCCAAACCCGTAAGCTTTATCCCGACCGTGAGGCCTTCGCTACGAAAGGCATGCCGTCGATCCTAAGCCAGCTGGGCTTCAGCAAGGAGAAGACAGATTTCATCTGCTCGCACATCACCGTCGATCCGTCACGCGGCGCCGGTCACGCCTGGGAGTCGAACATGCGCAGCGACAACGCCCGTCTGCGCACCCGTATCGGCAAGGACGGCATGGACTACAAAGGCTACAACATCGCTGTCCATGAGTTCGGCCATAACGTTGAGCAGACTATCACCCTCCACGACGTGGATCACTATATCATGAAAGGGGTGCCGAACACGGCCTTCACCGAGGCACTTGCCTTCGTGTTCCAGGTGCGCGACCTCGACTTTTTGGGATACAAGAACGACGATCCCACCCGCGAGGCCTTGGAGACGCTCGACATCTTCTGGGGTTGCTACGAGATCATGGGCGTCGCCCTAGTGGATATGTACAGCTGGCGCTGGCTCTATGAGCATCCCGATGCCACGGTGGCCGAGCTGAAAGAACAGGTCATCCACACCGCCCAAGAGGTATGGAACAAATACTATGCTCAATACCTCGGAGAGCAAGACTCGCCTATCCTGGCCATCTACAGCCACATGATCGACTCGCCGCTCTACCTGGCCAACTACCCATACGGTCACATCATCGAGTTCCAACTCGAACAACAACTGAAAGGCAAGTCGGTGGCCGCCGAGATCGAACGCATCTACCCCGTGGGTCGTCTGACACCGCAACACTGGATGCGTCACGCCGTGGGCAGCGAAGTGTCAACCCAGCCTTTGCTTGACGCAGCCGCAGACGCGTTGCTGACGGTACAGCGTTGAGATTCTAAATATTTTTTATATTTGCTGCTTCAACATAATAAAACCATCTCACTATGAAAAGAATACTGTTTGCTTTATTAGGCCTTATGCTGTTTTGTGCCTGCGACGATCAACTCTGTAAAATCAGTGGAACTATTACGGACCCGATAGATACTGTTCGCTTGGTGGATATGACGGGTGCCCTGTTGGATGCCGCTCCCGTCAAGGATGGCGCTTTTGCCTTGCAATGTAACTTCAATCCCAATACCGGTGTCAGCATTTTGCGAGGCGAGGATTACGAACCTATCGCGCTGATTCTAGATTCAAAGAAGATCAAGGTGACCGTGTCTGACGATGCCACGGTCGTGACGGGCAGTCCCTTGTCGCAAGAATTGCAGGATTTGCAACAGTGGGCAAAGACCACCTACCTTGGCTATAGCGATCGGATCATGCCGTTGATGGATGCTGACGACACGGAAGGGATGAGAGCCCTTGAATCCGAGATGAAAGAAGTGATGGCCTCCCACTGCCGCGAGGTCTATACAGCGCATCAATCCGACCTCCTTGGCTTGCAGGCGATGACTTTGTTGATGAATTTCATCGATCAAGATGAGTTCATTGAGCTTTACGAAAAGGCTGACAAATCCATCCAAGAAGACGCTGCTATTGGAGGCTATTACGAATACTTGAAGTCCTTGCCGAAAGAGGGGGTGATCACGCTTCTCGAAAACGACGAAATTCTCGAAGAACAAGGTGTTTTTGAAGATTATGTAGGAAAAGGAAAATACACGCTTGTGGACTTCTGGGCTTCCTGGTGCGGTCCGTGCAGGGCAGAAACGCCCAATGTGGTGGCCGTTTACAACAAGTATCGCGACAAAGGTCTCATTGTCATTGGCGTGCCGGTAAACGACAAGCTGGATGCAACCAAAAAGGCTTTGAAGGATCTGGGCATCCATTATCCTCAGGTGCTTGACCCGACGCAGAGGCTGGCTGAACAGTTTAATATCACCGGCATCCCCCACATCATCTTATTCGATCCAGACGGGAACATCGTTGCGAACGGGTTGAGAGAGGCTCAGATAGAAGCAGCGGTTAGCAAGGTGTTGCGATAAAGAAATGGTTTGGCGCAATGAAACAAGTGTTTGCCAATCAGAAGCTTGATTTTGTTGAAGAATTGGTACTTTACACCGACTCGCACATCTTCCTGACAGGAAGGGCGGGCACGGGCAAGACCACGTTTCTGCGAAACCTACACGAAAAAACTTACAAACGCATGGTGGTAGTCGCCCCAACGGGTGTGGCAGCCATCAATGCGGGTGGACAGACCATACACTCTTTCTTTCAATTGCCCTTTGGGCCACAGATCCCCGAAGACGCTCAAAAATCACGAACTGGCGATTCTTCCCAAGGCACTTCGGCCAAAGCTTTAGCATCACAATATCAGAAACTTCGGAAAAGCAAGCTAAACATCATACGCAGCCTTGACTTGCTTATCATCGATGAGATCAGCATGGTCAGGGCCGATGTGCTTGACGCCATCGATGCGGTGCTGCGTCGTGCCAGGAGATCGCCGAAACCCTTTGGCGGGGTGCAGCTGCTCATGATAGGCGATGTGCATCAGCTGGCTCCCGTAGCCAAGCCCGAGGAGTGGGAGATACTGGCGCCTTATTATCAGAGTGTTTATTTCTTTGGCAGCCATGTCCTGCAAAAGACACCTTATCTCTGTGTGGAGCTGGATCATATCTATCGGCAACACGATGCCGACTTCATCGCCCTGCTCAACAAGGTGCGCGACAACCGTATGGACGCTGAATGTATCCGACTGCTGAACCAGCGGTATCTGCCCAATTTTGTTCCCGACGACAACGAAGGCTACATCACCCTCACGACCCACAACTTTCAAGCGGATGAGATCAACGAGTCGAAGCTGAAAGCGCTTCCCTCAAAGCCGCTGGTCATTAGGGCGGAGGTCAAAGGGACTTTTCCTGAAAACACCTTTCCCACCAAAGAGAATTTAGAGCTGAAAATAGGCGCCCAGGTGATGTTTGTCAAGAACGACCCCAGTCCCGAAAAAGCATTTTTCAACGGAAAGATCGGGCGAGTAGTGGGCTACGATGAGGATACCAACAGTGTGGCGGTGCGGTGCGAAGACGAGGTGATAGCTGTTTCGAAGTTGACATGGCAAAACATGGAATACAGCATCAATGCCGAAAACCAGAATATTGAGGAAAACGAGATCGGCAGTTTCACCCAGATACCTTTGCGGTTGGCTTGGGCGGTCACCATTCACAAAAGCCAGGGACTGACCTTCGACAAACTCATCGTCGATGCCGCGCAGGCCTTTGCTCACGGGCAGGTGTATGTTGCCTTGAGTCGCTGTACCTCGCTTGATGGCCTGGTGCTGAAAACACGAATTCCTTCCAACGCTTTGGTGAACGACTTCTCGGTGAATCAGTTTGTGGAGCACATCCCCGAACTGGAGCCAACACAAGAAAAAGTCGATCAACTGCGGCATGAGTTTGAGCAGGATGCCATGATGGAACTGATTGATTTCTATGGTCTTTACAAGGATTTTGGCAAGTTGATGAAGGTGCTTTACGACAACGAGAACCTATTCAACACAGACTTGATACAAGACCTCTCGCAACGCCGGAGCAAGTTTTTGGAAACGCTGTGCGGAGTGAGCAGCAAGTTTGAAAGTCAAATCAAGTCACTTCACGCCAAAGTGCCTTGTTGTGAGCAGAATCAGTTGCTTCAAGAACGACTGAAAAAAGGAGCCGCATATTTCAAAGAGCATCTTGAAAACCTGACCGACGGCCTTTTCGATCTGTCTTTCAAGACCAGCAACAAGGCTGTCAATGAACGATTTAACGAAATCCTGAACCAGTTGAAGGAAGATCTTACCATTAAGCAACGCTGTTTGGAGTCCTGCCTCAAGGGGTTTAGCATCCAGGCGTATCTGAGGGCCAAAGCATTGGCTGCGATCGACGACAGCGATACTGGTACCCAAAAGAAGACCAAGTCAAAAAAGAAAACAAAAACGGAAATGAAAACACCAAAAACCAGCACTTTTGAAATCACCAAAAGCATGATCGACGAAGGCTTGAATCCGAAACAGATTGCTGCGGAACGAAACATGACGGTGTCAACGATTTACAGCCACATTTACCGCCTCATCGAGCAAGACGTATATGATGCGTTTCAGTTCGTCAGCGAAGAGCATTACAACACGATTCGCGACTATTTTGAATCGACGTGCGATCCCGCCATTGGCTCGGCCAAAGAGGTGCTCGGCGACGATTACGGCTACAGTGAGATCAAGATGGTGCAGTGTGAGTTGCGACGTGACGGGTTTTTCGATCAGACGGAGGATGCGCCTATCTAAGTGTGCCCCAAAGCTCCAAAAACAGTGCTTGATACGCCTCCACTTTCTTCTCAAAAGCCAATGGATACGCCCTTGACGAAGAGGGGAGTCGGTAGAGAATCAGATCCTTTTCGAGTACGGTCTTGCTTCCTAATGCGGGGATGCCTTCCACACCGAAATAGCGACAAACTTCACCTGTAGCCTTCTCGCCTGTGGTGGCGATGGCATGGCATTGCGGGATGTGTTGCAGCAAAGCCTTGATATCTGTTGGCTCCACAATCTCCAAGAAGGCATCCGATGCATTGTCTTTCAGTCGGTTGACGGTTTGTGCGGTGTCATATAAGGCAATCCCTTTTTGGTTCAGGAAATCCACAATTCTTTCTTTTATGAAACGCTTTTTCGCAACATCCACGAAATAGTTGCGGTCGTTGAACCACGCTGCCCCTTCGATGCGCCAATGGTCGTTTTGGAAGTTGGGGTAATAGAAATCCATGCACCAACGTTGCTTCGGCGGCGGGAAGCTCCCAAGGAAGAGCAGACGGGCGTTTTCGGGCAGAAAAGGCTCCAAAGGATGGTGTTCGAGGGTCATGATTACTTCATCTTGAATTCCAATGTCCCGCCAGCCATGATTTGCTGATGGGTAATGGTGTAGTCCTTAATGGGTTGGCCATTTAACATCACGCTTTTCACATGCATGCGGTCCGGGTTTTTATTCGGAGCACTGATCACGAAATCCTTACCGTTTTCAAGATGCAAGGTGGCCTTGGTGAACAAAGGCGTGCCAATGACATACTCTGCTGAACCGGCGTGGAAAGGATAGAAGCCGAGGGCGGAGAAGATGTACCAAGCCGACATCTGCCCACAATCGTCGTTGCCTGCATAGCCGCATGGCGTAGCCCGATAGAACTCACTACGAACCTGTTCCACCAGCTCTTGGGTGCGTTCGGGTTTGCCTGCGAAGTTGTAGAGATATACGGTGTGATGGCTGGGCTCGTTGCCGTGAGCATACTGTCCGATAAAACCGCTGGCGTTGCCATTGACCTCGCCAGAAGTGGCTGTGAGGCTGAAGTTCTCGTCAAGCTTCTTCAGGAACCCTTTCTTGCCGCCGAATAGGTCGATCAAACCTTGCGGATCCTGGGGCACAAACCATAGATATTGCCAGGCGTTGCCCTCCACAAAGCAGGGCTGTTCGTAGCTGAGCGGATCGAAGCCTTCCAACCAGTTGCCGTTTTCGTCCTTTGGACGGAAGAAACCCGTCTCGGGGTCAAAGAGATTCTTATAATACATGCTGCGTTGATAAAAACGCTCGTAATCATCCATCTTGCCCAGTTTTTTGGCCACTAACGCCACGCAAGCGTCGTCAAAGCATTGCTCCATGGTAATGCTCACACTCTCGTCCTGTAAGGTTTGCGGCAGGTAATGGTACTTTTCCCAAATCTCGAAAGGCGAATTCAAATGGCTGCGGGTGCTGCTTTCGACCATGGCTTGATAGGTTTCCTCCACATCGATGCCGGGGATCTCGCCTAAGATGGCGTCGGCCAACACGGGAATGGCGTGGTTTCCGATCATGCAATAGTTGTCCTGTCCCCAAAGGTCCCAGATAGGCAGGTAGCCGTAGGTCTTATGGTGAATTACCATATCGCGGACAAACTGTGCGGCGATGTCAGGCGCAATGAGGGTATAAAGTGGATGCGCGGCGCGGAAAGTATCCCACAAGCTGAAAGTGCTGTGGTAGGTCTGGCCTTTGGGCATCTGCTTGATCTCGAAGTTGGTGTCCATGTAACGGCCATCCACGTCGCTCATGGTGTTGGGTTGCATCAGCACATGGTAGAGGCCGGTGTAGAAGATGGTCTTCTGCTCGACGGTGCCCTCAACGTCGATGCGGCTGAGCTCGCGCTGCCAGGCGTCATGAGCGGCTTGGACGTATTCATTGAAATTCCAACTGACGGCTTCAGCCTGCATGTTCTTGCGGGCACCGTCGTTATCCACCGGCGAGATGGCTACTTTCACGGTCAACTCCTTACCTTCGGCGGGGTCGAAGCTGAGCGCAGCACGCAATGTGCGTCCGTTCACCACGTCGCTGTTGCCGACATCGAGCCCGCCGTTCATCAGCAGATGCCCGGTAATCGGCCTGGAGAATTCGGCGCGGAAATAAATCTTGCGCAGCTTAGCCCATCCGCATACGACACGATAACCCTCAATGGTGTGGTCGTCAACGATTCGCAGTTGTGCTTGGATGATATCGTAGTAACGGCGGCCGGAGTAATAGGCATCGCCCCGATAGGTGCCACGATCCAAGTCCAACACGACAGTCTGGGGCTTTCCTTCGGGGAAGGTATAGCGATGGATGCCTGTCCGTACCGTAGCCGAAAGCTCCACATTCACACCGCTTTCCTGTAACAGTACTTGATAATATCCTGGATGGGCGGATTCCTTGGCATGGCTGTAATGCTGACCGAAGTCGGCTGCCTTAAGTTGCTCGGGTGTCACCTCTCGGCTTAATGGCATCAGGCTCACATCGATGAGGTCGGTGCAGCCTGTACCGCTGAGGTGGGTGTGGGTGAAGCCATAGATCACATCTTTATTATAGTCGTAGCCCGAGCAGGGATCCCATGTGACCATCTGTTCCGTTTCGGGACTCAGTTGCACCATGCCTTGTGGTAGGGTGGCCCCGGGGAAGGTGCTTCCGCTCAACGCTCCCGTCTCGTCGGTCTGTGTTCCTATGAAAGGATTCACGTATTCGGTATAATCCTTTGTGTTCTGTGCGATCGTAAATAGCGGCAGCAACAATAAGGCCACCATAAAACAATACTGTTTCATCTCAAATTCTCCTTACTTCTAACTTCTATCTTCTGTCTTCTTAAAATAATACTGTCCTTTCCCCTCGGTTCCTTTGCCGTATTGGATGGCGTTCACGGGGCAATGGTGGTAGCAAGCCATGCACATGGTGCAGTGTCCGTGCCATACGGGTTCGCCTTGTGGTAATTTGATGTTTTGCAAGGGACAGACTTCAACACATTTGCCGCAAGAAATGCATTTCTTCAAATCCACATGGTACTTGCTGTCGTCGGTGGCGTACTTGTTGAAACTCTTGTTGATGACATAGCTCTTCAGCCAAGCCGCCTTGCCCAGATCCATTTCCGAGAATTGCTCTTTGTTGATCAGTCGTGGAATGTTGCGTTTCATGGTGGCTTCAGTGGCCTCAATCTTTTGCGCAGCTTTCTCCTCCGTGTCGAGCTTGAAGCCGGGCATCCCGATATAGGTCTCTGGCATCTTCATGCTGAAGCAGGCCGACAACGACCAGCCTTTTTCTTCCATGGCTTTACGGAAGAAGTTCTCCGTTTTTCCGCATTCGTCGCCGCAGGTACAGGCGAAATAGACATAGTCGGGCATGGAGGCCAATTGGAGCTTTTTCACAAAGTCGAGCACCAACTTCGGAGGTGCCCAAGCATATATGGGGAACACGAAGCCGAGCCTTTCGCCCTCGGATAAAGCATATTCATAGCGGTTTTCGCGTGCCGCTTCAGGGATGAAAACCAAGGTGTCATGAAGGCTTGTTGCGATAGTCTCGGCCACATGGCGGCTGTTGCCGCATCCGGAGAAATAGAAGATCATAGGTGTTTGTTTTTAAGGGAAACCGAACACAAAATTACATTTGTTCTTTAAAATATTGCCATTTTAATATCATTTTTGAGTTTTTTGAAGGATTTTTTTAACTTTGCATGATGGAAAAGTGTCTTTTTGAAGACTCTTCATCTATCAATATATAGTGTAAATTACAAACAATCAAATAGTTAATTAAATAGTTAAGTTATGAAAAATTGTACGCATCGAAAAAGGAACCTTGTTTTCACAGCGTTCCTCTTTTTATTTGCCTTAGGGGCGATGGCGCAACCTTCGGCGTTCCAGGTCCAGGCCAAGTATTATCCTGATGCCGGCTTTTTCAACAGCACCACAGCCAAGGTGTGTTGGGGTACGGAAATGTTCAACACTTCCTTCGACTTTGAATCGGGTGACATTCCTTTCTACTGGGACAATGACGTCGCATACCCTTGGGTAGTGACGACCCTTGACTCGACGGATTTCCCTGGCTGCCCCAGTGGAAAATGTCTGATGAGTGGCAACAAGGGTGTGGATAATTCCATGTCCTCCTTACAAGCTACGGTTGATTTTGTAGAAGCTGGTACCATCAGTTTCTTTGCCGGTTGCTTTGGAGAAACATCCTATGGCAATTCGTATGATCTGTGCACTTTCTACATCGACAGTGTTGAACAGTTCAGCTATGGTGGTATAGAATCGTGGGACACTTACACTTATCAGGTAAGTGCAGGTTCGCATACATTTATTTGGTCATTTTCAAAGGACGTATCCGATGAAGGATATGGAGACGCCTTCTTTTTGGATGATGTGGTCTTTACCGGCCTTGCCACACCCGCGGCTTTTGATATCGAGATAGATGCCAATACCCGCTTCAACATCTATCTTGACAGATGCTATGGCGTGACTTCCAACCAGGAATTAATTGCCTCAAACGTGTCGGGCAACCAATTCATCGATGAAAATTGGCTCAATTATGCGGAAGGCTCGTATGAGTATGGCGTTGAGATCCTCGGCACGGGTGCTGAGACCCAGACGATATACTGGTCGCACTGCCTAACCAAACCCGATATTGCTTACTACCATATTAATGTCACGGTTGATCCAGTCGATGCTGGCACTGTTAGCGGCGGGGGTACCTATGGGGAAGGACAAACTATTACCCTGAGAGCCAAGCCCAACATTGGCTATTCTTTCAATGGGTGGTATTTAAATGGAGAAGAATTTGCTTATGACAACCCGCTCGTCTTATCTGCCACCGACGAGCTTTTCTCTGTCTCCGACACTGCACAATTCACAGCTCATTTCGAGCTGGGCGGTATCAGTGTAGATATATACGCCGATCCTGAGGAGGGTGGTACGGTTGAGTTTGTTGAGTTAGGTGAAGATGATGATTCTTACCCCATGGTAGGCGATTCGATTGTCCTCATAGCCAAGCCCAACCATGGATACAAGTTCGTGAATTGGACTGTCGAGGGTATTGAACAACACAAAGGCCAGTTTGTGCTTGACCCCGCTCGCCCCCAAGACACCATCATCTTGGATTTCGATTTCTTGAACCGCGTTTTCGAAGGCGTTGAATTCGATGAATTCAGCGAAAGCCTTTTAGCAATGTTTACTGCTCACTTCGAAAAAGAGAGCTTCGAGATTACAACCACGTCCGATCCCCTAGGCGGCGGTACTGTTTCTGGTGCGGGTCTCTACCGATATGGCGACACCTGCACACTAACCGCCACGCCTAACATTGGCTACTACTTTTGGAGCTGGCTCCGAGACCAACAGTCGGCTGTTTTCGACAATCCGTACAGCTTCACCGTTGCCGATAGTGCCTTCATCGAAGCCCGCTTCCAGCCAAATTATTACCACGCCTATGTGATATCCTTACCCGAGGATGTCGGCTATACTACTTTTGGTGATGATGAAGATGAAAATGAGAGATTCATCAAAATAGGCGATACAGTTACGCTTCATGCTTACTTAAACGATGGTTACGAGTTCGTCAAATGGACCGTTAGGGGATGGATTGAAGCCAAATCCGAATTTGAGCTTCCCACCGATTCCGCTAATTACACATTTATAGTGGACTCCGTCTTCTTGAACAATGTATATGCGAGCGTGGAAGAAAACTTAGATGATTCCGGAAACATTGCCATTAATTTTATTGCCAATTATAAAGTTTCATGCAAACAGCCGACACAGTTTGAAGCCATTGAGGTGGGTCCCGACAATGCTACCTTCAGTTGGATCGAGAACGGCATCTCCGAGTCATGGGACGTTTACTATCGTCCCAAGCCATCGACTGGGGCTACGGGAGCCGATCCGTATCAGTCCGTGCAGGCTTCTGATACTATTTTCATGCTCACGGATCTCGTTCCCAGCACCACCTATCAGGCGTTTGTGATTCCATCCTGCGGCATCGATGCTACCAACGGGAACTATGACGAAAATGTGGCCAGCGCTACCATCGAGTTTACCACGACCGCAGGCTACGAAATCTCCGTCACTTGCTATCCCGAGGGGGCTGGTATCGTGACAGGAACGGGTACCTACCTACCGGGAGACAGCTGTACCCTGACCGTCACGACCAAACTGGGTTACATGTTCTCTTACTGGGCGCAGGGTAATGATTGGTATAACCAAACCGAAATTAGCTTTGTCGTCACAGGCAATGTCAATTTCGCAGCCTACTTCTCGACCATCTATTATTCAGCCTATGTGAATGCAATGCCTGAGGATGGTGGCACTCCTTACTTTGGTGACGATTCGAACGATCTGATGACATATAGTTCCTTTGTTATAGGCGATACGGTCACCCTCAATACGTCTATCAACGATGGTTTTGTCTTCGACAAATGGACCGTTGAGGGAGAATCTTATGCCAAATCGGCATTTACGCTTGCTGCCGATTCCACCCATTACACTTTCTTAGTGGATTCCGCGTTCCTGAGTCAAGTGAATGAAAGTGTGGATGACTTGGAAAATGGTTTGGATCACATCATCGTTTATTTTACTGCCAACTTTAATGTAGCGTGCGAGCAACCCACCGAGTTGACCGCCACCGAGGTCGGTACCAACCAAGCCACCCTCAGCTGGATCGAGAATGCCAATGCAGACTTATGGTACGTTTACTACCATGCAGTGCCTTCGGTTCCAACGCCAGCAGCCGAACCAGACCAGGTTGTGCAGGCTTCTGATACTATTTTCATACTCACGAATCTCCAGCCCCACACTACCTATCAGGCGTTTGTGGTTCCATCTTGCGGCATCGATGCTACCAACGGGAATTATGACGAAAATCTGGCCAGCACCACCATTGAATTCACCACAGAAGCCTTGGTTTACTCCATCACGGCGACGGCCAATCCGAGCAATGGCGGCACCATCACGGGTGGAGGCCTCATCGACGGCGTTGGAGAATTCGAAAATGGTGAAACATGCACGCTCACTGCTTTACCCTCCGAAGGCTATATTTTCGTGAATTGGACTGAAAATACTGCAACGGCAGACTCTGTCGTGGTCTCTACCGACGCCACCTTGGAATTCGTGGTGGAAGGCGAGAGAACGCTCTTTGCCAACTTCCAGCTTATTGAGTATTATCCCGCTATCACGGCCTATCCCGAAGGCTACGGCTATGCTTGGGTGGATAGCGACAACAGCCAAATTATCCATTATGGTGAAGAAGTCATCCTCAAAGCCAGGCCTTATTGGGGATATCGTTTCGTCAAATGGACAACTTTAAATGAAGATGGTAATCCTTCTTTGGAACTATCCAGAGACACTGTCTATAATTTCACGATGAACATTGACCATATTTTGACTGACTTGTATCCTGAAGGGGGTGAAATCGAGTTTATTGCCAACTTCGAGCTGGATAGCTTTAAGATTACGGCGACTGCCAACCCGATCGAGGGCGGCGCCGTTATAGCCGAGGGCTTTGTCAATGGTGTAGGAACATTCGAATACTTATCGAACTGCGAAGTGAAGGCGACGCCCAGCGTGGGCTACCATTTCATGAACTGGAGCGAGGACGGAGAGGTGGTTTCTACCGACTCTATCTATATCTTCCAGGTGACCGACGAACGGTTCTTGGTCGCCAATTTTGAGATCGACTCCTACGAGGTTGCCGTCGTCACGATTGACCCAATTGAAGGTGGCACCATCACAGGTGATGGCATCGTTGACGGCTCTGGAACATTCAATTACGGCGATGGTTGTACCCTTACCGCTGTGCCAAGCGTGGGTTATCACTTCGTCAACTGGATCGAGGATGGTCAAGTGGTGAGCACGACTGCCACGTATAGCTTTACTGTCACGGGAGCGGTCTCGCTTACGGCTCACTTCGCACTCAACAGCTACACGATTACAGCGACGGCTGACCCGACCGAGGGCGGCACCGTCAGGGGCGAAGGTCTTGTCGATGGTTCTGGAACATACAACCACTTCTCAACCTGCGAACTGACGGCGAGGGCCAACGAGGGCTACACCTTTACGGGCTGGAGCGAAGACGGAACGATTTTCACCACTGATACGACCATTAGTTTCTCGGTGGAAGGCGCAAGGACGCTGGTTGCCAACTTCACGCTGAACAGCTACGAGATCGAGGCTACGGCCAACCCGACCGAGGGTGGCACCATTGAGGGCGCCGGCACTTACTACCACGGCGAGGACTGCACATTGACGGCCATAGCCAATGAGGGCTATTCCTTCATCAATTGGACCAAGGACGGCAGTCAAGTGACCACCGAAAACTCCTTTACCTTTACAGTCACTGAAGCTGGAACATACGAGGCAGAATTTTCTAAGAAGAGATACACTATTACTGCAAAAGCGAATCCTGAAGCAGGCGGTACTGTCACAGGTACAGGATCGTACGAGTACGGCTCTACTGCGACGGTGACCGCTACTGCAGCCGATGGATATACCTTTGTCAAATGGACGCAGAATGGAAACCAAGTCTCTACGGATGCCGTTTATAGCTTTACGGTGACAGGCAGGAGGACGCTGGTTGCCAACTTCACGCTGAACAGCTACGAGATCACGGCGACTGCCGAACCCGCCGAGGGCGGCACGGTGACGGGCGAAGGCCTCGTCAACGGCACCGGTACATACAACCACGGCACGACCTGCACGCTGACCGCCACGGCCGCCGAGGGCTACACGTTTGCCGGCTGGACAGAGGACGGCGAGGCCGTCGGGACCGCCGCCACGTACGAGTTCACGGTGACGGGAGCCAGGACGCTGGTCGCCACCTTCGAGCTGAACAGCTACGAGGTCACGGCGACTGCCGAACCCGCCGAGGGCGGCACGGTGACGGGCGAAGGCCTCGTCAACGGCACCGGTACATACAACCACGGTGAGACCTGCACGCTGACCGCCACGGCCGCCGAGGGCTACACGTTTGCCGGCTGGACCGAGGACGGCGAGACCGTCGGGACCGCCGCCACGTACGAGTTCACGGTGACGGGAGCCAGGACGCTGGTCGCCACCTTCGAGCTAAACAGCTACGAGATCGTGGCGACAGCCAACCCGTCTAACGGCGGCACCGTTGATGGAGCTGGTACCTACAACTACGGCGAGAGCTGTACACTGAAGGCAACGAGCAATAATGGCTATACTTTCGAAAGATGGACTGAAAACGGAATGACGGTCTCCACCGACGCCACGTACGAGTTCACTGTTACCGGAGCCAGGACGCTGGTTGCTAGATTCACGTTGGCAACTTATGAGATCACTGCCACGGCCAACCCGACCGAGGGTGGTACCGTGGAGGGCGCCGGCACCTACAACCACTTCTTCACTTGCACGTTGACGGCCACCGCCGCCGAGGGTTACACCTTCGTCAACTGGACGAAAGACAACGAGGTGGTGAGTACCGATGCAAGCTACAGCTTCGTCGTGACTGAAGCCGCCGCTTATGTCGCCAACTTCAGCCTCGCTGCCTTTGAAATCAAGGCCAAAACAGATCCCGAAGACTCAGGCGATATCGAAGGCATTGGCTTCTACAACTATGGCGAGACTTGTACGCTGACCGTCATCCCGTTCAACGAATACCAATTCGTCAATTGGACATTAAACGGCCAAGTGGTTTCTGAAGAGGCGAGCTTCTCCTTTGTTGTGACAGAATCATGCAACTACGTCGCTCATTTGCGTCATTGGGAAGGCGTTGCCGAACACACCGGCTTCACGGTTTCATTGTTCCCGAACCCCGCTAAGTACAAGCTGAACATTGAAGCTTCTGAGCCCGTCAAGATGCTTGAGATCTACACCATCAATGGAGCTTTGGTTAGCCAACAGAGCAATTGTTCCGAAATGATTGAAATCAATGTTGAGAACTTTGCTATCGGAACTTACGTCATTCGCCTAACCACCGACAGCGCTGTTGAAATCAGAAAATTTGTGAAGAAGTAAAACCTTTTTCAAAATACCGAAAATTCCCCGCCACAAATTTTTGTGGCGGGGAATTTCTTTTTAATAGTTTTAGCAGTCAGCGATATTTTTTTATGGAAAATAAAGAATTTTAATTTTTTAATTCGTATTATTGCAAAACAAATTCAATAATAACGAAAATCCATGCCATGAAACGTTGTTTACATTTTTTGTATTTCCTTTGTTTTTCGTTGTTGTTCGGCCTTCCATTAACCCTAATGGCACAGAATCCTGAACGTCAAACTTTAGTTGACCCGCTGACCATTTCAGGTACGGTCGGAACACAGGTAACCACATCGTGGAATAGTGGCTTGCATTACAACTCCCCATTCTCGTCCGTTGCTTATGCCAATATGACACTGAACGTCTATGGCATCAGTGTCCCGATGAATGTCAATTTTATCAACGTGAGCGCCAAACAGTTCGCCTTTTCCAAGCCGAATTTCATGGCAAACTTCAGGCCCTCGTGGAAAAACTTCACCTTTTATTTTGGCACGGCTAGTATGAGTTTCTCCAACTATACCTATAATGGTATTTCCTTCGATGGTGTAGGCATGGAGTATAAAGGGAACAAGCTTCGTTTTGGAGGTTTCTACGGCAATTTCAATCACGCCACCACCTTCAGTTCCACGCTTGATGACCGCGATGCCATCCAATACCTTTCCGACTCGTTGCTGGGTATGAACAATGTGGCTTATACAACCATCCCGCAGTTCAAGCGTAAGGCATACGCTGCCCACATCGCTATTGGTAGTATGCGCAACTATATGGACCTTAGCCTTCTCCATGCTGCTGACGACCTGAACAGCTTGCCATCGGAGTGGTATGTGTACAACGTGTATTCTTCCAATGTGATTGACACCTCGCTCATTGTGCGTGACTCCACGGTAAAAGGTAAAGAAAACCTGGCGTTGGGTTTGAAAGGGCATTTCTCCTTTGGCAAATGGGCGATGTTTGAAGCCAATCTGGGTGCCAGCTTATTTACACCCGACATTGCTCGAGAGGAAGTGGTGCTGGAAGGAAGCGAGGATGTTGCCAAAGCCAACAAAATCATGGGTGGATTGCGGAATTCAGGTTTTTACAATGTCCGTTATGGCAGTGAGGTTCGTTTTGCTGGTGACGCTTTGTTGTATTTGAATTTCAGTCCTGTCTCCGCAACGTTTACTTACCGTTTTGTGCAGCCCGATTATACCTCATTAGGTGCCAACGGATTCAACCAAAACTCCGAGTCTTATGGCGGCAATCTTTCTACATCTTTGTTTGGGAACA
Source organism: Bacteroidales bacterium (assembly GCA_017537965.1). Lineage (GTDB taxonomy): Bacteria > Bacteroidota > Bacteroidia > Bacteroidales > F082 > Limimorpha. The sequence continues at coordinate 28,371 of JAFYJV010000020.1, read as the reverse complement.
CCGCTTTCCTGAACCTGAGCGGCTTCCTGCAACATGACAATATGGACAAGAAACAGTTATATACCAATCGAGTGGGTTCCTATTCTATCAGCTGGAACAATTTCTTTGGTGATAATATAGCCTTGGCTGCCATGTACAACGGCGTGACGCAGAAACAACTGGATGGTCTGATGGTCGTTCCAGAAAACCTTCGCATCAATCAGATCACCCATTCCATCAACCTCTCGCCCAGTTATACCTTAACGCTTGGCAATAGCCATACTTTTAGTTTGAATCTCAATTTGTTGCAGAACAAGAACCGTAACAAGCAAATGGAGGGAATGAATCTCAATGTCACCACTACGAGCTTTGGCCTTGGTTATAATGTCTATCTGACACGTTCGCGACTCTCGCTTGATGCCAATTACGACTATTCCTTGTCACGCTCCTTTAGTAACAACTACAACTCCCACTGCATCTCGGGTGGTACTGCCTATAATATTATTCAAAGGGATAACTTGATTCTTTCTGGCAATGCCAGACTGATGATGGCATATAACATTCAGAAGACGGAAGCACAAGAGTTGACCGACTCAGAGAGACAAGTTTTGGACCAACTTGCACGTCGCACGGGCTTAACAGCAAGTTCCGAGATAACCAACGACTTCTCCGTCTCCGCCCGTCTGGGTGCCTCGTTGAATTATAAGGATCGCCACAATGCATCTGCCTTCTTAGCTATCAGTAATTATAGCGATAACATCATCATTGGCCAGCACGTGGCGGTCAATACCGATGTGCGTTTCATGGTGGAATACAGCTATAGATTCGCTTCGCGCTTGATTAAATCAAAAAAAAGTAGATAACAATTCAGAATCTTAAAAAACAAATCTTGATATGAAACTCAACAATAGAATTTTAGTTTTGGCTGTTGCTCTTATTATGGGACTAACGACCGTAAAGGCGCAGACAATACAGGTGCTGTTGACCCCTAAGGTTCGCGCCCTGCCAGCGACAGTAACCAGTTATTTGGATGATCCGTTCCATTACTTCACCGTACAGTTTATCGTGAATGGTTCGGGAAGTGAGGGCCTGGACGTCTTCTTCGACATGGACTTCACCCTCGATACAAAGCCCTTCTATGTCCGCACTCAACCAAGTTCGCCACCTTTGATGCCTATACACCTTTCCGAAGGAGTCAACTTGATGAAACCTGAAGAGTTGCACACCCAAGTTTGGAAACGTACGGAAACCAATGTTGATTATGATCGTCCTCTAGATGCACTACAGTTACCCGAAGGCACCTATACGATGTGTTTGGACTTCTATCTTTGGAGTTCTCTTCCCGAACGAGTCCCTGTTCCCACCACAGGACCATGTCCTTCGTTTGAGATCTGCTATTCTGGCTCCGCACCTGAGTTGGTTGCTCCCATGGCGGGTGCCCAGATGGCCTTGAATGGTGCCATGGTGGTGACGCCCAGCCGGAAAGTCAATTTCTTTTGGACTCCCGTCATCTCCAACTGTGCTGGCAGAAGAACACGCTTCAATTATATGTTGAAGGTGGTGAAGGTGTTGGAGGGACAGCACTATCAGGATGCCATCAAATTCAATCCTACCGTCTTTTCCGCAGAAGTGCCCAATAACAATTTTGTCGTATTCGATACTTTACGCGACATCAAAGTACGGATGGAAAGAGGTGCACTTTATGCGGCCCAGGTTCATGCCGAAGTAATCAGCACTACCAATTCAGATCCTTTCATAATTGCCAATGATGGAGATAGCCAACCGATGCTGTTCTTCTGGGATTTTCCTGAAGACATTGACGGATTCTCGAGAAATTATAGATTTACCGTGGATGATGAAGATTTACAAGGAGAAACAAGTCATGGAGTGGCAGGTCTGACTCAATGGGAAGGCGGTGTTATGGAGGTGTCGGAATTGGAGGCCATATTAAACAAGATAAAACTGCAGTACCTCGCTGGTTTTATCCAAGATGCAGCTGCCGTTGCCAACCTTACGCGTGTCTATCCCAATGAACGAGGATATGTGCCCACTCCCAAGCGTCGTTATGTGGAAAGTGACGGCTACTACACCGTTCCTATGACGGATGATTTTGAGGTTAGTTTCATGCCTTCACGACATCCATCGATGAAAAACGCCTCTTATTCGATTGAGCTCTATAATTATGCAGATGGCGGTATTGAAAACACCACAATCAACGAGCCGCTGTTCAGAGAGGAAATTGGAGAAGTGCCCGAGAAATACAACAACATGGATAGTCATGAAGTGATAAGCCGTACCCTTGCTGGATGGGGAGCCAATCTGGAACAAGGCAAACTCTACTATCTGCAACTGTCAAGCCAATTTTCAGTCGAGTATTGGAAATACGTGGTTTCCGATACCATCTATTACGTCAACGAACAAATTGCCGAGCACGTCCACGACACCATCTCACGTGTCTTCACTGAAACACCGTTGGCGTATTCCAATGGAGTCTTTTTCCAATGGGGTGACAATCCTAAGGTGCCGAACTTCACGACGCCGCAATGGGTAGTTCCCGTGGATCGCACGAAAGATGACATCTATGATCCTGCTAATATTGAACTTCCCGCCTCAGTGCCCGAAGTGAAAAAGAGCAAGTCGTTCCCTGTCTCTTGGACTCCTGTCAAGGATGTGGCCAAGGGGGATAAGGTTGAGTATGAGGTGAATGTCTATGAGGTGAAGAAGGGTCAAACTTTGGAAGAGGCTGTTTCAAGGAACAAGGTGTTGGCCTCCAGGACCGTGACCGATGTCAATGAAATCTCCGAATTGAATTCGGGTTTCTTTAAGGTGTTTTCTCCTCAGAAGACCTACGTGATGACGCTTAGCACCAGGGTCAATAGTGAAAGCAACACCTATCACTTTGAGAATGGCAACGAAGCGCTTCCTATCGTCTTTAAGATAGTGAAATAAAGTTTGTTTTCTGAAAAGCCATGCGTTCATCGCCGTTGAGCAGGTGAATGATGCCGCAATATTGATACCCATGTTTTTCCAGGCCTTTGCGCATGACGCTATTGGCCTCATGGGTATCAATGCGTATATTGGAAGCAATAGCTTCGCAGAAGTCCAACACGGCGTCTAATACGCCATGAGAGTCAGGGGTGCTGGCGATGCGATGGATGACATGATAAGGCTTGTCGTCGAGCCATTGGCCGTCGTAGATGACCTTATAGGTTACGTCGGGTCCAGGCAATAAAGCAAAAGTGCCGACGATGACGCCTGTTTTGTCAGCCATGACATAACTGCAGCCCATTTCGATATCATGTATAAACTTCTCATCGAAGGGATAGCCGTCGGGCCATTGGAAGATGTTGCCATAACTGCGCATGATCTCGCGGGCCGTGTCGCGCAATTGGAGAATGACGGGAAGATCTTCCCAAGTCGATTTTCTTATGGCGTAATTCATCATTCAATCAGTTGGATTTCATGGTTTCAGATAGGATTGTCGTTCGTCTTCGGAGAATTTCTCAATGGCATACCGCAACATGGTGCGGGGCATGGTTTTATATCGTTTCGATAGCCATTCTTTCAGGCGTTGTTCGTCTTTTTTTCCAGCTTCGCGGAGGAGCCAGCCGACGGCTTTCTGCAGCAGGTCGTGCAAAGGTTGGGGCTTGCCCAAAAAGAGCTCCGCGATGGCGTAGGTGTCATCGACTTGGCCATGACGGATAAACTGCATGGTGCTCACCATCCCGATGCGCTGTTCCCAGATGGTTTTGCCATTGCGAGCAAGGTCGTAAAGCAGGACGCGGTCCTTGTCCAACAGCCATGTTCCGAGCAGTTCGTAACATGACAAATCCACTAGATCCCAGTTGTTAATGTATTGGGTATGACCCAAATAAAAGTCAACACAACGCTGTTGCAAAGTCTTGTCTTTCTTGGCGTGCTTGAAGATTTGGATCAAGGTCAGCAGGGCGGCTAGGCGCATCTCATGGTATTCTGAGAGGATGCAGGTCTCCAAATCGTCGAGACCAACTTCTTGCCAACATTGTTTCACCACTTCGCGAGTTACAGGTACCTTGATACCAAGAAATTGATCACCCTCGCCATATTGTCCTTTGCCCGTCTTGAAGAAACGCATCAAGCCTTCAACCTGCGAAGCATCTTGCTTGGCAAGGATGGATTCATATAGTTTATTGGTTTTCATACAAGAAGACAAAAATAAGCAGTTTTTTTTGATAATGTACGCAAAACCATTATTTTTGCTGTTTTCAAGTGTAATCAATGCATGTCCATCTTTAAGATCACTATACGATTCATAGGTTTTGCCTTGATGGGCCTCTTTTCACTCCTTGTACTTTCCGCTGCGATTGCATTTTTTGACCATCAAGACGCCAGCTTTTATCCCCTGCTGATTTCTTCGGGTATTACCTTGGCGGCAGCTTTGGGATGCATATTGTTCACCAATGCCAAGCAAAAGATCGACCTCAAGGCAGGGTATTTTATCGTCACTGGCTGTTGGGTGGCTGCCTGTTTGTTTGGCGCGTTGCCGTTTTTGCTTTATGGTCACGAGTTCAACTTCGTCAATTCATTGTTTGAGAGTGTCTCGGGTTTTACCACTACGGGAGCATCGATCTTGAACGATATCGAGGCGGTTCCGAAAGGCCTGTTGTTTTGGCGCATCGCAACGGCATGGATCGGCGGCATCGGTGTGGTGTCGTTGGTCTCTATCGTGATCTCCACCCGTAACGACCGGCAATCGCAGCTGGCCTGCATGGAGTTGTCGTCCATCGCCAAGGAGTATTACCGAGGCCGCCGGAAGCAGTTCATCTATCGCATCCTGACCGTCTATGTGGGCTTGACCTTGGCTTCGACTTACGGGTTGCATCTTGCAGGGTTGACTTGGTTTGATGCCGCCACCCATGCCATGTCGGCATGCAGCACTTGTGGTTTCAGTACGAAAAACCTCAGCATCGCCGAGTTCAACAGTCCTACGGTAGAGGCCATTCTGATTGTCTCGATGTTGCTGGCGGGCATCAATTTCAGTTTGATTTTCTCGACCTTTTGGCCAAGTGGCAGCAATCGAAAAAACCTGTTCAACACCAAAATCGTGAAGGTGTTTCTTGGTTCTGTCTTGCTTGGAACGATATGCATCGTCATCAATTTGATGGTTACCAAGACCTGCAGTTCTATTGGCGCAGCTTTCAGGACGGCGGCGTTCCAAGTGTGTTCCATCACGACGACCACGGGTTTTGCCACCACCGACACCAACCTTTGGCCCTCTTTCAGCAAGATTGTTATCATCATCGGATCTTTGGTGTGTGGCTGTTCGGGTTCCACCTCGGGAGGCATCAAGATCGACCGTGTGTGGTTTGCCATGAAAGGCACTTCCGAGATGTTCAAGTCGCTATCCAACCCAAACAAGTATGATTATGTGAGGGTGGACGGCAACACCAAGACCGAGGAGGAGGTGTCGTCGGTGATCTCCTTCATCATGCTTTACATCGTTCTCGTTGGCGTTGGCATGTTGGTTTACACCTTGTGTGGGATGGATTTTCAAACCGGGATGTCGGCATCCATCGCATGTCTCGGCAACGTGGGACCAGGTTTCGGAGTCATCGGCTCCATGGGTAATTACGCAGGCCTCTCTGACTTTTTGAAGCTCTTCAGCACGGTGTTGATGTTGCTGGGAAGACTTGAAATCTATCCAATTCTAATTGTCATAGGAAGTATGGTCAAGAGGATTTCTTCATCCCCAGCACACACCATCGGATAAACGGAATTCTCTTGATGATCTCGTTCAACAGGAACGGAATGGTCATCACTGCCACGAAAAGAATGATATACTGCATCCACGGGGCCAAGGAGGTGTAGTTCTTCATCATGTAGCCCAACGAGGCGACTACCAGATAATGAAGCACATAGACGCCAAAGCTCGACTTGGTCATGTAGGTGGCGAATCGGTTGGTCCGGTCAAACCAAGCCTTGAAGCAGCCCAGCATGGCGAGCATGGCGAACCAGGCAAAGAGGTTGCAGAGCCAGCCTTGCAGCACGATGGGATCGGTGTCGTTCTTACCATACATCACAATGGTGAAATAAACACCTGCGGCCAAGGCGAGCGTCAGCAAGGGTAGATGCATCTTGGCGATACGGTCTTGCACGTTGTCGTGAGAGAAGACGAAATATCCCAGCAGGAAAGGCACAAGATAGGCAAAGGGACGATAGAGGTTCCAAAGGCCGTCGAGCGATTCGGGATTCGGATGCGAGATGGTACTTTGGGCACCAGCCCAAACCAAAAAATAGCCTATTACCACCAGGGCAATGCTTTTGCCAAGATTGTCGCCTTGGAAGAATCTGCCGATGCGATCGTAAAGTTTGTCTTTTTCAATCACCCTTATCAAAACCAACAACAGCGAAAACAGCCATAAGTCTTGGATGAACCAAAGAGGCCCGATGCCGCTGGGCAACCCCCAAAGGAGAAATTTGACGGGTTGGGGCACGGCTGCCAGGACATCGGTTCCTGCCACATGCGTGTTGAAATAGCCCACCATCCATTGGAAGACAAGCAAGCCTATCGTGGCGGGGACCAGCAACTTACGGGTGCGGGTTTTGATGAATTCCTTGTGCGACAGTTTGTCCAAGGCATACCTTGAGCTGATGCCTGCCACCAAAAACAGCAGCATCATGAACCAAGGATAAAGCATCGACATGATGGCATCCCAAGGTTGGTCTTCATAGAAGCCGCCAATGCCGCCGAACACGCCTTTGGCATTATAAAAATAGATGACGTGATAAAATAGCACCAGCAACACCGTCACCCAACGGATGTTGTCCAAATAATGTTTGCGTTCCATAATCATTTTTTTTCTAGGATCTCATCGATTTTGTCTTGAAATACCTGGGTTTTCAATATGGCCATGCCTTTGTTATCGCCGAGCACCAAAAGGCTGTCGCCAGCCTTGATGCCATAAATCTCCCGGGCGTCTTTCGGGATGACGATCTGTCCCTTTTCGCCCACTTTCACTACACCGAAGATGTATTTTCCTTGTTCTTCTAACATGATTGATTTGATTTGTGTAATTGGTATAACTTTTCTAACTTTTCGGCAAAAATAGGAATTCTTTTGATTCGATGATCACAAATCGATAAAAAAATCTTATTGGTAACAATCTTCTGCGTCTTCACATGATCATCATTGACGATAATGTTGCCATTTGGTTCTTGAGAAGTACTGCCATTGGACGAACTTCTTGAAATAGGTGACAAATAAGTGTATATTTGCAGTGAATTCCAAAGAGAAATCACAAAACTATGAAAAAGCTCTTTCTGACACTATGCCTCGTCGCCTTCGTTATCGGTAGCATGAATGCCGGTCTCGTTGACCAGCAGAAGGCTCAACAACTGGGTGCCAAGTTTCTGGGCAAGAGCCAACTCCGTTTGGTGGCTACTGTTGCCGATCGTGGGGTTGCCGACTATTATGCCTTCAACGTGAGTAATGGAGAAGGCTTTGTCATCGTGGCAGCCGACGACCGCGTGAAGCCCATTCTAGCCTATTCCACCACAGGTCATTTCGATCCTGACCAAGTGTCGGATGGCTTCCAATTCACCTTGGACGCTTTCCGCGAGGAAATCCAATACGTCCGAGAGCACAACCTCAGTGCCACTCCTGACATCATCGCAGAATGGGAATCGGTTTGTCAGGCACATGCCGTGGTCGGGCCGCTATGTCAAACGCTTTGGGACCAGGACTCTCCGTGGAACAGCCAGTGTCCCCAAGACCCACAAGGTCCCGGAGGCCATGTTTATGCTGGTTGCATCGCCACAGCCTTGGGCATGGTGATGAAATACCACGATTGGCCCAATCACGGAGAAGGGTCGCACACCTACTCCTTCTCAGGAGGCTATGGACAACAAACTGCCAATTTCGGCGAGACAGACTATCATTTCGAGCTGATGCCTTATACCCTTGATTCTCTCAGTACTGAAGAAGACTTTTACTACATCGCCCAACTCCTGCGCCATATCGGCATTGCCGTCGAGATGGTATATGGCCCTTACGCCAGTGTATCCTCTTCTGGAGTTGTGGGAGGTGCCCTCCGCTCTTATTTCCGCTACAACTGTGATGTGTATAAGCAGAAAGACGGGAACGGAAATCCTTACAGCAACGAGGAATGGGCCCAGATGCTCAAAAATGGCGGTCTGGACGAGCACTTGCCCTTGTTTTACAGCGGTTCCGACGACAATAGCGGAGCTGGTCATGCCTTTGTGTGTGACGGTTATGACGAAAACGACTACTTCCACTTCAATTGGGGGTTGAGCGGTAGCGACAACGCTTGGTGCCCCATCGGTGCGCTCAACTATGCGAGCTATTCCTTCAACACGGAAACGGGCTTCACGGGCCACATCATTCCAAAAGAAGGTGAATACTACAGCCGTCCCGACAGCATTGTTAATATGAAAATCGTTGAGAATGCCGATTTTGACGGTGTGAAACTGCAATGGACCAACCCGATGTTGACGGTGGGCGGTGACGACTTGGCCTCCATCACTTCGGTCACCATCCGCCGCAACCGCGTGGTCATCGCCGAACTGACCGATGCCCCAGTGGGTGCCGATATGGAATATGAGGATAACGTCCTCGAGACCGGCCTTTATGAATACGCCATCTACGTCACCAACGAGGCCGGTATCAGCCAAACCGTTTACCGCAGCGTTATCGTCGGCGAGAAATGCGACATCACTTTCCAGCTTCACGACGCTGGTGGCGATGGTTGGAAAGGCGCCAGCATCAGCGTGACTTCCGAAAGCGGCCAGCGCATTGCCATTGTTGGCATGGATGAAGGCTCGGAGAAGACTGTCACCTTGCCATTGTTGAAAGGTAATCTCAACTTCGTCTGGAACTCCGGTTGGTTCCACATTTACCCAGGATGGGACACCGATGATGAGTGCTCGTTCAGCATCCTCAATGCTGACGGTGAGGAGGTTTATACCTCCACCAATCTCCAAACGGGTGTCTTCTTTACTTACGAAAACGACTGCGAACCCAATGATGTCGCTGAAGTTGCACCTGATGAAAGTGTTCAAGTCTATCCCAACCCGACCAGCGGCCTGCTCCATGTTTGCGGCAACGGCACGATGCACATCACCGTGACCAACCTATTGGGACAGAAGATCATGGAAGTGAACGCCGAAGGAAATACTACCCTCGATTTGAATGGTAACGGATCGGGTATCTACCTTGTTCGCATTGAAAGCGCCAACGGCGTGAAGGTGAATAAGATAAATCTTATGCAATAAGAATAGACTCCCTTGCCATGAAAAAACCCTTCCTCTCAATAATACTGTTTTACTGCTGCCTCGCAAGTTTTGCCGAGGAGCCAGTTGAAGTGATGGTGCAGATGAAAGCACGTTATGACCGCACCGAGTTGTGCCGCAAGGCAGAACTCTATCCCACAAGAACTGCACGGCGCGACTACGTGGTTAATGAGCTGAAAGCCTATGCCGAAGCTTCTCAACATGACCTCATGCTCACGCTTAATGAGCTTGAGCAACAGGGATTGGTGTCATCGATAAGCAGCCTCTGGTCAGCCAATGCCATCTGTTTTACAGCCACCGAGGAAGTCATCCCAATGCTGATGGACCGTCCTGATATTGAAAGCATTACACCTGTCAGAAAACATCAGTGCATTCCAGAAGCGGAGATGGCCAGTGAGGTTAAGGATTATTCTCGTTATACGATTGTCCCGAACCTCACACAGGTGAATGCGCCTCAGGTGTGGGCGCAAGGCAACGAGGGTCAAGGTGTAGTGGTTGCAGTGATTGACTCGGGAGTGAATTACAACCATGTTGATATCGCCGACCATCTCTGGGATGGGGGAGAGGAGTTTCCGCATCATGGTTGGGACTTTGCAAACAATGACGATAACCCGATGGACGACTTTGGACATGGCACACATTGCGCAGGTATTGTGTGCGGTGATGGCACTGCGGGTTTGCGTACTGGTGTTGCTCCCGAAGCCACTTTGATGTGCATTAAGTGCACTGATAACGAAGGTCACACTACGCTGGTCAATATGGTCATGGGGATGGAGTTTGCAGTGGAACACGGCTGTGATGTCATCAGCATGTCGATGGGCATAGCCAAAGCCGAGGTGTCTGAAAGAGAACTGCTTCGCCATACTTGTGAAGCCCTTTTGGATGCAGGCATCGTCGGTTTATTTCCCGCAGGTAACGAACACAACCTGCAGCATCTCTGCCCAATCCCATATAATGTTCGTGTGCCAGGCAGCTGTCCTCCACCCTATCTCGATCCCGACCAGATGGTAAATCCGGGTGCTTTGTCATGCGCAATCTGCGTTGGCTCTGTCGATGAAAACGACACGGTGGCCTCTTCCAGTTCCGAAGGCCCGGTAACCTGGCAAGACACTGAGTTCGGCGACTATGCCTACGATCCCGGCATGGGTCTCATCCGTCCCGACGTGTGCGCTCCGGGTGTGATAATATGGTCGCTGAAATATAACAATATCTATGACTACGATTATATGAGTGGTACCTCGCAAGCTACGCCTTGTGTGGCAGGCATCGTCGCTCTCATGCTGCATGAGAACCCAGAACTGACCCCGGCGGCCATCTGCCAAATCCTCGAAGAGACCTCTTTGAGATTGACCCCGGTCAAGAGCAACCGCACCGGCGCAGGAAGAGTGGATGCATTGGCCGCCGTAACCGCAGCATTCGAATGGGATGGTGTCATTCAACAGACTATCGAAAGTGCTATCCTTCGTCCCAATCCTGTGGTTGACGTCCTTTACCTGGATGTTGCGGATGGCACTCCTATCACCGTTTTCGACATGACGGGTCGTATGGTGAAGCATGAACGTTACGCGGGTCAACTTGACTTGAGTCAACTGGTTCCTGGTGTTTATTCCATCAAAGTTGACGGCTTAATGTTAAGAATCGTGAAACAATGATTATCTTTGTCCCAATATTAGCAAAACATGGACAACATGACCCCTAACCCCCACACACAGGACTTGTTGGCGCAATACCGCCAGCTGCTACCCATCTATGAGCAAATGGCGGAGGTGATTCCCGAGAAGCTGAAGGAGTTCTTTGCCGAGGCGGGCATTATCGTGGCCGCCGTGGAGCATCGCGTGAAGACGGAAAGCTCTCTCGCGGGAAAACTCCAACTCAAAGGAGACAAATACCACAGCATCCACGACATCACCGACGTGGTGGGCATCCGCGTGATCACTTTCTATAACGACGATGTGGACAAGGTGGCTTCCGTCTTGGAACGTCTGTTCGAAATCGACTGGGAGAACTCCATCGACAAACGCAAAGCACATGAAATCGATAGTTTCGGATACCTATCCTTACATTATATCTGTCGCATCCCCGAGTCGGCCTACACCAACCCGGAGCATCCAGAGCTGAACCAGATCCGTTTTGAGGTGCAGATGCGAACCGTCCTCCAACATGCTTGGGCCAACATGAACCACGACACGGGCTATAAGAGTGGGGTGGAGATCCCCAAAGTGTATAAGCGCAACCTGAGTCGCTTGGCGGGAATGCTGGAACTGGTGGACGATGAGTTCAGCCGTATCCGTCAAGAGCTTGCCGACTATCGCCGACAGGTGCAGAACTTAGTGGCATCGGGCAACCTTAGCGAGGTGCAGCTCGACGGCGATGCTTTCAAGAGCTATCTACAGATAGGGCCTTTCGACGCAATTATGCGCCAAATAGCCTCCATCAACCAAGCGGAGATTCAACCCGCGGACCTTTCCAATTTCTTGCCGTTGTTCAAGGCGATGGGATTCCAGACGCTTGGCGATGTTGATAAGCTGATAAAAGACTATTCCGAAGCGGCCTACCAGATCGCCTGTTTCCAAATCGGCCTGACCGACATCGATATCCTTTCCTCCTCCGTGGCACCACAAAACCTCTGTACAGCCTATATCCTTAAAAAAGGAGGCGGTTGCCTCGGGTTGATGTGGATGCTCGACACGCTGAACGGCCCTTCCGAAGTCAACAAGGCGATGGCCGAACTTCTGATGGAACAAACGAAAGACCTTCCTTTTATGAATCAATAAGCTATGGCAAACAACCCCTTAAATACAGAATTGTTGGACAGGGCCATCATTTTTGCCGTCCACGCCCACGCAGGCACCGAACGCCGTGGGAAAGGCTATCCCTATATCGTCCATCCTATGGAAGCTGTGGAGATTGTGGCCACCATGACCGCCGATCAGGAACTGCTGGCCGCGGCGGCATTGCACGACACGGTAGAGGATACCGATGTGACCGTGGAACAGATCAGGGCTGCGTTTGGTGAGCGAATCGCCTCCTTGGTGGCTGATGAAAGCGATGTGATGCCTGAAGGCATGACCGAGGAAGCCAGCTGGCATCAACGCAAGCAAGCTGCCATCGACCGCCTTTCAAGAGCCAGCCACGATGCCAAGATAGTGGCTTTGGGCGACAAGCTTTCGAACATTCGCGCTATCGCCCGCGACTATGCCGAAATAGGCGATGCCCTCTGGAGCCGCTTTCACGCCAAAGATCCCAAAGACCACGAATGGCACTACCGAGGCCTGGCCGATGCCCTCCGCGAACTTAGCGATACCTTTGCCTATCAGGAATTTGAACGACTTATCAATCAAGTATTTAACTGATGGAACCCATTAAAATATCCCTCAACGACTATGTACTCTCAGGTGGCGGTGCCAACGGCGAGAGCTACGACTACAAGACCGACCCTTCGGTGATGCTGAAACTCTATTTTCCGGGCAAGATCCAGCAGCCTTTGGATGAAATGAAATTGGCCCGCAAGGTCTATGACATGGGCATCCCCACGCCTGAGCCTGGCGAATACGTTGTCACTGAAGACGGCCGCTACGGCATCCGATTCAAGCGTATCCTGGGCAAGAAATCCTATTCGCGCGCCACGGCTGACGAGCCTGAAAAGGTGGCGCAATTTGCGGACGAGTTTGCCCAGATGTGCCTCAAGCTTCATGCCACCCACGTGGATACCACGCAGTTCGAGAATGTCAAGGATCGTTACTACCGCCTGTTGAAAGAGAATCCTTTTTTTACAACAGCTGAAAAAGACAAACTGGCCCGTTTCATCGCCGATACGCCCGACGAGGACACGGCCATCCACGGCGACCTCCAGTACAGCAATGTCATCTTTGTGGGCGACAAACGTTACTTCATCGACTTGGGTGATTTCTGCTGGGGCAACCACCTCTTCGATGTGGGCATGGTCTATCTCTGCTGTTGCCTCAGCGACGAGGCCTTCATCCAAGAGACCTTCCACATGTCGAAGGCACTCGCTATCCGTTTCTGGGAGTGTTTTGCAACAGCCTATTTCGGGAAGGATATCCCGCTGAAGGAGATAGAAGCACTCATCCGTCCCTATGCCGGACTCAAGACCTTGATTGTGGAAAGAGACACTAAACGACCCATGCCCGAGATGCGGGCGGCATTAACCTCCATCCTATGAAACAAGACAACAATATCTTCAATCGACTGCGCAAACGGATTGGGCTGAACCTGAGCCTCATCATCGTCGTGGTGGCAGCCATCGTGCTGGAAGGCGGTGGCTTGATGCAATATTACTACTTTAAGCGCGAGGCCTCCGACCCTCGGGCAGCCAACATCTTTGTCCTCTTGCTCCTCCTTGGTCTGGCGATGGTGGTGCTGCTGATCATCCGTGCCGTGCGCAACATGAAGAAGATCCACGCCATTACCGCTACCAATGAGCGTATGGAAAACGAGCTGCATATCGCCAGAGAAATCCAAATGGCCATGATACCCAAGACCTTTCCACCTTTCCCTGACCGGACGGACTTGGATTTTGCCGCCTCCATCGTTCCTGCCAAGGAGGTGGGCGGTGACCTGTATGATTTCTTCATCCGTGACGAGAAGCTGTATTTATGCATTGGTGACGTCTCAGGCAAAGGCATTCCAGCTTCGTTGGTGATGGCGGTTACCAGAAGCTTGTTCCGTGCCACATCTGCTCACGAAACCAATCCCCAGCGTATTGTGACGGCCATGAACGACACCATGTCGGAGTCGAACGAGAGCAGCATGTTCGTGACCTTTTTCTGCGGCGTTTTGAACTTGGCCACTGGCCATTTGCGCTATTGCAACGCCGGCCATAACCCTCCGCTCATCCTTACCGATGAAATCCGTCTTTTGCCTGTCCAGCCGAACATCCCACTGGGCATCATGTATGGCTTTACATTCAGTGAGCAGGAAACCCAGCTTCGATACGATGATTCATTGTTGCTTTACACTGACGGCCTCACCGAAGCCGAGAATGCACAGGCGCAACAATTCGGTCTTGATAGGGTAGAGGCGGTGCTTCGCTCCCGTCGCAGTTCTCAGGAACATTTGGAAGCTTTGCAGTCGGCAGTGAACGCGTTTGTGAAAGAGGCGCCTCAAAGCGACGACCTCACCATGCTCTTCATCCATTATCTCCCCAAGGAGGACACCCTTTTGCAAGAACGCCATTTGGTACTTCACAACGACATCCAGCAGATCCCTCAACTGGCCGATTTTGTGGAGACCATCGCCCAGGAGAAGCACTTAAGCCAAAGTTTGGCCATGGGCATCAACCTTGCCCTCGAAGAGGCCGTGAGCAATGTGATCCTCTATGCCTATCCCAAGGAAACGGACGGCTTGGTCGATGTGGAAGCCATCCTGCGGAAGGACTCGCTGGAGTTCATTATTATCGACAGTGGGGTTCCTTTCGATCCCACGGCCGCACCCGACATTGACACCGCTCTTCCTATTGAGGAACGCTCCATCGGTGGGTTGGGCATCCATTTGGTACGTGAGTTGATGGACACCCTCAGTTATGAGCGAAAAGACGGGAAGAATTATTTGAGAATGATAAAAAACTTATAATATGGAAATCAAAGTTGAAAAACAAAACACCGTCGTAACGGTCTATCTGAAAGGCCGCCTCGATACGCTGGCCGCGCAGGAAGTCTCCAAGGAGTTGGAAAGCCTGACCGATGATGCCTCCGGCACTATCATCATGGATTGTACCGAGATGAGTTATATCTCCAGTTCAGGCCTCCGGATTTTTCTCACCTTACGCAAAGCCGCTGCCGAAAAGGGCGGCAAGGTCATCGTCCGCGGCATCAACAACGACATCCGCAGCGTGTTCATGATGACAGGATTCTTGAACCTGTTTGAGATCCAGTAACTATTACGTTTATTCAATCACCATCTTCTGCGTCTTAACGTCGTCGCCATTGACAAGGCGCAACACATACACGCCAGGCGTCATCCCGTTTGTAGAGACGGTGCATGCACCGTCTCTACGGGTGGCAATTGTCCGTCCTAACATATCAATCACCTGCAACGTTCCTTCGCCATTGACGACGATGCTGCCGTTGCTGATGAACGCAAAGGTTTCATCTTCGGCCTCTCCGGAGGCGAACACCAGCTTGAAGCGGCTTTCATAGTCCGTCGTCTTGGCCTCGAAGCTGTAGCTCGGGGTCTGGAGCAGGTCAATTTCATTGCCGGTCAAATTATCAATTAAATGTAGAATTGAGAATTGAGAATTTAGAGATTCTGAGACGCTCAACGTGTAGGTGCCGTTTTCCTGCGCTTTGAAATTCACAGGGATCTCTGTAGAGACGGTGCATGCACCGTCTCTACCAACGTTCACCACGGCATAGTCCATATTGTCCTGCGGGATATAGACCTTGGTGCTGTTGCTCCTCATCTGGAACTTGGGCAACATGCCGCCGTCGCCAAAGCGGACGATGGCGCGGTCAATCACGCCACGGCCATGACTGAGGTTAAGGGCAAGCCCCTTGCCATTGCCAGAAGCCTCGGTCGTGAAGGTCATGGTCTCGCCGTCCTCGGCGGCGATGACAAACACCCCTTCCATGGGTGCAATGTCATCAACCTCGGCGGCCATGATCTCGCTGCCTTCTCCATTCATGGTGTAGAACGCACGACCGTCGGCAATGTAGGCCGTCTCGTTGAACGGGTTGCCCACGAAGTTCCAGCCTTCAAAGTCAACGCCTGTGTTCTTGCTCAGCGTGACCTCGCCGTTGCCGCTGTAAGGCTCACCAGTGAAGACGAGGGTGACATCCGTTTGGTGGGCATAGAGGTATCCTCTGCCACTGGCAAGGTTGAAGTGGTAGTTGTCGCCCTCCTGCTTCCAGTTCTCCCATTCCAAGTCTGCTGCTTGGTTGAAGCGGTAGAGGTCGAAGCTGCCATCGGTCATGCCTTCAACGTCGGCGGGATCGACACTTTCAAACGGGGTGGCGATGAGGTAGTAGCCGCCGTCGCCGGTGCCGTAGCCTGCGATGTCAAGCGTAACAACAGGAATCACCGTTGCATCCACAACAACTGCCTCGATGTATGCATTAGGCATGGTGAAGGTGTTGCCCTCGATGGGCTCTTCATCGACATAATAGGTGACCTCATAGCCGGAAAGCTCATAGCCGAGGGTGACGGTGGCACCGAAGGCGGCCACGCTGAAGGTCTGTTCTTCTAACTCATCGAGTGTGGGGATGGTGAAGATGGTGGCATCCGAGGTGACATGATCGGCAAGGATAATCTTGTTGCCTGGCACGGCACCGTCGTTGTCGGTGATGTCGGCATTTCCGCAACCCACTTCAATGGCGTTTTCAACTCCATCAACAGTGCAATTGATGTAGTAATTGTTCGTCATGGTTCCTGTGTTGTTTCGTCCCGAAATGGCACCATAGGTATTGATCCTACCTTTTTGCACAACGGCTCCGATGGCAAGGTTGTCGGTCGTTACCCCAGCCTCATTGTTACCCACAATGCGAACGGCTCTGTATGGCACATGTTGCGCAAATTAAGCAAGCTTTACGACTTGACCGTATTGCCACTAAATGCTACTCCTGGAGAAGCGAGACCGCAAAGCCCAAGGCACAGATTGACATGGTTTTGGAACGTGCAGATGGAATTATCAATATCTTTGAGATGAAGTATAGCGAATCCGAGTATTCATTGGACAAAGAGGAGAATGAAAAGTTGCGTGCCAGAGTCGCCAAGTTTCGTCAGGAAACGGAAGTCAAAGAAGCATTATGGCCAACCCTTGTGACGACCTATGGTTTGAAAGACGGTGTACATTCCTCTACTTTTGTTGCCACTTTAACGATGGATGACTTGTTCTTTTAACTAAATTGAGTTTTTTCCAAAATTTCCAAAAATTGATGATTTTGGAAAAAACTCAGTTGGTTTCAACAAAATTTTTTGCGTTTTGAAACGAGCGGCAAAAATACGAAAAAAGTTGAATGTCCGACAGTTAGCACGAAAAAAAGGCGACCTTTGATGGATTTCGTCTATTATCATTTCCGTACAACCAGAAAAACACGCCTATACTCAGCGGAAAGTTTCAAAAAATTACAGATTCATAGTTTTTCTGACCGACTGGTTTATTTTGTATTTTTGTAACACTCTTTGAAATAATCTTAGTCCAACAAATCATTAAATATCTCAAAAAGATGAAAAAAACAGTTATTACCTTTGTATGCCTCATCGGCATGGTTTTCTTAACATCATGCGGCACCTCGAAGTTTTTCAGCCACAAAGCATCCGACGTCCAGCCGATTGCTTTGGTTGAGTCCTACTCCTACATCACGGATGCGATCGCCGACTTTTCCACCGACTATCTCCCGGATGCCTCTCGCTTCAACCAATTGTTGATCACCGACATCGTTAACTCGCTCGGTATGCCAATCAAAAAGACCGTGACCGTGGATTTTGACGCAGCAAACAAATATTCCAAGTTGGGTTCTTGGATGTACAATCTGGTTGATCTTTCGGCAAGCAAAGCCCAGTATCTGATTGTTCCCGATGAAATACGCAACGCAGTCCGCGAGAGCGGTTGCCGTTACGGTCTGCTGATCACCGATGTGGGCTATTCAAAGAATGCGAAACAATTGGCTTTGGAAGAAGGAATTGAGATCGGCATGAAGATAGCGGATTACATTTTCAACAACAACATCGATTTCTCTAAAGAGACCGAAGCCTATCTCAATGGCGTATACGCATTGGTTTTCGACAGCCAGACTGGAGAGGCAGTATGGTACGGAAAACGCCCCAGACGCTACGAGTACAATCCCATCGACCGTCAGAGCCTGACAGAGCAGTTGACCAAACTCTTTAAGGATTTCCGATAAACCTATTGTAGTCGTAAACAAATTTCTTTTGGTTAGTGAAATTCAATGGTTTTCCACTGGCTCCACATGGATGGAGACATGTGTCTCCTCGCCATAGCGTTCCTTCAATCGATGCTCTATCTCCGTGGCTTTGTCATGGGCTTCTTTCAAGGGTAACCCGCCATCCATGAGGATGTGCATCTCGATGGCGTAATGGTTGCCGATGCGTCGAGTGCAGAGATCATGCGGTTCCACCACATCGGGGACTGAATTGACGATTTGCAAAATCTCGTTCTCCACTTCCTCGGGCAGCGACTCTTCCATCAGCTCACCTACGCCTTTGCGAAGCAAGTCAATGGCCACCTTCACGATGAAGGCACCAACCACGATGGAGGCGATGGGATCGAGCACGGCCCAGCGCTCTCCTCCGATGATGGCACCGCCAATACCAATGGCAGTACCGATTGATGACAAAGCATCGCTGCGATGATGCCAGGCGTTGGCTTCCATGGCTTGCGAGTTAAGCTTCTTGGCCTTCCGATGGGTGTATTGGAAGATGATCTCTTTCAATAAGATGGAAATCAAAGCAGCCCAGAGTGCCAACATCCCAGGTTGGGTCAAGGTGCCGCCTTGTGCCCAGAGTGCAATCTTTTTGGCACCTTCGATCAAGATGCCCGCTGCGACGGCAAACAGAGCCACACCAATCAAGGTGGTGGCCAAGGTCTCGTACTTGCCATGGCCATAGTCGTGGCCTTTGTCCTTGGGCTTATGGCTGATGCGTACGAAAGCCAGCACCACCAAATCGGTGGCGAAGTCTGACAAGGAATGCACCGCGTCGGCCATCATGGCGGCACTGTGCCCGAAGACGCCAGCCACAAACTTAAACAGCATCAACACTACGTTGACACCACTTCCCAATAGCGTTACTTTATAGATTTCTTTTTCGCGGCTCATGTCTATTGTTATTTCCAGAAATTCCTTGAAAAGACGGTAATCATCGTGAAGAGCTCTACACGGCCCATCAACATGAACAAGGCCAGCATCCATTTGGCGGCTTGGGGCAGGAAAGCGTAGGTGCCGTAAGGTCCCACACTACCCACGCCAGTGCCCAGATTGCTCAAAGTGGCCACCGAGGCACCGATGGAGGTGTTGAAGTCGATGCCCATGCTGAGTAGGATGACCGTTCCAATGACGAAAAGGAAGAAATAGACGAAAATGAAAGTCATCGTCTTGAAAATGACACTTTTCGATAGGGCTTTCTTGTTGATCTTGACGGGGATGACGGCGTTGGGATGAAGGATGCGCTTCAACTCCAAAAAGGCGTTCTTCATGAAGATGAGATGACGGATAATTTTGATGCCGCCCGAAGTGGATCCAGAGCAAGCACCGATGAACATCAACAGGAAAAGCACCACCCATAAGCCAGTGGGCCATAGCGTATAATCACAAACAAAGAAGCCTGTTGTGGTCAACATCGAGGAAACGCTGAAGATAGAAGAACGCAGCGACTGGCTGACACTCATCTTCATGCCAAAGATCATGATAAGTGCCAGGGCGGCACTCACGGCGAGGATCGTGATCAGGAAATGCTTAAACTCTTCGTTTTTGAACAACGCCAAGGGTCTTCTGACAAGTGTGATCAGTAGCAATGTGAAGTTGCATCCCGACAGGATCATGAAAAAGAGCACCACGATCTGCGAATAGCTGGAATAACTGGCAAGGCTACTGGTCCTGGTGGAGAATCCGCCCGAGGAGATGGTGGTCATGGAGTAACACACGGCATCGAACAGATCCATGTCGCCCCAATAGAGCAGGACGACTTCGAGCAAGGTGAAAAACAGATACAACCCCCAAAGCCGCTTGGCGGTATGCATGGTGCGAGGATGCAGTTTGTCGTAGTTGATGCCATTCATCTCGGTCATGAACAGCTGCATGCCGCCAGCACTTAAGAAAGGAAGGAGGGCGACGGCAAAGACGATGATGGCGAAACCACCCAACCATTGGGTCATGCTGCGCCACAGCAATATGTCCTTGGGTACCGTCTCGATGTTCGTGAGGATGGTGGCGCCGGTGGTGGTGAACCCCGACAAGGCCTCAAAGAAGGCATCGGTGAAGTTGGGCACGCTCTTGCTGAGCAGGAAAGGCAGGCCGCCAAACACCGACAGCACCACCCAGGAAAGCGAGATGGTGATGACGCCTTCGTGAGGGTTGAGTCGTTGCCCCTTTCTCCTTCGAGTCGAGAAGCAGAGGACGATGCCGGTCAGCAGGGTGATGAGGGCGGAGAAGGGGACGCTGAATGCGTTGATGCCATGATGCACGTAGGTCACTGGCACGACGGCCATCATGACAAGTCCTTCGATGAGCAACAGATAGCCCTGGACGCGCAATAGCACCGACAGACTGATTTTTCGGTTTGTGCTCATCGTAGGTGTGGCTTAATGGAACAAACGCTCGACGGCGGGGATGGCGTTGGGCAAGGCAAGCACCACGACACGGTCGTCGGTCTGGATCTCAAACTCTTCGGTGGCGATATAGCTGTCGCCGTCGCGGACGATGCCACAGATGATGGCATCGGAGGGCATCGGCAGCTTGCCGATCATCTTGCGCGTCACGGCGGAGCCTTGACGCACCTCGAACTCCACAATGTCGGCATCGATGCCGCTGAGGCACTTCATCGAAGAGACCTTGGCGCCGAGGGTGTAACGCACCATGTAACTTGCCGCGATGAGTTTCTTGTTGATGATGGAGTCGATGCCGATGTTCTGTGAGATGTCGATATAGTCGATGTTCTCCACCAGGGCGATGGTCTTCTTCACTCCAAAAGCCTTGGCTTGCAGGCAGGTGAGGATGTTGGTCTCGGTGTTGTCGGTGACGGCGATGAAAGCATCCATTCCAGCGATGTTCTCCTCTTCCAAGATGTCGAGGTTGCGGGCGTCGGCGTTGACGACCAGGGCGCTCGACAGGTAATTGGTGAGATCCATGCAACGGTCCTTGCTCTTCTCCAAGATCTTGATGTTCAAGTCGTTCTCAAGTCTCTTGGCCGTGATCCTGCCCACGCGGCCTCCACCGACGATCATCACGTTGTGGATGTTGATCTGTTTCTTGCCGCTCAGCCGGATGATGTCCTTGATGGCATGGGGCTTGGTGACGACATACACCATGTCGGCCAGCTGGAACACCGTGTCGTCCTGTGGGATGAATGTGTTTTGACGCCTGTGGACGGCCGCAATACGGAAGTCGATGTGTTGGTACTGTTCCGTCACTTCGCTGACGCTCTTTCCTATGATCTCGGCTTCCGATTCGAGCTTCACCATGAACAGCTGCAGCTTGCCTCCCGAGAAGTCGTAGGTCTCCAGCGAGGCGTTTTGTTTCAGCAGAGAGATGATCTCTTGTGCGGCGATGTCTTCGGGTGAGAGCAACCCGTCGATGCCAAGGTCTTGGTACATGCGCCATACCTCGGGACTCAGGTTCTCCATCGTGTTGACGCGGGCGATGACTTTCTTGGCGCCCAGTTTTTTGGCGATGATGCCAGTCAGCAGGTTGATGTGCTCGTCGTGAACCACCGAGATGACAAGGTCGGCCTTTCCCACGTTGGCCCTGCGCATCACCGAGGTGGAGGTGGAGTCACCTGTGATGGTCATCAGGTCGGAATGTGACTCCACCATCTTCAGCAACTCTTCATGAGGGTCAACGATGGTGATGTTGTGGTTGTCGCGCACCAAGGCTTCTGCCAGATGCAATCCTACTTCACCGTCACCGGCAATGACAATATCCATGTTAATTCTTACTTCTAACTTTTTACTTTATAAAACCTTCAATGATGTCCGGGACACCGTTGTTGTTCTTGTCGGCCATGGCGCCGCCCAAGATGCTGCCGAGTCCACCGCCCGATGACTGGGTCGTGCTACCGCCGCCGAGGATGCTTCCTAGCAGGCCACCAAGTCCACCGATGCCGGTATTGGAACTCTGCTGTCCCTTGCCGAGGAGGCCGAGGAGCATGGGGAGGATGGCGGAGAGGATGCCGCTCGCCTGGCCGTCGCTCACCCCGTTCTTCTTGGCCAAGGCCGAGATGAAGGAATTGGAGTTGCCGCCCAGGATATGGCCCAGGATCTTGCTGCCGTCGAGCAGGTTGGCGCTGCTCAAGTTGATTCCGTCGCCCAAGTGGCTGGCCAAAGCGCCAGCCAGTGACGAGGCACCACTTTCGGTGGCAGTGTTCTTTTGCATGGCGCCGATGAGGGTCGGCAAGGCGCTGGTGATGATGGAGTTCACCTGGTTGTTGTTCAGGTTGAATTGTTTGCCCATGTCGTTGACGGCGTTTCCTGCGGTCAACGCTCCTAAGATGCTGTTAAGATCCATAGTATTCGTTTTTAGATGTTGGAAAATGCAAATTTATGTTTTTGTTGGAAAAGTCGCAAAATTATTTCAATAATCTGTTTTTTCGGATTTCGGAGGCAAAGGTATAAATTTATCACTATTTTTGCACCCGATTTAATCTTTAAGCACTATGGAATCAACCAACAAACACTTCAAGCGTTACACGGTAACCACGGCCTTGCCATACGCCAACGGCCCCGTCCACATCGGTCACCTTGCCGGCGTCTATATCCCTGCCGACACTTACGTCCGTTACCTGCGAATGTGCGGCCAGGAAGTGCTGTTTGTCGGTGGTTCCGACGAGCATGGCGTGCCGATTACCATCAAGGCTGAGAAAGAAGGCTGCACGCCACAGGACATCGTGGATCGCTACCACGAGATCATCAAGAAGTCGTTCGAAGAGTTGGGTATCAGCTACGACATCTACTCTCGCACCTCTTCGAAGATGCATCGTGCCACGGCCCAGGAGTTCTTCAAGAAACTCTACGACGAAGGGAAGTTCATCGAGAAGGAGACGGAGCAATACTTCGACCCCGAACGCCAGAAGTTCCTTTCTGACAGATATATTGTGGGCACCTGCCCGAAATGCGGTGCCGAAGGTGCATACGGCGACCAATGCGAGAAGTGCGGCTCGTCCTTGAGCCCCGACGAACTCATCAACCCGCACTCGCAACTCAGCGGCGCGGCTTTGGTGAAGAAGCCCACCAAGCATTGGTATCTTCCTCTGGATCAATATGAATCATGGCTCCGCGAGTGGATCCTCGAAGGTCACAAGGAATGGAAGGTCAACGTATATGGCCAGGTGAAGAGTTGGCTCGACGGTGGCTTGCAGCCCCGTGCCGTCACCCGCGACTTGGACTGGGGCGTGCCTGTACCGCTGGAGGGCGCCGACGGCAAGGTGCTGTATGTGTGGTTCGACGCTCCCATCGGCTACATCTCCAACACCAAGGAGATCTGCGAGCAACGTGGCGAGGACTGGGAGAAGTGGTGGAAAGATCCCGAGACCAAGCTGGTGCACTTCATCGGCAAGGACAACATCGTGTTCCACTGCATCATCTTCCCCTGCATGATGAAGGCCTACGGTGACTATATCATGCCCGAAAACGTTCCCGCCAACGAGTTCCTCAACCTTGAGAACGACAAGATCTCGACCTCTCGCAACTGGGCCATCTGGCTGCACGAATACCTGAAGGAATTCCCTGGCAAGCAGGATGTGCTGCGCTATGTCTTGACCGCCAACGCGCCCGAGACCAAGGACAACAACTTCACTTGGAAGGATTATCAAGACCGTAATAACAATGAGTTGCTGGCCATCTTCGGTAATTTTGTCAACCGCACGTTGGTGCTGACACATAAGTACTATGAAGGTGCTGTGCCGGCTTTGGGTGGGTTGAACGATACGGATAAAGCTGCCATCGAAGAGATGAACGCCTACCCGAAGAAGATAGGCGGTCTCATCGAGAACTACAAGTTCCGCGAAGGCCTTGCCGAGCTGATGAACCTAGCCCGTTTGGGCAACAAATACCTTACCGACAACGAGCCGTGGAAGCAGATCAAGACCGACCCCGAGCGTGTAAAGACCGTGATGGCTGTCAGTTTGCAGATTGTGGCGCATCTCGCCATCTTGAGCGAACCATTCCTGCCGTTCAGCGCCATGAAGCTCCAGCAGATGATCGGTTTGAAAGTCAATGGCTGGAACGATGCCGAGAACACCGTCTTGTTGCCTGAAGGTCATGTCATCAACCAGCCCGAGCTGCTGTTCGAGAAGGTGGAGGACAGTGTGGTGGAAGCCCAGCTGAAACGCTTGGACGAGATCAAAAAGGCCAACCAGTTGAATGCATGGAAGCCCGCACAGGTGAAGCAGCATGTCAGTTTCGACGACTTCATGAAAGTCGATATCCGCGTGGGCACCATCCTCGAATGCCAGAAGGTGCCGAAGGCCGACAAGTTGTTGCAGTTCCTCATCGACGACGGCATGAACAAGCGCACCATCGTGAGCGGCATTGCCAAGTACTACACAGAGCCCGAGAAGCTGGTGGGTAAGCAAGTGTGCTTCATCGCCAACTTCGAGCCGCGTAAGCTGAAGGGCGTGGTCAGCGAGGGCATGATCCTCTCCGCCGAGGACAAGGACGGCCGTCTCGTGCTGCTCACCCCAAGCGATGTGGTGGCTCCGGGATGTTCGGTGGGATAATCTTTACATTAAGGTGATTATAAAGGCGTCCTCAATGTGTTCTATGTGATGCCCTGTGTCGCTGAACACAATGGAGATGATGTCAAAACGCACATCCACGTTAAGGTTGTGGTAACGGACGTAGGCATCGGCGGCCCAGATGAGCATGCGTTGTTTCATCACGCCAACGGCGATGTCGGGTTCGCCAAAAGTATCGGACTTTCGTGTTTTCACTTCTACCGCCACCAAGGTATCGCCATCCAGGGCAACTATATCGATCTCTTTGTGCCCTGAACGCCAGTTGCGGTCGAGAATTTGGTAGCCTTTGTTGAGTAAATAGCTGACGGCAAGGTCTTCGCCCAGTTTTCCAAGTTCGTGAGGATCTATCATGGTTTTGTTTTGATGAATTGATAATTGTGATGAATTTTTTTTCGTTTTTAGTTGAATATGTAAGAATTATTCGTACCTTTGCAAATGGTTAGAGCCTTAAATGTGACTCTTGCCGCCTTATCAATCGGTTGATGGTCGCAATGTGGTAGCGACGAGGACTTAAAGGTCGTCATATTGAGGGTTCGACTCCCTTCACCGGTTCGGATAGAGCCTCGAAAGAGACTCCGACCGCCCTCGACCCTGCTTCGGCAGGGTCGTTTTATTTTTCATCAAACACAAGCAAATCATCTCCATACTTCACATACACGATATGTCTATGTTGAGAGGATGCAAGTTTACCCTTGACAGCCTCCTTTATCAAATCCATGGGAATCGAAGTGTTGATTTCAATGAATGCGTCATCTGCCTGCTCAAAGGCCTCGTCGAACCTGTTTTGTATTTTTCGTTTTATAGCCTTTGAGTTATCGGGTTTCATAGTAATCGATATCATGTTTTTGCCATCCAAGAACCTTCCTCTGAAATAGTAATCAGGATTCTTATCATCTTTCACGCCCTCTGGGAATAGTTCTTTTCTCATACTATCTGCGTCTTTTTTGGTTGGCTGTATGTGAGTAAGAACAAAGACGTTTTCCTGTGTTTTGTCGGCTAGAAACCTAGTCATCCGAATGCTTTCGTTTCGTTCAGAAGGCTGGCAAAGACGGCTCACAAGAACAAGTTCGTTTTCTTTGTCCTGTTGGTAAGTCTCTAAATGTGGAGGGTGAGTTTCTTCTCCTAAAAAGGTTAAACTAATATCAATTATCAACATTACTATATTAAAAAGATAACGCAAATATAAATATATTGTCAATATTATAATTGTAATATTGATATTATTTTTATAACGTTGAAAATCAATTGAATAAAAACCTTATTTTTGTAACCAAATACCTATTTATTATCATGAAGCATTGTTTTCCGCTATTTGCATTCTGCCTGTTGTGTTTCGGCTGTTCCGATCATCCCCAAGAAACCTCAGACAACTCCGACTATCTGCATTATGTCAACCCCATCATTGGGACCAACGGCATGGGCCACACTTTTCCTGGGGCGTGCGCACCTTTCGGCATCGTGCAGCTGAGCCCAGACACCGATACGGTTCCGCATGACATCGACGGTGTGTATCAGCCTCGTGTTTACGATTATTGTGCCGGCTACCAACACAAGGACAGCACCATCGTCGGATTCAGCCATACACATTTCAGCGGTACAGGCCATTCCGATCTTGGCGACATACTGGTGATGCCTGTCACAGGAGAGATTAAGTTCAATCCCGGCACCCAGACGAATCCCGATGTGGGTTACCGCTCACGCTATTCGCACGATACCGAGACAGCCAGCCCTGGCTATTACACAGTCGTCCTTGATGATTACGGCGTAAAGGCAGAGCTGACAGCCACGGAACATGTTGGCATTCATCGCTATACTTTTCCAAAAGGTCAAGACGGCAGCATCGTCCTTGACCTGCAACACGCCATCTACAATTATGACGGCAAAACGCTTTGGGCCAATCTTCGTGTGGAAAACGACACACTGCTGACGGGCTATCGCATCACCAATGGATGGGCAAGGACCAATTACACCTATTTTGCTGTCAGTTTCAACCAGCCCATTGCCGACTATGGCTATCGTGAGTTGAAGAAACCCCAATACAATGGCATGTGGGGCAAGTTCGATGTGAAACATCGTTTCCCGGAGATGACGGGACGAAAGATCGTGGCTTATTTCAGCTTTGACCATCCCGAGACGTTGGAGATGAAGGTTGCCCTCTCCGCCACCAGTACCGACGGTGCGCTGCGCAACCTTCATGCCGAGACCGACGGACGTGACTTCGACCAACTGCTGGCGGAGACCCGTTCCAAATGGAACAAAGAACTCTCCATCCTTCAGGCCGATGGCTCTGAGGACCAGAAAGCCATGCTTTACACCTCTTTATATCATACCATGATCAATCCTTCGGTGTATATGGACGTGGACGGGCAATACCGAGGCCTTGACCATAACATCCATCAGGCAAAGGGCTTTACCAATTACACCATCTTCTCGCTGTGGGACACCTACCGCGCCTTGCATCCGCTGTTCAACCTCTTGCAGCCCCAACGCAACGCCGACATCGTACAATCGATGTTGAAACATAGCGAGCAAAGCGTCCACGGGCTATTGCCGGTTTGGTCACACATGGGTAACGAAAACTGGTGCATGATCGGCTATCATGCCGTCTCGGTGCTGGCCGATGCCTATATCAAAGGCGTCGTGACGCTGAAAACGGGGATGTTGGAAGCCATGAAGCGCAGTGCTACCTGTCCCTATTATGTCAACCTTGACGATTACCAACAGCTGGGTTATGTGCCTTTCGACAAGAACAGCGGCTGTGTGTCGGTGACTTTGGAATATGCTTACGACGACTGGGCCATCTATCAAGCGGCTTTGAAGGCTGGCAACAACGAGCTGGCCGAGACCTTCAGGCTACGTGCCGCCAACTGGCGCAACACTTTCGATACCGACTTGGGCTTTGCCCGACCGAAGATGAGCGATGGCACGTGGAAGGAGCCGTTCAGCTTGCTTGACACGGAAGGCGAAGGCTTTGTGGAAGGCAACTCCTGGGTGTATTCGTTCTATGTGCCGCATGACGTGAAAGGTCTCGTTGAAGCCATGGGTGGCGACCAACGTTTTATCCACGACCTCGACACCTTGTTTGTGATGCAGCTTCCCAAGGAGTTTTTCGAGAACACGGAGGATGTCACCGAGGAAGGCTTGATGGGCTGTTACAACCACGGCAACGAGCCGGCGCATCATATCGCTTTCCTCTACAACTGGACTTCCCAGCCATATAAGACCCAGTATTGGTTGCGTGAGATCATGAACCGTTTTTACAAGAACAACATCGATGGTTTATGTGGCAATGATGACTGCGGTCAGATGTCGGCTTGGTACATCTTCTCGGTGATGGGATTCTATCCTGTCTGTCCGGGGAGCGACCAGTATGTGTTGGGTGCGCCTTATCTGCCGTATTTGAAAGTGTGTTTAGGCAATGGCAAAACTTTGGAGATCAAGGCGCCGGAGGTGAGCGACGAAAACCGATACGTGCAGAAGGTGACGCTTAATGGGCAGGAGATCACCAAGCTTTATCTCACTCACGAACAGTTGATGCAAGGTGGTGAGTTGTATTTCGAGATGGGTCCTGAGCCGAATCTTTCACGAGGGTTGAGACCCGAGGACAAGCCTTATTCCTTGAGTGATTAGCTTTTAACTGTTGGTTTTTGGTATAAAAAAGTCGGCACCGCATCCGCGGTG
>JAFYJV010000002.1 GCA_017537965.1 Bacteroidales bacterium | reverse complement strand
GGTCGCGGCGCATCAAACCTTTGGCCTTCAAGGTAGGACGATACTCGGGATCGATTTCGCAAAGAGCGCGGCTGATGGCGAGACGCAAAGCCTCGGCCTGGCCGTTGATGCCACCACCGTCGAGGTTCACCTTGATGTCGAACTTGCCGAGGTTGTCGGTAAGCATCAAAGGCTGTTCAACCACGTAGTGGAGGATGCTCGTTGGAAAGTACTCCTTGTAGTCGCGCTTGTTCACCGTAATGTTACCGTTACCGACCTTCATGTAGATGCGGGCAACGGCGGTCTTTCTTCTACCTAAAGCGTTGATTACTTCCATGATTATTTCTTAATAGTGTTAATTTTGAGTTCAGTGGGTTGTTGTGCCTGATGCGGATGCTCTGGACCGGCATAGACATAGAGGTTACGAAAGATCTCATTGCCAAGCTTGGTCTTGGGAAGCATACCCTTGATGGCGTGTTCGAGGACGGCGATCGGCTTCCTGTTCAGCTGCTCCTTGACGGTGCGGAAACGCTGACCACCCGGATAACCCGTGTAGTGCACGTAGTACTTATCCTCCATCTTGTTGCCGGTGAGTTGGATCTTCTCGGCATTGATGATGATCACGTTGTCGCCACAATCACTGTGGGGAGTGTAGCAGGGTTTGCGTTTGCCACGAAGAATCATGGCAACCTCGGAGGCAAAACGACCGAGGATCTGACCTTCAGCGTCGATAACATACCATTTCTTGTTGGCATTTTCCTTGTTGACGCTAACTGTCTTGTAACTTAAGTAGTTCATTTTATTCCTTTTATGTTTAATCAAAATCAATATTTACCCTTTCTCCTTCCCTCCCTAACTTATTGTGCATCAATCTATCTTCGCCCATAAATCAATGCGTCAGAGCGTTCAGAAGTCAGATAATGGACTGATCTAACGAGGCCGCAAAAGTACAACTTTTTTTCATACCCTCAACACTTTACGTGTTTTTTTCTCTCTAAATTCCGAATTCTAAACTCTAAATTCCTAACTTTGCCCCCAAATAATAAAGGAATGTCCATCGAGATCCAAAACATCACCAAACAATACGGCGAGCAACTCGCCCTGAACGACGTCACACTCAGCATCGACAAAGGCATCGTGGGCCTTTTGGGTCCCAACGGCGCAGGCAAGTCAACGCTGATGAAGATCATCACCTGCTTCATCCCTCCCACCTCGGGAACGGTGAGCGTCAACGGCTTCGACGTCATGGACCAACCCATGGAGGTGAAACGCATCGTGGGCTATCTCCCCGAACACAACCCGTTGTATCTCGACATGTACGTGCGCGAATACCTAGGCTTTGTCGCCGGGATCCACCATTTCAAAGGCGAGACCGCAAAACGACGCATCGAACAGATGATCGAGGAGACTGGGCTCGGACTAGAGGCGCACAAGAAGATCGGTGCCCTATCCAAAGGCTACCGACAACGTGTCGGCCTCGCCCAAGCCATGATGCACGACCCGCAGGTGCTCATCCTCGACGAACCCACCTCGGGTCTCGACCCCAACCAACTCATCGACATCCGCAACCTCATCTCCAGCCTAGGCAAAGAGAAGACCGTGCTCCTCTCCACCCACATCATGCAGGAAGTGGAAGCCATCTGCCAACGCGCCATCATTATTAATAAAGGTGTGGTGGTGGCCGACGACAAGATCGAGAACCTCAAGCAGACGGGATCGTCAAGCAACGTCATCATCGTCGAGTTTGAGAGCGAGGTGGGACAGCAACAGCTGCTCAGCATCCCCCAGGTATGCAAAGTGCAACGTGTCAAGGACAACCACTGGATCCTCGAACCCGAAGGCGACATCGACATCCGCGCCAACCTCATGAAATGGTCGCTCGACAACAAGCTCATCATCAAAACTTTGCAAAAGGAAGACATCACCATCGAGGAGGCATTCCAAAAGTTGACGAAATAATTTTGGAAGCGGCGATGCCGCGTCCAAAATTATTCGTACCTTTGCAGCGCAAAACGTGGAAAGATTTGTTTTGATTGCAACCACAAGAAAAAATGCTAAACCAATGCTTTTTCCTTCCCTTTCAGTCAACGACTTCCCACACAAATTATTTATTAACTAACTAATAATCAATTTGTTATGGGTTATTTTTTTACTTCGGAATCGGTCTCTGAAGGCCATCCCGACAAAGTTTCCGATCAAATATCGGATGCCGTATTGGATGAGATACTCCGTTACGATCCCTCTTCAAAGGTGGCTTGTGAAACGCTTGTCACTACCGGCCTCGTTGTCGTTGCCGGCGAGATCCGCACCAACTCCTACGTCGAGATTCAGGACATCGCCCGTCGCGTGATCGACAAAATCGGCTATAACAAGTCAGAGTACCAATTCGACGCCCAATCCTGCGGTGTCCTCTCCGCCCTCCACGGCCAGTCGAATGACATTTACATGGGCGTGGGCCGCGAAAAGCCCGAGGAACAGGGCGCCGGTGACCAAGGCATGATGTTCGGCTTCGCCACCAACGAGACCGAGAATTATATGCCTTTGACCATCGACTTGGCGCATCTCCTCTTGAAGGAACTCGCCGCTATCCGCCGCCAAGGCAAGCAGATGAAATACCTCCGCCCCGACGCCAAGTCGCAGGTCACGGTGGAATACGAAAACGGCTGGAAACCCTTGAGAATCGACACCATCGTCATCAGCACCCAACACGACGATTTCATCCGTCCTGCCGATGACAGCGAAGAGGCCCAGCGCGAGGCCGACGAGCGCATGGTCGATAAGATCGAGGCCGACGTGCTCAACATCCTCATCCCGAGGGTGAAGCGCAAACTGCCGGCCAAGCTCCGCAAGCTCTTCGACCAAGACATGAAGATCTTCGTCAACCCGACGGGCAAGTTCGTCATCGGCGGTCCCCACGGCGACACCGGTGTCACGGGTCGCAAGATCATCGTCGATACCTACGGCGGTCGTGGTGCCCACGGCGGCGGCGCCTTCTCGGGCAAGGACAGCTCGAAGGTGGACCGCTCGGCAGCCTACGCCGCACGCCATATTGCCAAGAACATGGTGGCTGCCGGCCTCTGCGACCAGGCCCTGGTGCAGATCGCCTACGCCATCGGCATCGCCGAACCAGTGGGCTTTTATGTCAACACCGAAGGCACCGGGCACGCCAAAGACAGCCATGGCAAGATCCTCAGCGATGCAGCCATCGCCGAGAAGATCCGCAACATGGTGGATCTGCGACCATACGCCATCGTGAAACGCTTCGGCCTCACCAACCCCATCTTCGAGGAGACGGCTTCCTACGGCCACTTCGGTCGCCAACCCGAAGTCAAGCCCGTCGAAGTCTTCTACAAGGATAAGGAGACCTTCTCCAAAGACAAAAAGACCTACAAGAACGTGGAGTTCTTCGGTTGGGAAAAACTTGATCTGGTGGAGGACCTTAGGAAAGAATTCAGCATTTAGAAGCCTGAATGAAGCGCCTTCTTACTTCTTACTTCTTACTTCTTACTCCTGACTTCTGTCTTCTGACTTCTCATTACTTTCAAACATCTTGATCAACTCCTCTGGAGTCATTCCAAGTTGCGTGATAGCAATGGAGGCGTCGTTGGCGAACGGGCTGTCAGGATATTGATCGATCACCTGCTGATAGGCTGCACGCGCCTTGTCGAGGTCGTGCAGCTGTTCGTCATACACGAAGGTGGCCAGCATAAAAAGCGCCACGGGATTCTTGTCGAACTGAGGATAGGTCGTCACCAGCCGGTTGCAGAAGTCGATGGACTGTTGGGGATCCTGCTTGGTGTTCACCGACACTTCCAATGCCTTGAACAGATACTCGGGGGCGTTGGCAGCCTCGGGGTTTTCTTCGGCATACTTGCTGAACGTCTCTATGGCATTCGGCACGGCCTCTTCGTTGGCCATCCCACTCTCGCTGAACAAGGCGTCCTCGGCCTTTTTCACATCGTTTTCTGTCACTTTCGTGTTTCGGTTGCATCCCGCTATCGCAAGAAGCATCATTACCGCTATTAATACAGTCTTTTTCATTTGTTCTTATAGTTTAAAAGGGGCCTTAAACATTCTTACTTCTTACTTCTTACTTCTATCTTCTCTTCTTCTTAGGAAAAATCATCCTATAATCCGCATCGCACTTCCCTTCCGAGATGTCGCGCAACTTGCCTTGAAGCAGGAATTTGCGCATCGGCGCGATACGATCCACATGCACATGGCCTTCCAGATGGTCGTACTCGTGCTGGATGATCCTCGACTTGATGCCCGTAAACTCCTCCTCGTGCTCCACGAAGTTCTCGTCAAGATACTTGATGCGGATGCCGTCTTGACGCATCACCTCCTCGAAGATGCCGGGAAGGCTCAGGCAGCCCTCCTTGAACGGCACTTCCTCGCCGAAGGTGTCGATCAGCCTGGCGTTGATAAAGACCTGCTTGAAGCCTTTGGCGTCAGGGTAGTCGGGATAAAAAGGATCGGCGTCCACCAAAAACAGCCGTATCGACTTGTTCACTTGAGGAGCCGCCAAGCCCACACCCTCGGAGTGCGCCAACGTCTCCCACATGTCGGCAAGCAGCTTCTCCAGCTCAGGGTAGTCCTTGTCGATGTCCTTGGCTATCGCCTTCAAGGTCGGATGGCCGTATGCTACGATTGGAAGAATCATTGTTTTAGAAGTTAGAATTTAGAAGTCAGAAGTTAGAAGTATTCATGTAGGATTGCAGGAGGATGGTGGCCGCGATGGTATCCACCAAGGCCTTGTCCTGCCGTTGTTTCTTTTTCAGTCCCGCATCGATCATGGTTTGATGCGCCATCACCGAGGTAAACCTTTCGTCGTAACGCACGATCTTCATGTTGGGAAGCAGCTTACGGAGCCGGTTCACGATGGGTTCGATGAATTGCGCGCAGTCAGAAGGGTTGTTGTGCATGTCCTTCGGCTCGCCGATGACGATCATCTCCACCTCTTCGTTCCGCACATAGTCCACCACCCAATCGGCCAGCTTGCCGCTCTCGACGGTAGTCAGGCCGTTGGCGATGATCTGAAGCGGGTCGGTGACAGCCACGCCGCAGCGTTTCCTTCCCAAGTCGATTGCCATGATCCTTGCCATATTCCTAATTTAAGGCCGCAAAGGTAATAAAAATTCCTCATTTCTCATTCCTCATTCCTAACTCTTATTGTCAATAGCGCTGCGAAGGGCGTTCCCCACCAGCATGAATGCCAGCACCAGCAACATGATGGCGATGCCAGGCAGGATGGCAAGATAGGCGGCGTCGAGGATGATGAAGGCGTAGTTCTCCTTGATCATGCTGCCCCACGAAGGCATGGGCGGCTGCACCCCGATACCGAGGAAACTCAAGCCAGCTTCCAATAGGATGGCCGAGGCGAAGTTGGAAGCGGATACCACGATGATGGGATTGACGATATTGGGCAGGATATGCCGCAAGATGACACGGATATTGCGAAATCCCAAGGCCTTGCCAGCCTCAACGTAGGTCATCTCGCGCACCGAGAAGATCTGTCCACGGACGATGCGTGCCACCTCCACCCACATGGTGAGTCCCACGGCGATGAAGACCTGTGCAATGCCTTTGCCCAAGGCGAAAGTGATGGCGATGACCAAAAGCAGCGTCGGGATCGACCACACCACGTTGATCAGCCAAACCACCACGTCGTCAACCTTTCCCCTGAAGAAGCCGCCCAGACTGCCGATGAGGATACCTATGAGCAAGCTGAGCGAGACGGCGATAAAGCCTACCAATAGGCTGATGCGGCTTCCCAACACCAGACGGCTCAGGAAGTCACGTCCAAACTGGTCGGTACCCAGCAGGAACTTCTGATGCCGTGTGCCAGCGATCTCGCTGTTGGGGATCTCCTGAACCCGCACGCTGCCGCCCTGTTCGGGATTGAACAGATAGACCAAGGTGTGGTCGGCGAAGACCTGAAGGCTGTCGTAAGGCAAATAGGTGCAGTCGTCGGGTCGGCCATAGAGAAGCCTTTCCAGGAAGCCCACCTTCGCAGGAGGGTTTTCCTTCGGAAGCACCAACATATCGACTTCGAAGCCGGGCTTTCGGGTGCTCAACTCCAAGAGCTGACGGTTGGCATGGGGTGTTGGGTCGGGGATAATGTAATAGGCGAAGAGTGCCAGCAAGGCCACCATGACGATGAACGCCAACGCCGTCATGCCCAGCTTGTTACGCCGGAACTTTTGCCACGACAACGCACTTGGCGACTGGAGGTCTCTCTTCGCTCTCATGTTGCAAAGATAAGTTTTTTTTAAAAAACACTTGCGGATTTTGAAAAAAGATGTAACTTTGCAGCCGCAAACCAGATGGTGGATTTAGCTCAGTTGGTTAGAGTACCGGATTGTGGTTCCGTGGGTCGTGGGTTCGAATCCCACATTCCACCCTCAACAGAAAAAAGAACGGCGCGCCGTTCTTTTTTCTGTTTTTTTTATATCTTTGCAGCCCATTTGTGCGGGTGTGGCGGAATTGGTAGACGCGCTAGACTTAGGATCTAGTTCCGAAAGGGGTAAGGGTTCGAGTCCCTTCATCCGCACTACAATAACAAGTATTCATCACTCAACAGATCATAAATGAACACAACACAAGTCCAAAAGGGAGAACAGCTGATCTCCATCCAAATCAACGTCGCCAAAGCCGACTACGAACCACAGGTCAAGAAAGAACTTAACAAACTCCAGAAGAAAGCCAGCATCCCAGGCTTCCGCCCCGGCATGGTGCCCTTCGGAATGATCAAGAAGATGTACGGCCCGCAAGCCACCATCGAAGTCCTCAACACCCTCGTGTCAGAGACCTTGAACAACTACATCTTCGACAACAAGCTCGACCTCATCGGCTACCCGCTCAGCGACCCCGACCATCAACAGCCCGTTGATTTCGAGACCCAGGACTCCCTCGACTTCTTCTTCGAAGCCGCCCTTCGCCCCGCCATTACCGTTGACTTCAACAAGACAAGCATCGACTTCAGCCATATCATCGCCGACGACCAAGCCATCGACAAGACCCTTGAAGACCTCCTCAGCCGCAACCCCGACATCACCCATCCCGAGACCGTCGGCGAAGAGGACGACCTCGAACTGAAGGTGCGCGAAGCCAAAGACGGACAGGAAGTGGAAGGCGGATTCCAAAAGGATTATGTGATGTTCCACATGGCCGACATCAAGACCAAGACCAACAAGAAGAAACTGATCGGCAAGGAAGCAGGCACCGAGATGATCGTCAACTTCGCCAACTTCCTCGGCTCCGAAGCCAAAGTCAGCCAACTCCTCGGACAAGACGCCCCAGCCGCCAGCGACTATAACATCATCATCGACGACATCCGCCACGAGCAAAAGCCCGAACTCAACGAAGAGTTCTTCAAGAAACTCTATCCCAACAAGGACATCAAGGATCTCGACGCCTTCCGCGCCCAAGTCAAGGAAGACATGGAACGCCAATATGAGAGCGAGACCGACCGCATCCTCTTCACCAAGATGATCGACGCACTGGTTGACAACACCCCGTTCGACCTGCCCGACGCCTTCCTGAAACGCTGGATCGCCGAGAACAACCAAGGCAAGCTCAGCACCGAGGACATTGAGAAGAACTACGAGGACAACTACAGCAAAGGCCTCCGCTGGCAACTCATCGAAGACAGCATCGTGAAAGACCATCCCGAACTTGCCATCCAAGACGAAGAGGTGAAGGCTTTCCTGCGCAGCCAGATCTTCCCGGGCCTTGACTATGCCACCATGGACGACGACATGAAGGGCCGCATCGACAAGATCGTCGATAGCTATCTCAAGAACGAGGAGCAACTCAACAACGTCAAGAACCAACTCGCCGACGTCAAGATGACCGGCTTCCTCAAGAACCAGATGAAGATCAACTACACCGACCAGACCTACGACGACTTCATCAAAGACCTCGAAAAGGAAAACAAAAAAGAATCCAAGAAAAAATGACCGAATTCCGCAAATACGCCACCAAGCACCTCGGCCTCAACCCGCTGGGGCTGGAGCAATACATCTCACAGATCAACAACAGCGGCGGCTACATCAGCCCCACTGTCATCGAGGAACGCCAGCTCAACGTGGCACAGATGGACGTGTTCTCCCGACTGATGATGGACCGCATCATCTTCCTCGGCACCGCCATCGACGACTACGTGGCCAACGTCATCCAGGCACAGCTCCTCTTCCTGGAGTCAACCGACCCGAAACGCGACATCCAGATCTATCTGAACTCGCCTGGCGGCAGTGTCTATGCAGGACTCGGCATCTACGACACGATGCAGTTCATCGGCCCTGACGTAGCCACCATCTGCACCGGCATGGCCGCCTCCATGGCCGCCGTTCTGATGTGCTCGGGCGCCCCTGGCAAACGCTCCGCCCTGCCCCACTCCCGCATCATGATCCACCAACCCATGGGCGGCGTCGAAGGACAAGCCACCGAGATCGAGATCACCGCTCGCGAGATCCAGAAACTCAAGAAAGAGCTGTACGAGATCATCTCCCATCACTCCGGCCAGCCCTACGACAAGGTGTGGGCCGACTCGGACCGCGACTACTGGATGACCGCCCAGGAAGCCAAGGAATACGGCATGATCGACGAAGTACTCTCCAGAAAGAGATAAGATGGCCAACAAAAAGACAGAACATTGTTCTTTCTGCGGCAGACCCGCCAGCGAGACGCTGATGCTGCTCCAAGGCATGGAAGCCCACATCTGCGAACGTTGCGCCGAACAAGCCTATCAGATCATCAGGGAAGAACTGGGGACGGCAGACCATCCGAAGAAGAAAAACGACGCTGTCCCGTCCACCTTTGAGTTAAGAAAACCCAAGGAGATCAAGGACTTCCTCGACCAGTATGTCATTGGGCAGGAAGAGGCGAAACGCACCCTCGCCGTGGCCGTTTACAACCACTACAAACGCATCAGCCAAAAAGTCGAAAGCGACGAGGTGGAGATTGAAAAATCCAACATGATCCTCGTGGGCGAGACCGGCACCGGCAAGACCCTCATGGCTCGCACCATCGCCAAGATGCTCAACGTCCCCTTCGCCATCGCCGACGCCACCGTGCTCACCGAAGCCGGCTATGTGGGCGAAGACGTGGAGAACATCCTCGTCAAGTTGCTCCAGGCCGCCGACTATGACGTCGCCGCCGCCGAGCACGGCATCGTCTTCATCGATGAGATCGACAAGATCGCACGCAAGAGCGACAACCCGAGCATCACGCGCGACGTCTCCGGCGAAGGCGTGCAGCAGGCCCTCCTGAAACTCCTCGAAGGCTCCGTGTGCAACGTGCCGCCCCAAGGCGGACGCAAGCACCCCGAGCAGAAGATGATCCCCATCAACACCAAGGACATCCTCTTCATCGCCGGCGGCGCCTTCGACGGCATCGAACGCATCATCGCTGCCCGCAAAAGCACCAACGTCATCGGCTACAGCACCAACGCCGACCAGGTGCTCGACAAAAGCAACATGCTGCAATACCTGGCGCCTGCCGACCTCAAGAAGTTCGGCCTCATCCCCGAGATCGTCGGCCGAATGCCAATCATCACCCATCTCAACCCCCTTGACGCCACTGCCCTCCGACGCATCCTCACCGAGCCGAAAAACGCCCTCGTGAAACAGTTTACCAAACTCTTCGCCATGGACGGCATCGAACTCGTCATCGAAGACGAAGCCCTCGACTTCGTGGTGAAGAAAGCCATCGAGTTCAAACTGGGCGCCCGAGGCCTCCGCTCCATCATGGAGACCATCCTCAACGACGCCATGTTCGAGATGCCATCCTCCGAACAGAAAGGGAAACTCATCGTCACCAAAGCCTTCGCGGAAGAGAAAATCTCCAAGGACAGCAAACTGGCACAATAGTTGCAAAGCATCCCGCTTGGTTTAAAAATACTATCCAAGCAATGAAGAAGATCGTCATCGCCATCCTGCTCGTGATGGCCACCACCCAAGGATTCAGTCAGCTGATAACCAAACGAGTGGGCTCCAGTCGCATCGTCAACCAAGAGACCACCAACGGCAACGCCATCCCTGACAAAGACCATATCAATGTCGTGTATGGACAAATCAACGGCAACGACACCCTCCTCATCGTCTATCTCCCCGAAGTCGATATCGACCTCATGAACCGTTACTACGAACTCACTGGCACCCGCCGTGGACGCCGCCTCGTCAGCAACGTGAGGAAAGTCTATCCCTATGCCAAACTCGCCGGCGACAAGATGAAGGAATACGACCTCATGCTGGCCGACATCAGCAGCAACTCTGAACGCAGGCGCATGATGAAAGAAGCGGAAAAGGAAATCTCCGACCAATACACGGAAGAACTGAAGAAACTGACCTTCTCGCAAGGCGCCATCCTCATCCGCCTCATCGACCGCGAGACGGGCAACACCTCCTACCAAGTCGTCCAGGAGCTGAGAGGCAGGCTGAGAGCCTTCTTCTACCAAGGATTCGCACGTCTATGGGGATACAACCTAAAGACCGAATACAACCCACAAGCCAATCCCGAAGACGACGAGATTGAGACCATCATCACACTGCTAGAAAGAGGGCAAATCTGATTTAGAATTAAAAATTACTTCCCTCGCCCTTGAATCACGATCAGGACCGTGTAAATCAAAATCTTAAGATCCAAACCAATACTGACATTCTCGATATAGAGAATGTCGTATTTTAACCGTTCGATCATCTCATCGACATTCTCGGCGTACCCGAACTTGACCTCACCCCAACTGGTGATGCCGGGCTTCACGAGAAGCAACATGCTATAGTACGGGGCACGTTCCATGATCTGGTCGATGTAATACTGACGCTCGGGGCGATAACCCACGATGGACATGTCGCCTTTCAGCACCGTCCAAAACTGCGGGATCTCGTCAAGACGCACCTTGCGCATGAACTTCCCGAACTTCGTGATACGCGGATCGTCGTCGCTTGAGAGTTGAGGGGTGTTGTCCGCCTCCGCATCGACACGCATACTGCGGAATTTCGCCATCTTGAACGGCTTCCCGTTCTTGCCGATACGCTCTTGCACGTAAAACACGGGACCCGGCGAGGAAGCCTTGACGAGGATGGCCGTGATCAGGTATATCGGCGAAAACACAACGAGCACAAACAAGGAGACCAGAATGTCGAACAGGCGCTTGATGACACGCTGCCAGATGGGCATCAGCTCAGGGCTGACCTGCACCAGCGGTGTACGCCAAATGGCCGACTGCTTCACGTTGCCAAACACCAAATCCTGCATCTCGGGGATGATTTCAATCTCAGCCTTGGTGCTGTTCATTACCGGTAAAATGATGTTCATGCAGTCCTTTTCCGAACGCTCGATGGCGATGATCACCTCTTCCACTTCATTCTCCTGGATGATCCGCACCAAATCCTTGACAGAACCAAGATGCGGGAGAAAGTCGCCCAGTCGGTATTCGTCCTTGTCATACACATTCACGAAACCGACGAAACGCTGACCAGTAGGTTTCTCCTGCTCGGTGATCTCACGATAGACCGTGACGGCATTCTCGTTGCTGCCCACAATCAAGGTATTGAAACAAATCTTCCCGTTATGGATGCCATGCTTCACAATGCTTGTGATGATGAGGCGGCCGATATAGGTCAACCCGAACTGCAGCGCAAACAAGGTGAGGAACGACTGGTAATACATCTTATAGGTGAAGATCTGATCGTCGAGAATCGCCGCGAAAAACAGCACCGTGACACCCAGCAAGGTAATGAAAAAAGTTTGGGATAGTTCCTTCAGACGCGACTTGGAATAGACGCTTTGATAGGCACCGGTGAGACCGTGCAACACCACCCAGCAGATAGGAATGATGGCAACGGCCATCCAAAAGCTATGATCGTGGAAAGCAAGACCGAAGCGTTGCCATGTGTTCACGTTGGGGACCTCGTAAGTCTTCCTGAAATAATAGAACAAGGTCCAGGAAAGCACTGAGAGCACCCAGTCAACAAAACCGTAAAGATATGGCAAGCAACGTTTGCGTTTCATCGGTCACGATAGATTAGCTTCAAATTGTCGAAATAGAAATATTGCGTCCCGTCATTGCGTGGATTCCATGAAGAGAAATACAGCTTGAAATAGTCTGCATCCTTGTAATCCACAAGGTATGGTCCGATATTGACGTAGATCTTCTTCCATGTGGTAGGCTCGACACCCGATTCGGAGGTAGGACTCACACGAAGAACGGGATATTCATAGATGCTGTTGTTTTCTTTGTAGTACAATCCCACCAGACAGGTATCGGAGCATTTGTAGTCCATCTCTAGCATACAAGCCGAGCCTGTGGTAGGCAGGTCCCTGAACTCTTCGGAAGTGGCCAGCTGGAAGCGCAACGTGTCGGAGGTCAGCACCACTTTCCCCGAATAGGAGGAATAGATCCCTTGCGGGTCGTGCCATGCCTGGGGACCGTTGACGCGAGTAAAGGTGACGTCGCTCAGCGAGGTGGACTCCAGCGACACGAAACCGCCGTCGAAATCCTCTATCCAGCGCATGTGCAGGTTGTCGCCTTCGGGATAATAGGTGAAGGTCGGCGTCAAGGTGACGATGCTGTCTTTGACCAGATTCACCGAGGCATATTCAGCAGGGGCTATGAAAGGATAGTCGGCTCTTGTCTGGGCGATGCCGTTGACCTTGATGCCCGGATAAAGCGCCACCTTGTGCTGTCCTTCATACAGCAACGGCACCACGGCCGGAAGCTCAAAGGCGCCTTGGACATCATCGTCAACATAAACCCATACATCGGTGAAGTTATGTGTGTTGGCACCGTATGTGTAATAGTCGCAACTCACTCGCATCGTGTCGATACGGAGATAGGCGGGGACGGTCTGAGGGCCCTCGAAATCCTTGCACGAAGGAAGGGCTAACGCCAGCAACAAAAGGAAAGAAAAAAGCGAAAACAGCGTAAAATGTCTTGTCATAGCATCTGCTTTTAATAGAAACGGGCCATTGTTGTGAATATTGTTCAATCAGCCATTTTTTTATAAGAGGTATCTGCGGCCTTGAGGATGTCGTAGGCGAGGTTCAGCACCCTGACGCCGTCGTGGATGGTGACGGGAGGCGTCGTGTTGTGGATGATGCTGTCGTAAAAGCGCTCCAGCTCGGTCTGGATGGCATTCAAAGGCTTGATCTCCGGCTTCTCCATGGTGATTTGTCGTGTCGCTCCGTCGGCAAGGTCGAGCGTCAACGAGAAAGGATAGCCTGATTCCTCATGGTCGTGGATCCGTATGATCTCCGTCTTCTTTTCGAGGAAATCTACGGTGATGTAGGCGTCTTCCTGGAAGATGCGCATCTTTCTCATGTTCTTGAGGGAGAGTCGGCTGGTGGTAAGGTTGGCCACCGTACCGTTCTCGAACTCGATGCGAGCGTTGGTGATGTCGGGTGTCGGGCTGACCACGGAGACGCCACAGGCGCTTACATGGGCCACAGGCGACTTGACGATGGAGAGCAGGATGTCGAGGTCGTGAACCATCAAGTCGAGCACCACAGGGACGTCGGTGCCACGGGGGTTGAACAGCGAGAGCCTATGGGCTTCGATGAACTTGGGTGACTTGATATGGGGCTCGGCAGCGATGAAGGCCGGGTTGAAACGCTCCACATGCCCCACCTGAACCTTCACTCCTGCCGCGTCGGCAAGCTCGATGAGTTTGGAAGCCTCCTCGGGGGTGGCCACGATAGGCTTCTCGATGAAGACATGGCGATTGCGCGCGAGCGCTTTCGAGGCGCAGGCGAAATGCTGCACCGTGGGAGTCACGATGTCAACCACATCCACCGCCTCGATCAGCTCCTCCAAGGTGTTGAAGCAACGCACGTCCATGGCCGTCTCCACCTGCTTGGCATTGTCGGTGTCGGGATCGTAGAATCCAACAAGTTCGTAGTCGGGAATCTGCTGGATACACTTGAGGTGTATCTTGCCAAGATGTCCCGCACCTAAGACTCCAATTTTCAGCATAGAGTTTAATTTTTGGCAAAGATAGTGATTTGTTCAGGAGCAGCAGCCAAAAAAAGCGTATTTTTGCCACCATGAATTCGATCGAGGACAACTATCGGCACAAAGGGATGCGCAAACAGCTTGTTGACCTGCTCCGCAGCGAGGGCATCGGCGACGAGAAGGTGCTCTCCGCCATCAACGCCGTGCCCCGACACGTCTTCCTCGACTCCTCCTTTGTCGAGATCGCCTATTCCGATCAGGCCTTCCCCATCGGGTCGGGGCAGACCATCTCACAGCCACGCACGGTGGCATTGCAGACTGAGCTGTTGCAGGTGGAGCAAGGCATGAAGGTGTTGGAGATCGGCACCGGATCAGGCTATCAAGCCTGTGTGCTGGCCGCCATGGGCGCCAAGGTGTTCACCATCGAACGGCAGCGCAACCTCTATTTCAAGACCAAGGAGATCTTGG
The DNA here is from genome assembly GCA_017537965.1 of Bacteroidales bacterium. Classification (GTDB taxonomy): domain Bacteria; phylum Bacteroidota; class Bacteroidia; order Bacteroidales; family F082; genus Limimorpha. The sequence continues at coordinate 26,119 of JAFYJV010000002.1, read as the reverse complement.
AGGCGCTCCCCTTCCGCGTGAAGACTTTCCTCGGCGACGGCTTCGAGGGCTTGCCCACCTACGCGCCTTTCGACCGCATCATCGTCACAGCAGGAGCTCCCGACATCCCCTCCATCCTGATGGGACAGCTGAAGACAGGCGGGATCATGGTCATCCCCATGGACAACGAAAACGGTGATGGACAAACCATGCTGCGTCTCACGAAAACCAGCGACGGCTCGTTGAAACGCGAGGAGTTTGGAGCCTTTAAATTCGTCCCGATGCTGACTGGCACAGGGAATGATTGAAGCGTTAGCTTTTGAAGATTCCTCCCAAAATTGACCTGAAAATCGACTTCCCGAGCTGACGTCCGAATGTCGTGGCAGTGGTGTTGATGGTCTTTTCAAGCGCCTTCTTCCCCGTTGACTTCTTGGTGGACTTGGAACTCGACTTGCTCTTTGAGGCCTTGGCTTTTTCTTTCTCCTTGGCTTCCCAAGCCTTGCGTTTCTCAGCAGCTTCGGCCTCTTCCTTGGCCTGTTTCTCTTCACGACGCTGCTGTTCGACGAGCACCTCGTAGGCACTTTCACGGTCGATGGTCTTGTCGTACCTGCCGTAGAAACGGGAGTTGCGGATCATCGAGCTGCGCTGTTCTTCGGTGATGGCGCCGATCTGGCTGAGCGGGAAGAGTATCTTGGCCCTTTCCACAATACTCGGTGCGCCTTTGGCATCGAGGAACGACACCAAGGCCTCGCCCGTCCCAAGCTCCAGGATGGCATCCTCGGTGCGGAAGTTGGGGTTGGTGCGGAAGGTCTGGGCAGCAGCCTTGACGGCCTTCTGCTCCTTGGGGGTATAGGCACGAAGGCCATGGAGGACACGGTTGCCGAGCTGGCTTGCGATGGCCTCCGGGATGTCGTCGGGATTCTGGGTGACGAAATAAACGCCCACGCCCTTGGAACGCACCAAACGGATGACCTGCTCGATCTTGTCAACCAACGCCTTCGAGGTGTCCTTGAACAGCATGTGCGCCTCGTCGAAGAAGAAGATCAGCTTGGGCAGCTCCTGGTCGCCCACCTCGGGCAACTGCGTGTAGAGCTCGCTCAGCAGCCAGAGCAGGAAGGTGGAATAGAGCTTCGGGTTCAGCATCAGCTTGTCGGCGGCGAGGACGTTCATAACGCCCTGCCCCCCTTCCGTTTGCAGGAAGTCGAACACGTCGAAGTCGGGCTCGCCGAAGAAAAGGTCGGCACCCTCCGCCTCCAGCGCGAGCAAGGCGCGCTGGATGGCACCCACGCTCACCGAGGTGATGGTGCCATAGGTGGTGGTAAACTCCTTGGCATTCTTCGCCACATAATCCAGCATCAGACGCAGGTCTTTCATGTCGATCAGCAACAGCCCACGGTCATCGGCGATCTTGAACACGATGTTCATGATGCCCGTCTGGGTCTCGTTAAGGCCAAGGAGACGCGACAGCAGCTGGGGACCCATGTCGGAGATGGTAGCCCTCAACGGATGCCCTTGTTCACCAAACACATCGAAGAATCGTGTGGGACAGCCTTTGAACTGAGGATCGGTGATGCCGAACTCGGGACAGCGTTTCTCGATGAAGCTGCTCATCGCCCCAGGCTGGCAGATGCCAGAGAGGTCGCCTTTCATATCCGCCATGAAACAGGGGACTCCTGCCTGACTGAACGACTCCGCAATCACCTGCAGCGTCACAGTCTTTCCCGTACCCGTGGCACCGGCTATCAATCCATGGCGGTTCGCCATCTTGCCCACCAGATAAAGCGGTCCGTTGTCGCAATGGGCAATGTAAAACTCTTTGTTTTCCGTGAACATAATCTCTAAATTCTTAATTGTTAATTCTAAATCTCAAATACTTTATGGTCAATCCCTGATCAAGCCACATCTGCTCGTAAAACGTCCTGATGGTCTTCACTTCGAGGACATCGTCGTTGGCATACAGGTCGTCGCTATGATAGAGCAGCGGCAGCCCTTGTTTCTCCACCACCTCGTGGAGCGTGAACTCATACATGATGGGGCTGTCGGTCTTCAGGTTCAGGATCCCTTCCGGCTTGACGATCTTGCGGTAACGTTCGAGGAACTCGGGAGAGGTAAGCCTATGACGGGCGTTGCGTTCGCCTTCGCCTGGATGCGGATCGGGGAAGGTAACCCATATCTCATCGACTTCGCCGGGGGCGAAGAAATGCTCGATCTGGTCGATGCGGGCACGGATAAAAGCCACGTTGCCAAGGTCCTCCTCACGGGCTTGGGTCAACCCACGCCACATGCGCGCACCTTTGATATCCACGCCGATATAGTTGACTTCAGGATGCACTCGGGCCAGCCCCACGGTGTATTCGCCCTTGCCACAACCCAACTCAAGCACGATGGGATGGTCGTTATGGAAAAAGCCGTCATGCCAATGTCCTTGCAAAGGGAAGCCTTCGGCCATGATTCTCTCGTATGAGTATTGGAACAAGTTGTCAAAGCCCTTGTTCTCCTCGAATTTCTGCAGTTTGTTCTTCTTGCTCATGGGTCATTTATTTGTTGAGGATCCATGCCTTGTTGTTGGAATACACCCTGATCCTGGCCAACTCCACATTCGCCTCTTCCATCGTCACAAAGCGGCCGTAGCTGACGTAATACATCCTTCCTCGCTGCATGACAAAAGCGTTCTCGAAGCCCTGCTCCCGTATCGAGGCAGCTAGCTTTTCGGCGTTTTCCTGCTGGGCGAAACAACCTCCGATGATGAAGATCTTGCCGACAGGCTGCTCAGGTTCAGGTTCAGCTACAGGAACAGCCTCAACGGAAGGATTGACATTGTCTGTGACGACGCTGTCGGTCGTCACAATGGTATCGGATATTTCAAGATTTTCGACAAGCACAATAGTGTCAGCAAAAAGAAGCGTATCGGCTGATGGCAAAGGTTCGTCAGGAATTTGAGGTGGTATATAATAGCAGACCAGTTGCGACTGGAGTGCAGAATCAGGCAGGTGGACGACCTGAGTAGGCGGCAGCGGCTTTGGCCTCGTCGGAAAGTCGATATGGATCACTTCAAGGAAGACGAGGAGCAGCAGCACGGCTGGGATGGCAAGGAGAAGTGTCAGCAAGGAAAAGAGCACTGCTCTTCTACGACGGCGACGGTAACCCACCTCGTCATTGAGATCTTCCTCCATGGCCTTGCGGTCAACGGTCATCGGGGTGTTCTTGTCCTTGTTCTGCTTCAACACCTGCGCCCTCCAGTCATCGGCGGCCTTTCCGTCGAATACGGGAGTCATGCTGAAATCGCCAAGGCCGAAGGCATCGCTGTTGTAGTTCTCGCTGTCGTCAGGTGCGAAGCAGATCGTCTGGGTGCCATCCATGGAGAGGGTACCGATGCCAGGCAGGACCACTTCACGGCCTTCCTTGAACTCAGCAAAGCAGTCCGAAACGAACTGCGCCACCCGGGCCCTTCCCTCCTCCAGCTGACAGCCTTCGTAAGCGGCGACAGCCTTGGCGAGAAGGTCGTTCTCTTCGCGTTGTTGAGGCAGGAAACGGATCGACGACGACGGACGCTCGAACTGGTTGGTGATGACATTCACCTTGGCGGCATCGTCATGCCTGGCAAACGCGCCCAGACCGGGAACGATGACCAGGTCGCGTTCGAATAGCAGTTCGGAGAGTATGGTGGACAGTTGGGTCATAGCAATGCTTCTTTGGGGATGGATAGCAGATCGTCGGGGGTGTCGATGGAAAGGGATTGGTCGAGATCGGTGACAGCGACGCGGATGCGCAGTCCGTTTTCGAGCCATCGCAGTTGCTCAAGCGACTCAGCTGTCTCGAGCCTGCCCGGAGACAGGTCGGCGAGACGCCTCAAGGTGTCGGCGCTATATGCATAGAGGCCGATATGCCGGTAGTATGCCGTCTGTTCGAGCCAGCGGCTCCGTTCGACGCCGCGCAGGTAAGGCAGCGGATGACGGCTGAAATACAGGGCGTCGCCCTGTCGGTCGAAGACCACTTTGACGACGTTGGGATTGTCGAGTGCGGAGGGATCCTGGATCCTTCGTGCAAGGGTGGCGAGAGTGATGCCGTCGCAGCGGAGGAGTTCCGCCACCTGGTCGATCTGGCGAGGGTCGATGAAAGGCTCGTCACCCTGGACGTTCACCACCCCATCGTAACCGCCGCCAAGGGCCTCAAGGGCCTCTCGACACCGGTCGGTGCCGCTGCGATGGTCAGCCCGTGTCATCACCGCCCGTCCTCCGAAACCCACCACCTCATCGTAGATGCGGCGGTCGTCGGTGGCAACCACGACGGCATCCAACGACGACTTCAGGACCTGGTCGTAGGTCCTGTGGATCATCGTCTTGTCCCCGATCATCGCCAACGGCTTGCCAGGGAAGCGCGTCGAGCCGTAACGGGCCGGTATGATTCCCAACACGCTCATCAGAACAATCCATTCAAGGAGGCTTCAATCTTGTCGATGATGATGCCAAGATCCTCAGGTTTCTCCAGTTCGAGGTTGTCCATATCGATCACCAGGAGCTTGCCCTCCTTATAGCCACTAATCCACTTTTCGTAACGTTCGTTGAGGTTGCTGAGGTAGTCGAGTCGGATCGACTGTTCGTAATCGCGGTTGCGCTTGGCGATCTGCCGCATCAGCGTAGGCACCGAGGCGCGCAGGTAGATGAGCAGGTCGGGCGGCTGGAGGAACTTCGTCATCAGGTCGAACAGCGACTTGTAGTTCTCATAGTCGCGCGACTCCATCAAGCCCATCGAATAGAGGTTGGGCGCAAAGATCATGGCATCCTCGTAGATGGTACGGTCCTGTATGACGTCCTTCCCGCTGTTGCGGATGTCGATCACCTGACGGAAACGGCTGTTGAGGAAGAATATCTGGATGTTGAACGACCAGCGGCGCATGTCCTCGTAATAGCTGGCAAGATAAGGGTTATGGTCCACCTCCTCGAAGTGAGGCGTCCATCCGAAGTGTTTGGCTAACAGACGTGTCAGGGTGGTTTTCCCTGCACCGATATTTCCTGCGATAGCGATATGCATGTCAATAAGATTTTCAGACTGCGAATATAATGAGATTTTTTAAATCCTAAGTCCTAAATCGTTAAATTATTTCGGAGCCTTGGCGAGGAAGAAGGCGGTCACGGCGCAGTAGAGGATGTTGGGGATCCATGCGGCCAGTGCGGGTGAGACGACGCCGTTGACGCCGAAGGCCATGGCGATCTTGGCAAACAGGATATAGGAGAAAGCGATGGTGATGCCCAGTCCCAGATGCATCCCCATGCCGCCACGGATCTTACGGCTCGACAGGGCCACGCCGATGAGGGTGAGGATGAGGATCGCCGCTGGCTGGGCCATGCGCTGGTGCATCTCCACCTCATAGCGACGCACCCCCTCAGCGCCACGCAGCTTCATGCCTTCGATATGGTCGCGCAGCTCGAAAAACGTCATCTCCTCGAAATCCTCTTTCAAGTTATAGAAGTCGCTGCCCACCAGGTTGGGGATCACCGTGTCGAGCCGTCTGCCGTTGACGATGCTTTCACGGTCGCCGTTGATGTAGCGTTCCGTGTAGTTGTCGATACGCCACCCATGGTCGTCGAGCGAATCGTGGTAGATGACATCGGAACTCATCTTATATACCAGCTCGTTGCCGCTGTAGCGCTCGATGGCGAACTTGTAGCCCAAGTCCTTCTTCATGTTGTACGTCTCCACATAGACATACTCATTCTTGTCCGTCTGGATGTGGATGTTCCTCCCTGAGCTCTTCACAAGATGCTCGATGTATTCGTCCTTGAACTCTCTCCTGATCTCATTCATATTGGGAATCAAGATGTTGCCAAGATAAAGCGACATCAAGGCAAGCAACACGGCCCCGACGATGTATGGATACAGGAAGCGCCAAAAGCTGACGCCGCTGCTGAGCACCGCCACGACCTCGGTATGGTTGGCCATCTTGGAGGTGAAGAAGATGACGGAGATGAAGACGAAGAGATGGATGAACTGGTTGATGTAATACGGGATGGAGGTCAGGTAGTAGTTGACGACCACCTTCTGCCATGGAGCGTCGTGCTTGAGGAATGCATCGATGTTCTCCGACAGGTCGAAGACGATGACGATGACCATGAGCAGCGAGACGGCAAAGAAGAAGGTGCCGATGAATTTCTTTAATATGTAGATGTCGATTTTCTTCACGGCATGTTACAGTCTTCGCGTGACTTTGGGCAGCATGTCGGCCTTCCACTCGCGGAAGTCGCCCACAAGGATATGGGCTCGCGCCTCCCTGACGAGCCAAAGATAGAAGCCGAGGTTGTGGAGGCTGGCGATCATGGGGCCGAGGATCTCACCCGAGACGAAAAGATGACGCAGATAGGCCCTTGAATATTGTGCATCCACGAAAGTTTCTCCCTTCGGATCCACGGGGGAGAAGTCGTTGCGCCACTTCTCGTTTTTGAGGTTGATGATGCCTTCGGAGGTGAATATCATGCCGTTGCGTCCGTTGCGGGTAGGCATGACGCAGTCGAACATATCGACGCCTCTCTCGATGCCTTCGAGGATGTTGGCCGGGGTGCCGACGCCCATGAGATAACGGGGTCTGTCTTTCGGTAGGATGCTGTTGACGAGTTCTATCATCTCATACATCTTCTCCGTGGGTTCTCCCACGGCGAGGCCGCCGATGGCGTTGCCATCGGCGCCTTTCGAGGCGATATACTCCGCCGACTGTTCCCTAAGGTCGCGATAGACACAGCCTTGGACGATAGGGAAAAGCGACTGTCCATAGTCGTATTTCGGCTCGGTGGTGGTGAAACGCTCCACGCAGCGGTCGAGCCAGCGGTGAGTGCGTTCCATCGACTGCTTGGCATAATGATAGTCGGCGGTTCCGGGGGTACACTCGTCGAAGGCCATCACGATGTCGGCTCCGATGCTCCGTTCGATGTCCATCACACGCTCCGGGGTGAAGAGATGCTTGGATCCGTCGATATGGGAACGGAACTCCACGCCCTCCTCCTTCATCTTGCGGATACCGGTGAGGGAGAACACCTGGAAGCCGCCACTGTCGGTGAGGATGGGCCGATCCCATCCGTTGAAACGATGCAGTCCCCCCACCGCTTCCAGGATGTCGAGCCCTGGACGCAGATAGAGGTGATAGGTGTTGCCCAGGATGATCTGCGCCTTAACCTCGTCGCGGATGTCGCGGATATGGCATGCCTTGACGGATCCCACGGTACCCACGGGCATGAAGATGGGAGTCTCGACAACCCCATGGTCGGTATGCAGCAATCCCGCACGAGCATTGCTCTTCGGGTCGGTCGCTGACAAAGTGAATTTCATCGCATGATATTTTTTGCAAAGGTAAAGATTTTCGCCTATCTTTGCGCAAATTTTTGGAGGACCTGCCGTGAGCGTCACTTTTTTTCATAACCGACTGTCATTCTACCTCTTTGCCTGCTTTATCTTGATGCTTTTGATACAGCTTTGCATCCATTGGATCCGTTTTTCGAGGGTTGCCTTTTTCAAACGGAGACAGCGTCCCAAGCTCGACGAAGAGTTGGAGCCGGTTTCGGTGGTGGTCTGTGCCCGCGACGCCTACGAGCAGCTTACTGAGCTGATCCCCGCGCTGCTCCGCCAAAACTATCCCCAGTTCGAGGTCGTCGTCGTGAACGACTGCTCCGAGGATGAAACCGAGGAATACCTCAAAGACCTGGAACGTCGCGAGCCCCGTGTCAAGCCCGTGCAGCTGCGCCAGCACCTCAACTTCTTCAACGGCAAGAAGTTCCCTTTGTCGATGGGCATCAAGTCGGCCACCTACGACCTCCTGGTGCTCACCGACGCCGACTGTCTCCCCGAGAGCGACGAGTGGTTGCGCAGCATGGTCAGTTGCTATGGCTCCAAGACCGAGGTCGTGATCGGCTATAGCCGCTTCAACAACCTCAAAGGGCTGCTCAACAAGCTGATACGTTTCGACTCCTTGCAAAACGGCATCCTCTATCTCTCCGCCGCCTTGGCGGGACGGCCTTACATGGGCGTAGGCAAGAACCTCTCCTATCGGAAACGGCTCTTCTTCGAGAACAAAGGGTTCACCTCCCATTATACCATGCCTGCTGGCGATGACGACGTCTTCATCAGCCAGGTGGCCACCAAACGCAACACCAGGGCTTGCATCGACGCCGAAAACGGCATCGTAGCCACTCCTTCCACTTCGTTTTGGGCCTGGGTACGTCAACGCTGCAACAAATACGCCACCATCAAGATGCACCGCACAAGCACCCGTGCCTGGATGGCAATACATTATTGGTCGCAGTTTCTTTTCTACGCCAGCTTCATCGCCTTGTTTTTCCTGAAACCTGCTTTCGCAGTGGCTTCCGACCTCCCCTATTACACTTATTATTTCCCCACACTCGCCGCTTTGTTCATCCTTCGTTATGTGACACAGATGATCATCTATCGGGGCGCATCACGCCGACTCGGCGAGAAGGGACTGCTACCCGGATTGCTTTTCTGGGACGCTTTCTTTGCCATCGCCACCCCATTATTCCGAATCACAGGCAGGATGACCAAAGAATAGAATATCAACAATCCTTGCGGAATTGTTCATAAAATAATAAGGTAAACCACGATATTTCAAGGGAAATATCGTATCTTTGACGCCATTATATGAAAAACAAATCAAAAAAATAGAATCATGAAGAGATTTACCCTTTTAATCGTTGCGCTCCTTTTGCTGGTCAGTATCGGCTGGGCACAAACCGACCATTCGACAACCTACACTAGCAATGTGACCTTATCCACCGAAGGAGGAACGAACGCCTCTACTTGCGCGGTGGTTGTCAGCGGCACCTCATACGACGGCATCAAGGCGGGCACCGGCAAAGTAGCTGGCGCATGGAAACTCAGCGTCCCTGCAGGCACCCGGCACCTTCACCTCCACGTCGCGGCTTGGAACAACGAAAGCATCACTTTAACCGTCACCCCCACGGGCTATGCCAACGACATCCCTTTGACTGCCAACTCGGGCATTGCCAACAACTCGCCATTCACCTTCAACGGCGATCCGTCCACCGATGACTACTACAAGGTGATCACCTTCGAATCCGCCTTGGATTCCGACACTGACCTCACCTTTACTGCCACTGGCGGAAAGCGTTTCGTGGTCTTCGGCGTGAACGCCGAGGAAGACGGCGGCTCCACCATCACACCTACCACCGTCACCATCGATGCCAGCAACATCACCAATACCAACCTCTATGAGGGCACCGCAGCCGGATGGCTGAGTGCCACCGTGAGCGCAGGCGGCAGCCCCCTCCCTGGAGCCGCCGTCACCTGGTCGTCGAGCAACACCGGCGTTGCCATCATCGACGATGCAGGATACGTGACCCTGGTCGCCACCGGCACCACCACCCTCACCGCAAGCTATGCAGGTCAAGAGGGAGTGTATGGCTCCTCGCACGCCAACTACGCGCTGACGGTGACCAACAGCGACCCCAACGTCCCAGGATCGCTCAACAACCCCTATACCGTGGAACAAGCCCGCGAAGCCATCGATGCCAACACAGGCACACAAGGTGTGTATGCCACGGGTATCGTTTCAGAAATTGTGACTGCCTTTAACGCTCAATATGGCAACATCACCTATAACATCTCCGACGATGGCTCTACTACCGCCGACCAACTTCAGGCTTACCGAGGCTTTAGTTTCGATGGTGCCCACTTCACCTCCGAAGACGATGTTCAGGTAGGTGCCACCGTAGTGATTTTTGGTAATCTGAAAAAATATGGCAGCACCTATGAGTTCGAGGCCAACAATCAACTCGTCTCTTACATCGCTCCTGTCTTCACCGTCGAAGCCCCAGTCTTCGATCCCGTGGGAGGCACCTACGAAGAAGCCCAAACGGTGACCATCACCTGCGCCACCCCCAACACCACCATCCATTACACCACCGACGGCAGCACGCCCGACGACGAAAGCACTACCTACACCGGCCCCATCACCGTGAGCCAAACCACCACCATCAAGGCCATCGCCTACGACAACAACGACAACGCCAGCCAAGTGGCTACCGCCGTCTATAACATCGTCGATCCCAACGGCCCAGGTACCGTGAATAACCCCTATACCGTGGAACAGGCCCGCGCCGCCATCGAAGCCAACACCGGCCTCGCCGATGTCTATGTACACGGCATCGTCTCTGGTATCGTCACCGCCTTCAACTCACAATATGGCAACATTTCCTATAACATCTCCGACGACGGCACCACCGAGAGTCCTCAGTTGCAAGCCTACCGCGGCAAAGGCCTCAACAACACCGAATTCACCTCGGAGAATGACCTCTTGGTGGGCGACATTGTCACCGTGTTTGGCACTCTGAAGCTCTACAACACCACCTACGAGCTGGATCAAGGCAACTATCTGGTATCTATCGAACACAACCAGTCGATGGTGGCCGCCCCGACCTTCAGCCCTGCCGCAGGCACCTACAACGAAGCTCAAACCGTTGAGATCGCCTGTGCTACCGAAGGCGCTATCATCGTTTACAGCACCGAGTCGCAAAACGGTCCGTGGACGACATATTCCGAGCCCATCTTGGTAGAGACCACCACCACCATCTGGGCTTACGCCTTCGCAGATGACATGGACGACAGTTCCATCAGCTCCGCACAATATACCATCGTCGAACCCGTCGAACCGCAGATCTTCTCACTCACTGCAGGACATACCGTGACAGAAGGCCAGACTTACCTCATTGTGGATCTCACTTCAGGAAGCGCCCTCACCAGCGCCAACGGCAGCTCATCGGCTCCCACTCTAGTAGCAGTCACCATCGACGCCAACAGCCAGATCACCACCGACGACCTCACCATCCAATGGACCTTCGAAGCCACTGATGGCGGCTATATCATCCACCCCGTGAGCGACAACACCAAATGGCTCTATTCTACCGACACCAACAACGGCGTGCGTGTAGGCACCAATGAAAACAACGTGTGGGAACTCGACATCACCTCCGAAGAAAATGACTACCACGGCTTCAAGAACGTGGCATTCTCGCGCTATCTGGGCGTGTATAACAACCAAGATTGGCGTGCCTACACCACCATACACAACAACATCAAGGACACCCAGATCGCCCTGTTCATCTTGGGCGATATCCCTGTAGTAATGGGACCAAGCATCACTGCCAACAATGTGTCGCTAGACTACGACGCCACTGAAGGCACCATCGGCTACACCGTCAACAACCCCGTTGAGGGTGGCGTTTTGACCGCCAGCACCGAGGCCGACTGGATCACCAACCTCACCGTCGGCGAGACCGTCACCTTCAGCACCGTGGTCAACCCCGAGACGAGCCCACGCAGCGCCACCGTCACCCTCACCTACACTTACGGCACCAGTGAAGCCATCACCAAGAACGTGACCGTGACCCAGGCCGCCAACCCAGGCGGTGGCGAACCTCCCGTAATGGATCCCGCCACCCTGCCCTTCGCCTTCGACGGCGGTCGCGACGACATCGCCGACATCACAGGGCTCACCCAAGATGGCCTCGACAGCGACTATAACGCATCGCCCAAACTGAAGTTCAACAGCACCGGCGACTACGTGCTGCTCTACTTCGACCAACGTCCCGGCAAACTCAGCTTCGACATCAAGGGCAACGGCTTCTCAGGCAGCACCTTCACCGTGCAGACTTCTGAAGACGGCGTGACCTTCACCGAACTGGCCACCTACACAGAACTGGGGAGCACCCAGTCCGAGTCGTTCAACAATCTCGGTGAAAACGTCCGCTACATCAAGTGGATCTATACAGAGAAAGTCAGCGGCAACGTGGCTTTAGGCAACATCGAGCTGAAAGCCTATGCCGAACCAGCCTTATACTACCTGACCATCGGCGACCCCGACCATGTCACCATCACTGCCACCTACGGCGTGGGCAACAGCCTCACCAATGGCGACTATGAGCAGGTGTTGAGCGGCACCGAGATCACCATCGCCCTCGAAGTTGAGGAAGGCTACACGCTCGAATCGCTCACCGTCACCAACGACGCAGGCGATCCGTTCACGCTGACCCATGTCGGCGAGACCTGGACCTTCGAGATGCCCGACTGTGACGCCAACGTCGATGCAACCGCCACCGAAAACACCACCACCCTACTGACCATCGCCGAAGTGCGCGTACAAGAATTAACCACCAACGTCAACACCATCGGCACCGTAACCAGCATCAACGGCAAAAACGCCTACATCCAAGACGCCACCGCTGCCATCGTGGTCTATGCCGACAGCAACATCACCGACCTCACCATGGGCGATGAGATCTCCGTGCAAGGTAAGTTGGCCGAGTACAACGGACTGCTCGAAATCACCAGCCCCTCCTACACGATCCTTTCACAAGGCAACACCGTCACGCCTGAATTGACGACTATCGCGGCCATCAATGCCGACTATGCCGCCGACAACGCTTTGCAAGCCTGGTTGGTGAGGATCGAGAACGCCACCGTGACTGCCAAGAGCGGAACAATCGCCACCATCGAGCAAGACGGACAAAGCATCTCCTTGCGCAACATCCCCAGCAGCGTCAACTATGAGGTGAACGACCTGCTCACTTTCACGGCCAACGTGGGCTGCTACAACGCCGTGCAGCTCGTCAACACCACCGACGTCACCGTCACCCAAGGCGGCGAGCCACCTGTTGAGGTACCCGCCACCCTGCCCTTCGCCTTCGACGGCGGCCGCAGCGACATCGCCACCACCACCGGTCTCATCCAAAACGGCCTCGGCGATGACTATGGTTCTTCGCCCAAGCTGAAGTTCGACGGCGCCGGCGACTACGTGCAACTCTACTTCGACGGACGCCCAGGCCGACTCAGCTTCGACATCAAGGGCAACAGCTTCTCAGGCGGCACCTTCACCGTGCAGACTTCTGAAGACGGCGAGACCTTCACCGAACTGGCCGCTTACACGGAGCTGGGCAACACCCAGTCCGAGTCGTTCAACAACCTCGGTGAAAACGTCCGTTACATCAAGTGGATCTATACCGAAAAGGTGAGCGGCAACGTGGCCTTGGGCAACATCGTACTTGAAGCCTACGCCGAGCCGCAGGACTACACGCTGACCATCGGCAACCCCGACAACGTGACCATCACCGCCACTTACGGCACCGCCAGCCTCAGCAACGGACAATCGGCCACCATCCAAAATGGCACCGACGTCACCCTCGCCCTCGAAATCACCGCAGGTTACATGTTTGAAAGCCTTACCGTCACCGGCGACGACGGATCAGATGTCGCATTGACAGAGAATGCCAATGGCACTTGGACGTTCACCATGCCGTCATACAACGCCACCGTCAACGCCACTGCCACGGTCATCCCCAATGCGGTCAACTATACACTGGCCACCACCATCGAGTCAGGAAGACACTATATCATCGCCAACGGCACCGACAAGGCCATGGGCTTGCAGAACAGCAACAACCGCGCAGCAGCCGATGTCATCATCAACCAAGGCGTCGCCAGTGTAATCAACGACGAGGTCTATGAGTTCGTCATCAACGGTCCCGATGTCAACGGCTTCTATACCATCTACGATGCCAACGAAGCCTCTACCGGCTACCTCTTTGCCGCAGGTGCCAACAGCAACAACTACTTGAGGACTCAGACCTTCTGCGACAACAAGGGCCAATGGGCCATCAGTTTCGACCCCGATACCCATGCCGCCTCCGTGGTGGCCAATATGGAAGGCCGCAACACCATGCGCTACAACAGCTCCAACACCATCTTCTCGTGCTATGCCTCAAACTCGACACAGCATGACATCTATCTCTATGTGAAGGACGAAGAGGAGACCCGCACCTATTATACCGATGTCACTGGCTATGGCGAAAACGACAATCACTGGCACCTCATCGCCTCGCCTGTCATGGGAGAGACCACGCCAACCAATGTCAACAACCTGTTGGAAGCCGAATACGACCTCTATCAATTCGACCAGACTGCCGAGCTTGAAGAATGGCGCAATCACAAGACGAATGCGTTCAACCTGGCAGCTGGCAAGGGCTATCTCTACGCAAACAACAACACGGTGACCCTCCGATTTGAGGGACAAGCCAACACCAACGGCACCGTCAACTTGAGTTATTCCGCCGACAACACGATGGCCGGCTGGAACCTCGTGGGCAACCCATTCGGCATGGCAGCCTCCATCGCTGACGGACGTCCTTTCTACGTGATGAACGAAGAAGGCACTGAAATCATCACCGCCGAGACCAACGCCGTCAACCCGATGCAAGGCATCTTCGTGGTGGCTGAAAATGCCAACGACGGGAGCATCACCTTCACCCAAGGTGCCGTAACACCCGCCAAGGCCATCGTGATCAATGTCAGCCAAGAAGAAGGCACCGTCATCGACCGAGCCGTCATCCGCTTCGACCAAACCCGCGACCTTGACAAGATCATGCTCCACGAGGACAACACCAAGATCTATTTCGATTTGGATGAGAACGAATTTGCGGTTGTCAACGCCGAAAAGCAGGGTGAGATGCCCGTCTGCTTCAAGACAAGCGACAACGGCTCTTATACCCTAAGTATCCATGTTGAAAACATGACGCTGGAGTACTTACACCTTATTGATAGTCTGACTGGCGATGACATTGACCTGCTCAAAAACCCGTCTTACACCTTTATTTCAAAGGAAGGAGAACATGCCCAACGCTTCAGAATCAAATATTTTTGAAAAAAAACAACAAATTATGTTGTGGGTAACAAAATAATTTCTAATTTTGCAGTCGATTTTGAGCTCAAAAAAATGAGCCACTCAAAAAACGAATATTAATAATAAAAGGTATATATCAGATTTTAAACAAGAAAAGAAAATGAAAAAACTAATCTTAACCCTAGCTATCGTTCTTGGAATGACCATGACTACTTTTGCTGAAGGCGGCGGCCTCTTTGAGCGTGGCAACAGCAATCGCGAAAATTCAGGCATGATCAACCGTGATGGCATCCCGTCATTACCCGGAGAACATGGTTTGTCGGGCAACCAAGACGCCAACACCCCTGTGGGCAGCGGCATCGCCGTCCTCATCGGCCTTGGAGCGGCTTATGCTCTCAGCAAGAAGAACAAGGACTGAATTGTATCTATCATTCAGGATCCAAATTTAAGTTAAGGATGATTTCCTTGGGTTAAAGGTATGTCGGTGACCTTCGGGTCACCGACTATTTTTGTTTTTAAACACTCGCATTACATGAAACATCTATTAAGACAATTCGCGCTACCAATCCTGCTTATCGCCTTCAGCATCAGCGTATCGGCACAAATCCCCAACGGCTATTACAACAACGCCAATGGAAAAACCGGCGACGAACTGAAAACCGCCCTTCACGACATCATCAAAGGCCACCATGTGGTTAGTTATGGCGGACTTCTCAACGCCTTCGCCTATACCGACTGCAAACCCAACGGCAAGATTTGGGATATCTATTCCAACATCGAATATAGCCCAAGCAGCGGCCTATGCGGCGACTATGAGCAAGAAGGCGACTGCTGGAACCGTGAGCACACCTGGCCCCAGAGCTGGTTCAATGAGAGCACCACGCCTCGCAGCGACCTCTTTCATGTGTATCCCACTGACGGCTATGTCAACGGACAGCGCAGTAACTATCCGTACGGTGAAGTCAACAACCCGATCTATACTTCGGGGAATGGCTCCAAACTGGGACCCTGCGTCACGACTGGCTATTCGGGCAGAGTGTTTGAGCCCATCGACGAATACAAGGGCGACATCGCCCGTGGCTTCTTTTACATGAGTGTGCGTTACAGCGGCGAAGACGACGATTGGGGAACCAGTGGCATGACCAACAAGTCGGAGATTCTTCCTTGGGCCATGACCATGCTGTTGCGTTGGAGCGACGAGGATCCTGTAAGCGACAAGGAAATCGCTCGCAACAACGCTGTTTACGGCTACCAAAGCAACCGCAATCCCTTCATCGACCATCCGGAATATGCCCGCATGATTTGGGATCCAACCTGGACGCAAGGCGCCTCTTACAACATTACCTGTGCCACGGGATTGTCGCACGGCAGCGTGTCGGCTCCCGAAAGTGCGTTGGAAGGCAGTACCGTGGCCATCACCGCCACGCCTACACCAGGTTATATGGTAGGTGCATATTCCGTATATAAGACAGGCGATACCAGCACCACCGTCACGGTGAGCAGCAACGGCACCTTTACCATGCCTGGTTATGCCGTCACTGTGAGTGCGACCTTCGTGCAGAACAACACGATGTACAATATTGCACTGGGAACGGTCAGCCATGGCAGCATTAATGCAAGTGCCAGCACAGCCCTCTCGGGGACAAACATCACGTTGACAGCCACGCCTGCCACAGGTTACAGCCTCTATTCTTGGTATGTCTTCAAGTCGGACGACATGAACACCTCGGTGGCCGTGTCAGGCAACAGCTTCACGATGCCCGCCTTCAATGTAACCGTAATGGCCACCTTTGTGCTAGGTGAGGTGAGTACCGGCGACTATGTGAAAGTGACCGCTGCTCCCTCTGATTGGAGCGGTGAGTATCTGATTGTGTATGAAG
The DNA here is from genome assembly GCA_017537965.1 of Bacteroidales bacterium. Lineage (GTDB taxonomy): Bacteria > Bacteroidota > Bacteroidia > Bacteroidales > F082 > Limimorpha. The sequence goes on along the minus strand of JAFYJV010000002.1, from coordinate 9,568 downwards.
GGGGCAACTTGGCTTTCAACGGCGGTCTGACCACTTTGGATGCCACAGGCAATACCATTTCGGTTTCCATCAATAACAATACGATCGTAGCTGACGCAACCACCAATGCCGCAAAATTCACCATTGCCGCCATCAGTGGCGGTTATTCCATCCAAAGTGCCAGCGGATATTATATTGGGCAGACTTCTGATGCAAACGGCTTGAAATCCAGCCAAACCACGACTTATACGAACACCATCACATACAGTAACGGTAATGTGAATATCGTATCGAGCGGAGCTTATATGAGATACAACAATCAGACGGATCAAGCCCGTTTCCGCTACTTCAAGTCAAGCACCTATACCAACCAAAAAGCCATTCAACTCTACAAGAAAAGTGAACCATCCGCAACCCCGACCCACAACATCTATTTCAATCAAAACGGTGGTACCGGCTCGATGAACGACCAGACCGTAAACGAGTTTGAACCAACAGCTTTGCATGACAACGCCTTCACGAGAACGGGTTTTGTATTCGAGGGTTGGAACACCGCAGCCGATGGCACAGGCGACTATTATGCCGATGGTGCCACCGTCACCCTGCTCGACGACTTGACGCTCTATGCACAATGGAATCAATTGTTTAACATCACATTGGTTCAAGCGAACCACGGCAGCATCGTCGCCAACGCCACTCAGGCTATTGAAGAAGCCGAAATCGTCCTGACCGCCACGCCCGACCCTTGTTACGCCTTGAACTTTTGGATGGTCACCGACGCGCTGGGCAACCCTGTCAATGTCACCGAGAACCAGTTTGAGATGCCGGCCAACGATGTCACCGTCACTGCCGTTTTCATGTATTCTCCACAAAGCTTTGTCAAGGAATACCAACTTGTTACTTCGACCAACCAGCTTGTGGCGGGCCACACATATCTGATTGTCAATGTAGCCAACGGCAAGGCCTTGGGAACGACGCAAAACAGCAACAACCGTTCCGCTGCGGCAGTCACTATTGAAGACGACATCATTGCCAGCATCGACAACACCGTTTGCGAATTGACCCTTGGTGGCGGCACAGGCGCATGGACTTTCTTTGACGAAGGATATGGCAACAACGGCGGCTATCTTTATGCCGCCAGCAGTAACAATAACTATCTGAGGACACAGGCCACTAACAACAATAACGGCAAATGGAGCATCACCATCGGAGCCAATGGTGCCGCCACCATTACGGCGCAAGGCAGCAACACACGCAACCTATTGAAATACAACAATTCAAGCGACATCTTTGCTTGTTACGCATCGAGCTCTACTCAGTTGGACGTCTATCTTTTCCGTCGCACCGAGATCTACGACTACCCCACCGAGCAGATCAACACCTTATCTGGAAATTGGACTTGGTGGTCCACCTATCTTGACATTGATTTGGCACAGTTGGAAGAAGCTTTGGGTGACAACTGCCTCAATATCGTTTCCCAAAATGGCACGCTTTCATACATTGCCGGCGCGGGATGGGATGGCGCTAATTTCGAATCGCTTGACTTGTCGAGGATGTATATGTTGGATATGACAGCAGCATGTCAACTTGCCCTAACTGGAACACCCGTCAATCCAAAGGACTGCCCTATCTCCATAAACCCAGGTTTCAACTGGATGGGATACCCGTTGGCTCAGTCCACACCTATCAACCAAGCACTATCAGGCCTCAATGCAAGTGCTTACGACCGTATCATATCACATTCGAGCTACGCAATATACTCGGGAACCAGCTGGATTGGCTCACTCAAGGAACTGGATCCTGGCGTGGGCTACATCTACTTCTCGAATGCATCAAGTAATAAGGTGTTTTATTTCCCGCAATACACGGAATGAATCCTTAGGATCTGTTCCATCAAGGCAGCATCTTCGTCATCCTCTTCGTGAACGATGACATAGTCGGCTTTAGATAGTTTCTCGGACTGAGGCCATTGTAACGCCATGCGCGAGCGCACCTTGCCCTCATCGCAATGGTCACGCGACATCACCCTACGGATTCTTGTCTGCTCGGAAGCCGACACCACGATGATCGCATCGAAAAGCGGCTCCAGATGCTTCTCGAAGACCAGAGCGGACTCATACAAGACATACGGCGCCGTTTGTCGATCGGCCCACTGGAGAAAGCGCTCGTTCAAGGCGGGATACAAGATGGACTCCACGAAACCCAAAGAGCAGGAGTCGGAGAACAGCCGATCGGCAAGTCTCTTGCGGTCAAGGCTTCCATCCTCCTGATACATCTCCGGCCCAAAACGCGCAATGATGCGCTCACGGATCTCAGGAAGATCATACAGCCGCTTTGCCTCGTAGTCAGAATCGAACACAGGTATTCCCAAGCCCTTGAAAAGGGAACAGACGTAGCTTTTCCCACTGCCGATATTTCCCGTAATTGCTATTCTCATCCCCTATCCGATTGACTCGTAATTAAATACCGTCTTCCGACTTCTAACTTCTGTCTTCTGACTTCTAATTAATAATCAAATACTCCACCTGCTTCGGCTCCGACTTCAGCACCTGCACGTGTTCCGGGACATTGAAGAGCCCGATATCCAGCAGCGGCTCGCGTCGATGCAGCTGTGCCGTATCGGCAAGCACCTGAAAGGAAGACGGAGTGACGGAAGCGAAGTCCCTGATGGCCACCATACACTTCACCTTCATCGTCTCAGGGAAGAAGCGCACCGAGAGCGAGTCATGTATCGTGACCGGCACCTCCACGTCCATCTCAGTGAATTTCTCCACGTCGACGGACACTTCCACCGACTCGACAGCCGAGCGGATGGCACCTTCATACAAATCGACTTTCAAGGTGCGATGCACGTCCTCGCTGACATTCTCGGCGCGAAGCCATTCTGTGGTGACATAGTTGAGGGTGTCGAGCAGATTCTTGGGGCCGAACACGGTGACTGTCGGCGGATCGACCTTTGGATCGCCATAGACGCCATATTGACGCTGTGTCTTGACACTCATCAACACCGTTACTGGCAGCTCTTTCGACTGGAGATCCTCCATGTTGAAATACTGCTTGTCGTCGTTGATGGTGACATTGCCTGTAGGGATATTGAGCCAATCGGCCACTTTCTCGGCCACATACTGCGAACTATAGGAATAAGTGAAGCCACCCTCCAGCCTATATGGCACTTCGCTCAGTGAGATCTCCACCACACGGCGATGATTCCTCACCAAGTTGTGTCCCAAGGTCACGAAGCCATCGCCCACGAAGGTCAGCTTCACTTGCTGCTCAGGCGTGGAGACCCATTTGTTCACCGGCACCTCCGTATAACGCACCAGGAACACCGTCTGCGTGGAATAGTCCTTGGTAAGCTTGATCAGAAACCAAAGGGCCGTGGAAATGACCACAAACAGCAGGAAGGTCAGGAAGCGGCTCTTGTCCTTCTGTACGATTTCCTCCTTTATCTGTTCGACCTGATTCAAGGCATAAGGATCTGATTAGGCCTGTCCACCTACCTGCGAGGCGTTCTGGACGAGTGCCGACTTCTCAATTTCCACTTCAGTGCCAGGGGCGAGGGAGACCATCACAGTGTTTTCCTTCACCTCGGTAATCTTGCCATGGAAGCCACCAATGGTGACCACGGGATCGCCTTTCTTCAACTCATCGCGGAAACGTTTTTGCTCTTTGGCACGTTTCGACTGGGGACGGATGAAGAACAGCCAGAAGACCAGGATTATCAAGCCGATCATCAACAGGCCTGAAAACCTTCCGGGACCTTGGACGGCGCCTTCAGCATTCTGCTGGGCCGCTTGTAACAATACGATTAATGTACTCATAGCTCTTAATATCTATACTCAAATTTCAAATTTCCAACTTACAACTGATCCGGTGTCCGCACCTCGGCCTTGATCCGGATGATGGTTTGCGAGGGGTTGGTGTTAGCGTTGACCACCAGACTCTTCGACTGGAAGCCATGGTGTCCCTTGCTGTCGTAGGTGATCTTGATCTCCCCTTTCTTCCCCGGGGCGATAGGCTCACGGGTGTACTCGCTTGCCGTACAGCCACAGCTCTTCTCAACGCTTGTGATGAGCAACGGAGCATCTCCAATATTGGTAAAATGGAAGGTATATGACACCACCTCGCCTTGAAGGATCTTGCCGAAGTCAAACTCCGACTTGTCAAACTGAATCACTGCCTGCTTGTCAGAATTGCCTTGCGCCGATTTGGGAATCGACACCAGATCGCCCGAAAGCTGTTTCCCTCCTTCATGATGGCATGAGACCAACGTGATTGCAAAAAGCACCATCGCCATATATCTCAACACGCTCATAACTCTAACTAATTTATTCAAAAACCTTAATTCTCATTGTCTGGATTTGGTCACGATCATCACCGCGCCCTGATATTGAATCTCTTCCTTCAAGCCATTGCATTTCAAGACATAGAAATACGTGCCGTCGGAGAGGCCTCCACCGTCCCAGTCGTTCTGGTAATCGGTGGAATGATACACGATGCGGCCCCAACGGTTCATGATCATCAAGTCGGTGGACTTATAATACTCATTGAGAGGCCTGACATCACCCTCATTGCCATCACGGCCTCGCGTCACGTCGTTGTTGCTGCCAGGCGTGTCGCTGCCGCTGCCCAAAGAAATGACGAAAGTATCGTTGATGCCATCCCCGTTCGGGGTAAACACACTGGGAATGGAAAGCTTGACGGGGTTGACATACACGTCTTTCAGATAGACCGTGTCGCAATCATATTCGTCGTACACCGTCAGCGAAGCTTGATAGCTGCCCGTCTCCACATAGGTAAACACCGGCTCCTCCTGCGTGGAAGTAAGCCCATGCTCAAAGGTCCAAAAGAAATGGTCGATGGAGATACTGTCCTGAGAAAGGTTCTCGAATGAGAAAGTGACATCAGGGTTTTGGATATAGACCGTATCGCTCGGGTCGCAAGTGATCTCAACCACCGGCGTTGGGAAGGCGCGGGTGTAGATGCTGTCATACTGTACACAGCCACGGCTGTCTTCGATCTTTACACGGTACCAATGATAAGCCTGGAGGCCAATGGCGACAGAAGGGTCTGTAGGAGCAATGTGCATGGGGCTGAGTTCTTTCCATCTGCTGCCGGATTGCTCTTCCCAGAAATAGGTATAGGGCTCGCCCACGCCACTGGCTTCGGCCTTGATCTGGGCGGTCTTGCCATTGTCCATCTGATTGTTGTTGCACGTCAACCTCAGTTGGTTGACCTGTGTTTCAAATCGAGGAAGCACCTCCACGGTGAAAGAAGCGTTGCACAGCTCCACTCCGGCGGTATCGCTCACCACGACCTCGTAGGTGGTGGTCGTCGCAGGTGAGACAATGACGCTGCTCGTTGTAGCTCCACCCGGTCTCCAATAATAGCGATGAAGGTAGTCGTTGGGCACGCTAAGGGTCACTGGCGCCTCGCTGCATACTGGCATGGTCTCGCTGCAGGTAATCTCACAGGAGACCTCTTGGGCTGATGTCATCAGCGATATTGCCAAGATGGGCAGAAGCAGCAAGGTTTTATATAACATGGACGCTTTTTTCATGTTTTCCAAACACTATTACAAATAGGCTGCAAAGATAGAAAAAACCATGGAAAAACGCAACAGGCTATCAATTTTATGAAGAGTTCACTATAGCTTCACCACCTTGGCAACCCCACTTTTGCCAGAAGACGTGCTATAATGAACCATATAAACACCAGAAGGCCAGTGATTTGCTTCGACCTCGACAGACTTTTGGAACCGTCTTGCAGGCATCATCAAGTTGCCATACAAGTCGAACACCTTCACCTCCGCGATATCATCTCCATCCGTTTTCATGGTGAAGCAATCGGAAAAAGGATTAGGGGAAACGCCCATCACTTCACACGATTCATTGGTCAGGGAGTTGGATGAAGTAGCCAGCCAAGAAGCCTCCCATCCCGTGTCTGTCGTAAGGCAATCGGAACGGAATTCCAGGCACATCGTGTTACCCGAAGCCGTCACTGTTTGTGGGCTTTGCGTGTTCCAACGGCCGATCTTCGGCGCATAGACGTTGTCGCCGTCATAAATCCAAAGGAAATCAAAATCCTGTTCCAGATGGAAGTCGCTGAAGGTGATGCTAACCTTCGATCCCTCGGGAACGCAAATCACCCAAATCAGGCATTCATCGTCACCATAATTCCTATGATCAAGACGGCCGCTGTCGCCTTCGAGCAGGGTGACGGCTGTGCCCTCATTGATGAGCTTGTAGTAATAGTTCCAGTCCCAATACGGCCCTGGATCGGTATGCGACTGGTCAGGATAATGCTGATGTCCGCGGATTTTCACGCAAGCTCCTTCACCTCCGAGGTTGTAAAGACCGTCGTTGACACAGAAACCGTTGTCAAGTGTGTCGCGGTCGTGGGTGCGCCGACCGTCGATGGGCTCATAACGCGAGCAGATGCTTCGCACCAAATTGGCGGAAGACTGGTACATCTCTTCGGTGAAGAACTCCCAGACGTTGCCATAGGCTTCGTGTTCTATGCCAATTGTGTAGCCATTAGCCGTGCGGGCATGCCATGCCTTGTCAGCTTCGCGCACCATTTGCGTCACCTGTCCATCAACGGAACGAATGACATAATGCGCCGAGACTTGTGCATCACAGTTCTTGAACCAGCTGATGCAGCCCGCATAGGAGCCTTCCGTGTAATGGATTACCACCGCACTCACCTCCTTGGTTCGAGGCTCCCAGTTGCATTCTGGCGCCGGATCCCAGATCGCCGGAGGATAGTCAGGGCTACGCACAACACCCAGTTCGGGCGCAGTAAGCATATCGTAATGCCGACCAAAAACCGCCTTTAGGTCAACGTCGTATTTCGGGAAGTCATATTGCTCAGCCTTTTTAGCATCGTTCAAGAAAGAACACACTGAATAGAGCATGCTCTGCATGGGGTAAACATCCTTCTCCTCTCCTATCGGCAACTCCGAAAGTTGCTGAATGATGGACAAATAGCCTTTGATTTCCGTGGCTTTGTTTTCTTTGGCCAAGTGTTCGAAAGCCTTGGCGTATGCCAACACATTCTTTTCAGGACTTTCCAAAATCTCTGCTTCCGAAACGCCTGACAGTTCCGAAACAAGATGCAGGTTCTCTCTGAAATAGCCTTTACCATCCTTCACCAAACCCATCAAGCCGTAGGCACGTGGCATCGCATCAGGACCATCGTGGAAATAATTCGCATCAGTCAGGTGATTGCAATGGGTGTTGGTGAAAGAAATGGCTTCAAGCAGACCTTGTGGGATGTCGGGGCAAGCCTGGTAAGCAACTTCAAAGATGGATTTTATCGATTGGTTGTCAGCGGCTTGCGACCTTACTGAGACCACCAATAACCCCATAATTGCCAAGAAAAAGCAGGCTCTTTTCATCCGAAGTAATTTGAAGCAAAAATACGTATTTTTCTTTTTTGGCGGTGATGAGAAAAATATTCGTATCTTTGTCGTTTCGTGAAAAACAACAAAAACACCTCTATAAAATGATCGAATACAACGATTTCCAGAAAGAGATCCTCGCCGGCATCCCCGATGAACTGCCCGAGGTAAAACCTTACGACCCGAATATCAACCATGCGCCCAAGCGCAAGGACATCCTCACCAAGGCCGAGAAGAAGCTTGCCATCCGCAACGCCTTGCGTTACTTCCCCGAGAAGTGGCATGCCACACTGGCCCCGGAGTTTGCCGAGGAACTGGAGAAATACGGCCGCATCTACATGTACCGTTTCCGTCCTTCGTATAAGATGTACGCCCGTCCGATCGAGGAATATCCCGCATTGTGCCAACAGGCCGCGGCCATCATGCTGATGATCCAGAACAACCTCGACCCCGCTGTGGCACAGCATCCCCACGAGCTGATCATCTACGGTGGCAACGGCGCCATCTTCCAAAACTGGGCCCAGTACCGCTTGGTGATGCAATACCTCGCCAACATGACCGACGAGCAGACTCTGGCCATGTACAGCGGCCACCCGATGGGCCTGTTCCCGTCGCACAAGGATGCGCCGCGTGTGGTGGTCACTAACGGCATGATGATCCCGAACTACAGCAAACCCGACGACTGGGAGCGTTACAACGCACTCGGCGTGACGCAATACGGCCAGATGACCGCAGGTTCCTACATGTATATCGGTCCCCAAGGCATCGTCCACGGCACCACCATCACCGTTTTGAATGCTGCTCGTAAGCAAGGCGGCGGCACGGCAGGCAAGCTGTTCATCACCGCGGGTTTGGGCGGCATGAGCGGCGCCCAGCCCAAGGCTGGCAACATCGCCGGCGTGGTGAGCATCACCGCAGAAATCAATCCAGCAGCAACACAAAAGCGTTATCAACAAGGATGGGTTGATGAGGTGTATGATAATATAGAGGAACTATTCAAGCACGTCAACGAGAGCCTCGCCAAGAAGGAAGCCCGTTCGTATGCCTACCAAGGCAACGTGGTGGATCTCTGGGAATACGCCGCCGAGCACAACATCCATGTGGATCTCGGAAGCGACCAGACCTCGCTGCATAACCCATGGGCTGGTGGATACTATCCTGTCGGTCAGTCTTTCGAGGAATCCAAGACCATGATGGCCGAGAATCCCGATCTCTTCAAGGAGAAGGTGCAGGCTTCGTTGCGTCGCCATGTGGCCGCCATCAACAAACTCACCGCCCAGGGCATGTATTTCTTCGACTACGGCAACGCCTTCCTGCTCCAAAGCAGCCGCGCCGGTGCCGACATCATGAAGGAAGACGGCACCTTCCGTTATCCTTCCTACGTGCAGGACATCATGGGCCCGATGTGCTTCGACTACGGATTCGGTCCTTTCCGCTGGGTCTGCGCCTCCGGCAAGCCTGAAGACCTCGCCGTCACCGACGACATTGCATGCCAGGTGCTCGAGGACATCGCTCGCACGGCGCCTCACCAAATCCGTCAGCAGATGCACGACAACATCCAATGGATTCGCGGCGCTCAGGCCAACCACCTCGTGGTGGGTTCCCAAGCCCGCATCCTCTACGCCGACTGCGAAGGCCGCACCAAGATCGCCGCTGAGTTCAACAAGGCCATCGCCGACGGCCGCTTGAGCGGCCCGGTGGTCTTGGGACGAGACCACCATGACGTTTCGGGTACCGACTCGCCGTTCCGCGAGACGAGCAACATCTACGACGGCTCGTCGTTCACTGCCGACATGGCCATCCAAAACGTCATCGGCGATGGCTTCCGTGGTGCCACTTGGGTGAGCATTCACAACGGCGGCGGTGTCGGTTGGGGCGAAGTCATCAACGGTGGCTTCGGCATGGTGCTGGACGGCACTCCCGAGGCTGACCGTCGCCTGCATTGTATGTTGCATTGGGATGTCAACAACGGCATCGCCCGCCGCAACTGGGCCCGCAACGAAGGCGCCACCTTCGCCATCCAGCGTGCCATGGAACGCGAACCCAAGCTAAGGGTCACCATGCCGAATTTGGTGAAGGACGAGATCCTTGAAGGGTTGTTTGAATAGAGAGGATGTATATGCTCGATAAAAGCAAAAGACATATTGCCGACCTCCTATTCAGGTTCTTCACCAATGATTTTGTCTT
>JAFYJV010000019.1 GCA_017537965.1 Bacteroidales bacterium | reverse complement strand
CGTTCATCCTGAGCCAGGATCAAACTCTTCATTGTAGTATTTCTGTACTTTTTCTTTTTCCTGTTTACAGGGCTCCGCTATGATTCCTTTTTCCCTCGGCCCGGCGCGGCGCCCCAAGGCGGCGCGCAGGACCCTCGCTTCTTATGCTGGCATCAAGCTTTCAAAGAACTCCGCTTCCGGCCAACCCCTCTTCCACGCCCATTTTTCCGGGCCGAAAACGGGTGCAAAAGTACAGCTTTTTCCATTACTGGCAAGCTTTTTCGCAACTTTTTTTCTTAAAAATTTAAAACATGTTACAATTAGCTGATTTTAAGAATATTAGAATATTTTATTTAGGTTGTTAACACGAAAAATTCAGTCGTTAGCCACAAAAATCAGGGGGATTTACAGGCGAATCCTGCAAAAAAAGTATATTAATAATTAGGTATTGCCTAAAAAAACAAACTAAAACGGATCCATTATTCACAATTCGGAAAAAAAAGGAAGTACCATAATAAAAAAAAGAGACGCCAAGAAATTGACGTCTCTACATTCTTGCTTCTTTTTTCTTACTTCTTAAGAAGATCCCTGATCTCGGTCAAGAGCTTAATGTCCTCCGAAGGTTCAGCAGGAGCAGCAGGAGCAGGTTCCTCTTTCTTCTTCATCTTGTTCAATCCTTTCACCACCAGGAAGATGCAGAAGGCGATGATGATGAAGTCGAAGATCACCTGCAAGAAATTACCCCATGTGAGGGCGAGTTCAGGCTTGACGACCTCCTCGCCGTTCATGACAGCTTCGCGGATCACCCACTTCCAGTCGGTAAACTTAAGTCCGCCTGTGGCAGCACTGATCAACGGCATGATGATGTCGGACACCAACGAGGTGACGATTTTGCCGAAAGCACCACCAATCACGACACCGATAGCCATGTCCATGACATTGCCTTTAACGGCAAACTCTTTGAATTCCTTTAAAAGTCCCATAGTTTTATTATTTAATGATGAACAACAAATAATTAATCCATGCAAACATAAGAAAAAACCCTCTTCGATAATGAAAGCGAAAGAAGTTTTTTTCAGAATTCAGAGGTGAAATGGAACTCGATATCAGGATATTTCTCCATAGCGATCTGCAAGGCATAAGGAGATTCGGCCAGGAAGACATCCCTCCCATCCTTGTCCTCCGCCAAGTTCAGCGCCTTGCGGTTCTTGAAGTCCTTCAGTTGTTCCTCATTGTCGCTGGTGATCCAAGCCGTCTTGTAAAGCGAGATGGGCTCATAGCGGCAGGAAGCGTTGTACTCGTGCAGCAATCGGTATTGAATCACCTCAAACTGGAGCTCCCCCACCGTACCGATGATCTTCCTTCCTGTCATCTTGCCTGTGAAAAGCTGTGCCACGCCCTCGTCGGTCAGTTGTTCCAAGCCCTTGGCCAGTTGCTTTGCCTTCATCGGATCGGCATTCTCGACATACCTGAATTGTTCTGGCGAGAAACTCGGAATACCTTTATAATTAAGGATCTCCCCTTCCGTCAGGGTGTCACCGATCTTGAAGTTGCCCGCATCGTACAAGCCGACGATGTCGCCAGGATAAGCTTCATCCAATACCGATTTCTTTTGGGCCATGAAAGCGGTCGGATTGGAGAACTTCAGCTCACGGCGTTGACGGACATGGAAGTAGTTCTTGTTGCGCTCAAACTTTCCAGAGACCACCCTCACAAAAGCAATGCGGTCACGATGGTTGGGATCCATGTTGGCGTGAATCTTGAAGACAAAACCCGTAAATTTTTCCTCGGTAGGCTCGATATGGCGTTCCTCGGTGTCGCGTCCAATGGGTGTCGGAGCAATCTGGATGAAACAGTCAAGCAACTCTTTCACGCCAAAGTTGTTCAAAGCCGAGCCAAAGAACACTGGACAAATATCCCCCTTCAAATAGGCATTTCGGGTAAAATCGTCATAGACTCCCTGCACCAAGTCAGTCTCATTGCGCAACGTCTCCGCATCCTCGCCGAGAACACGATCCAGTTCGGGATTGTTCAAGTCATCGAATCCGATCCCCTCGGTGATGTGCTGTTTGTCAGAATTAAATAGGTAAAGGCTCTTGTCGTAGATGCTGTACACGCCCTTGAACTTCGGCCCCATGTTGATCGGCCAGCTTAGCGGGGTGAGACGCAGAATAAGCTTCTGTTCGATTTCATCAAGCAACTCGAAGGCGTCCTTGCCGGGACGGTCCATTTTATTGATGAATATTATTATAGGTGTATTACGCATCCTACAGACCTCGACCAACCGCTCCGTTTGCGACTCCACACCTTTGGCGGCATCAATGACCACGATGACGCTATCGACAGCGGTAAGCGTACGGAAAGTGTCTTCTGCGAAGTCCTTATGTCCAGGGGTGTCCAAGATATTGATCTTGATCCCTTGATAGTCAAAGCCCATAACGGAGGTGGCAACCGAAATGCCACGCTGGCGTTCGATCTCCATCCAGTCGGAAGTAGCGGTCTTGCGGATCTTGTTCGACTTGACGGCACCGGCAACTTGGATGGCACCACCATAGAGCAACAACTTCTCTGTCAAAGTTGTCTTACCCGCGTCGGGGTGGCTGACGATAGCGAAAGTCCTTCGCCTATTGATTTCATCTAAAAAAGACATAAACAATCATTTTTAAAACAAAAAAGCGCAGGTCTTTTGGACTTGCGCTTCAGCGGTCCGGACGAGGCTCGAACTCGCGACCTCCTGCGTGACAGGCAGGCATTCTAACCAAACTGAACTACCGGACCAGCCTGAAAAAGAACTTTATTGCTTTGCTTTGCGGATGCAAAAGTACAACCATTTTCCAAATACACAAGCGTTTTTTGTCATTTTTTTTCAATTATTTTTTATCTAGTTGATTTTCTGATTATTGCATTACACCTGATTGCTTCCATTTATCTATAAATCCATTACAAAACACCCCTCTTCAAGGACATGGCAAGGAAGTTCCAATGCCGCCGCCACTCTTTTCCATTCGGCAGATTGTGCGGCAGGCACCGTGCCATCTAAAAGCAATATCCTGGGACGATAGGTGTTATTAAGACGTCGCTGATCAGGTGCCTGCCGCCCCCGAACCAACAGGACATCCACCGACATTGGCGTGTCACCCGAATCCAACATCACGAAAGGATCCCATATTGCCAGCAGGCATCCATGGAAGGAGCACAGGTGTTTGCGTTTCACAACCATATCGGTATCGACATCCTCCGACAAGGTATAACAAGGTGGATTCATGGACAGTTGCTGCTTCGCCCAAGACCCTCTCAAACTGTAGTCGATGGAAGAAGGATCCTCCAGCAATTCCTCGTCACAAAGTAACAGATGAGATGTGCCTTGAATCATATCGATGGCGGTATGGTCCCTTAGTGAATAGACCATGATGCGACACTGGTTGGCGGCTCGCTGTCCGCGAGCCGCCAACAACCCCGCGAAAACACAGGCGACTGTCAACAACTCCAACAACATCCGCTTCTTCCTCAACGTGACGAGAAGCATGAAAAGCAACAAGAGCAACAAACTCAAGCCAAATTCCAACTTAGTCATGTAAAGACCCTTCACCAACGAGCAAGGCAAGCTCTCAATCCATGCAACCGAAGCATTCATCCCGTGAAGACATGCCCAAACCAACTTGCCCATAAAGACATTGAGCCCTGGAACCCATGACAACAACAGCAGCAACATGCCCGACAAAATCACCAAGAAAGACAATGGCGTCATCAAAAGGTTGCTCAGCCAGAAATAGGGCGTGAATTGGTGAAAGTAGAACACAGTGAAAGGCAACGTCGAAAACTGGGCAGCCAGAGCAACCGAGGTGATCTCCCATGCTTTGTCCAACAATTTGTTGGAGACGAACAATAAAAGATAGATCGGGCGTTGCAGGACGACAATACCCACTACGGCTGCATAAGAGAGTTGAAAGCCCATGGAAAACAAGTCGTTTGGCTGAAACAACAGTATGACAAAAGCCGATGCTGCCACAGAATTCAGCGTCACGCCTTTCTTCCCAAGCATCGATCCCAATATGATCATGGAAATCATCAAGGTGGAGCGAAGAATGGATGGCGTCAACCCGGTGATCAGTGCATAAAACCAGACTAACAACAGAAGGATACTGTTCTTCAAAAAGGCCAACTTCTTGCCACTACCCAGGAAACCCAACACGAACGAGGCCAGCAGATAGATGATGCCCACATGCATCCCCGATACGCAAAGGATGTGCATGGAGCCTGCCGCCATGTACTGCTGCCGCAGCACAGGTGGAAGGCTGTCGTCATAACCCAAAAGGACTGCCGCCCCGACGCTGAACTCGTCCTCGGTAACGCCACAACGCCACAGAGCATCAAGCAGTCGCTTGCGAAAACGGATGGCAAATGCCACAAGGGGATTCCCCTCCTTGATTCCCAAAGGGATCCATACTCCTTCCTTCAGATACACCCTCCCTGTCACGCCACGACGTTCCAAAAAAGTCCGATAGTCGAATTCACCAAGGTTCTTTGAGGGCGGCACTGGCTCCACCGTTGACGAGAATGCCAACAGATCGCCATAGCCCAACGACAACGCTGCATCGTTCTTTTGAAAATAGGCAAGTACTTTGCCCGAAACAGGACATGTCGAGGCATGATCGCGAAATCCTTTTAATTCCAGCACGATCTTTACGGACTTTTCCTTTTCAACGGGAGGTTCGGAAACAAGGGCGAGACAATAACCATCGGCGACATCTTGCAACACCTTTCTATAATCGTCGGCAACAACATCCGGTTCATGAAGGCGCAAACACAAGAAGCCCGACAACATAAAAGCCAATATAAAAGCTATCCCTACAACCCAACGGCGACGGTATTGGCGGATATGACGATGCAACACAAACGCTACCAACAACAGGACAAGCACCAGCCCGAAGATCAACCTTGAATCCAGCCTGACATCCCGTAGCGCATCACTGAGGACGATGCCCGACATCCAGGCCAACGTCCAGCGAAAAAACGGATACTGATTCCAGTTCATGACTACTATTTCATCAACTGGCGCAAGTTACAAAAAATAGAATTATTAAAGATAAAATAATTTGAATTATTTTTATTTTATCATTGATATTATTACATCTGCAGCTTTCTCCGAGGCGCCTGAATTGCCTAGCCGTTCCTTGAGCACATCCAGATCTTCCAACATCCTGCGCTGACGCTTGGGATCAGACAAGAGTCTTTCCAGCTCCTTGGTAAGATTCTCCTCGTTGAAATCGCCCTGTATCAACTCCTTGACCACCTCACGATCCATGATCAGGTTGACCAGACTAATGAAGCGAACCTTTATCAAACTCTTGGCAATGTGATAGGATAGTCCGTTGGCTTTATAGCACACCACTTCCGGAACGGAAAGCAAGGCGGTCTCAAGGGTAGCAGTACCCGAAGTCACCAGGGCGGCACTGGCGTTCTGTAATAGTTCGTAGGTCTGGTCCTCAATCAAACGGACGTCAACGTCACCAATCCAGTGAAGATATACGTTCTTTTCGAGCGACGACACGCCAGCGATAACGAACTGGTATTGCGGAAAATGAGGGATGACTTTCAGCATGGTGCCGAGCATCCTTTCCACCTCCTGTTTGCGGCTACCGGGGAGCAAGGCGATGATCTCGCGTTTCTCCGAGAGGTTGTTACGCCGCACGAACCCATGACGAGAAGCCGGTTCAAGCTTTGCCAACTCATCAAGGAGAGGATGTCCTACAAAGTTGACATTCACGCCATATTCTTTATAGAAATGTTCCTCGAAAGGAAGGATGACCAGCATCTTGTCAACGTTTTTCTTAATGGCATGGACCCTATGCCGTTTCCAAGCCCAAATCTGAGGTGAGATGTAATAACATACCTTCAGATGGTTTTTGTGGGCGAACTTCGCAATACGAAGGTTGAAGCCCGGATAGTCAACCAAGATCAAAACGTCAGGTTGGTATGTCAGCA
Organism: Bacteroidales bacterium; assembly: GCA_017537965.1. Lineage (GTDB taxonomy): Bacteria > Bacteroidota > Bacteroidia > Bacteroidales > F082 > Limimorpha. The sequence goes on along the minus strand of JAFYJV010000019.1, from coordinate 39,382 downwards.
AGTCTTTCTTGCATTCAGCGATATTGCCCAACACCTTGCGCAAGTTGGCTGCGACTTCGACAAAACCCATGAAAGCTGTATGCCGATAGTGTTTTACGAGGGTAGCCCCTTGTTTCTTCATCCGATCGCCACCCCATGCCCTGAACTCCGCCTTGGGATCTTTTTTGCGGATCTCCGCCATCAGGTTGGCAGCATGGAGATCGCCCGAGGCTTCCCCTGCTATGATATAGTATTTCATTGCTCAGTCATTCTATCAGATCAGGAAGAACACCAGCAACATGCCCACAAAAGTCACCACAAGGATGCCTTTGCCACAGCGTTCCAAATTCCATTTCACCATGGCCATCCTAAAGAGGACGACACCCGGGATGAAGGCAAGCAGATAAGGTGCTCTTGTATAGGCTTCGCCCCACGGGATCAGCGAAAGCAGAAGGAAGCAGAGCGCGAATACTGCTGCACCGATCAGGAGTCCCAGCCAGAAATTATCCTTGATTCTCATGATTATTAAAAACTAAATTTTCAAAACGTCGCATCGGTTCCATATATTGTTTGGCTGTAAGGTCGAAATGCGTGGGCACCAGCGAGATGTAGTTGTCCTGCAAAGCCTCGTAATCCGTGTCGCCTCCGCTATCCTCGAAAATGAACGCGCCTCCCAGCTTCAGGCAAGTCCCTCCCGTCTCGCTCTGGCATTCGCTATAGGCCTCTACCCATTTCGCCTTCGCTTGTCGGCACACCTTCAAACCTTTGAAAGGCGTCTCGCTCCGCTTGGGGAAGTTCACGTTAAGACAAACGCCGTCTGGAAGTCCCTTGTCCAGCACCTCCTTGGTGATCGCCACGATGGCATCGTCAAGATGGTCGAAGTCGGCATCAGGATCATAGCAGTCAAGGCTGAAACCGATAGCGTTGATGCCGTCCATGCATGCCTCTATGGCGGCACCCATGGTACCCGAATAGATGACGTTGGTAGAGGCGTTGCTGCCGTGGTTCACCCCCGAGACCACCAGATCGGGTATACGGTCAAGCAGCCACTGATAGCCGATCTTCACACAATCGACAGGCGTGCCGTTGCAAACGTATTCCTTAAACCCAGGCTCCACATTGACAAGAGTCGCCGACAAGGTGGGAGTCGTTGTGATGGAATGGCCTTTAGCCGACATTGGCTGGTTGGTGGAGATGACCACCACTTCTCCCAAAGGCCTCATCAGCGACACCAGCTTCTTCAAGCCTTTGGCCTGGTAGCCGTCGTCGTTGGTGACAAGAATCAGTGGTCGGGTCGTATTCATCGAAAAAACTTTTTGCAAAGATAGTCCATTTTTCGGAATCACAAAACAGATCGCAGTGGATCAAAAACCTTTCAAGGTCTGGTACAACCTGCGGGTCGGCAGTCCCATGACATTATAGAAAGAGCCTTCGAGACCCGAGATGCCGACATAGCCGATCCACTCTTGGATGCCGTAGGCGCCCGCCTTGTCGTAAGGGCGATAGCTATCGACATAATAGTCCATCTCCTCAAGGTCGAGGCGGGCGAAGGTTACCTGTGACGTCACGGAGAAGGTCTCCGTCTTGGCTCGTGAACGCACCGTGACGCCAGTAACCACATGATGTGTCCTATCCGACAGGAGTTGCAGCATCCTGATAGCATCCTCTCGGTCACGTGGTTTCCCAAGGATCTCGTTCTCGGCAATCACCACCGTGTCGGCGGTGATAAGCAGGTAATTCTCGGGCAATTCCGCATCTGAAAACGCCAGCGACTTCTGCAAGCTGAGGTATTCGGGGACTTGGTCGAAAGGCATCTCGGGATACGACTCGGGAGTCTCCTTGGTCATGCAGACAAAACACACCCCCATCCCTTTCAGCAGCTCCTGTCGGCGGGGGGACTTGGAGGCGAGGACCACCGAATAACGATTCAAAGCATCTAAGATCATATCATTGTCATTTACCATGAATAGGCTTCTGCTGTCATCCATTTCCCCTGCGCCTTGAGTGTCTGCTCGATGATATCGCGAACACATCCTTTTCCGCCGGGACGGCTGCTGACAAAGACACTGATAGCCTTGACCTCATCGGCAGCGTCGGCAGGACAGGCTGGGATTCCAACGCGCTGCATCACCCGGAGATCCGGGATGTCGTCTCCCATGAAGACGACCTGCTCCGGACGGAGCCGATGCAGCGCCATGTATTCCTCCAACTTCACCACCTTGTCGGGAACGCCGATAAACACATCTTGCACGCCAAGGGAATTCATCCGTTTCGTGATGTTGGTGCAGACTGCTCCAGAGATGACCGCCACGTGGTAACCCAGTTTGCAAGCCAGCTGCAACGCATAGCCATCCTTCACATTCGAAGTGCGGAGCGGATCGCCGTGGCTGTCCATATACACCGTTCCATCTGTCATCACACCGTCATAGTCGAAGATAAAAGTGGTAACCTGTGACAACAAAGCCTTATTATCATCCATATTGAATTCGTTTTTTGAAGCACGAAAATAGGCATTTTTTGCCATATCCGATCAAAAAAATGGCTGGAATCAAACTATTTGTGTATTTTTGTAGTTTAATTATGAAAAAATAGATCAACATGAGAATTAGGCATCAGTCCGATAATACAGCAGAGATTGTGGCAACAGTGGTCGAAGCCATGGATTCCGTCAAAGGGAAAGAGATCGTCACCTTGGATTTAAGGGAGACAGGAACAGCAGTGACCGACTTTTTCGTGATCTGTCATGCTGCCACGAAGGTCCAGGTGGAAGCCATTGCCGACAAGGTCGTCGATTTGGTAAGAGAAAAGACGAAGACTAAACCCTACCACATTGAGGGGAAAGACAACACCGAATGGATCCTGATCGACTTCGTTGATGTCGTGGTTCACATCTTCCTGCAACAGGCGCGAAGCTTCTACCAATTGGAAGAGCTATGGGCGGATGCAGAACGGATCGTGAAAGAGGAGGATTAACCCAGTTACACATTTGATTTATGGAAGAGTTTCAAAAGCCCAAGCCAGGAGGCAAGAAAAGATTCAATTTCTACTGGATCTATGTCATCCTGACTGTGATATTGTTCGCATTGTATTTTTCCGGTAAGGACGAGACCCCTCGGGAGGAAATCGAGATGGGACAACTCATTGAGTTGCTGCAAAAAGGCGAGATTTCCAAGATCGAACTGGTCAACAAGGAAAACGCCGAGATTTACACGAAAGAAGATCCGAAAACAGTCAAATACACTTATCGCATCGGTTCATTGGAGCGTTTTGAAGAGACCGTCGAAAAGGTTCAGCTTGAAAAAGACATCCAAGATCCCATCTATATCACCAATGTGGAGCACAAGAGATGGGGATTGGACTTGCTGTTGAACATTCTGTTGCCTTTTGGTCTCTTGATTGTCTTTTGGATCGTGCTCATGCGTGGCATGGGACGCGGTTCCATAGGTGGTGGTCAGATCTTCAACATTGGGAAATCGAAAGCCCAGCTGTTTGACAAGGACAACGTGCCGATCAACGTGACGTTCAAGGACGTAGCGGGATTGGAAGAGGCCAAGGTGGAGATCATGGAGATCGTGGATTTCCTGAAAAACCCCGACAAATACACCAAGCTAGGCGGCAAGATCCCTAAGGGTGTCCTTTTGGTAGGCCCTCCCGGAACGGGCAAGACCTTGCTGGCCAAGAGCGTGGCTGGCGAAGCCAACGTGCCATTCTTCAGCATCTCCGGATCCGATTTCGTGGAGATGTTCGTCGGTGTTGGCGCCTCCAGAGTACGCGACCTCTTCAACAACGCCAAGCAAAAGTCGCCGTGCATCATCTTCATCGATGAGATCGACGCCATCGGACGCGCACGCGGGAAGAACCCGATCAACGGCGGCAACGACGAACGGGAGAGTACGCTGAACCAGCTGCTCACCGAAATGGACGGCTTCGGCACCAACTCAGGCGTCATCGTCCTCGCTGCCACCAACCGTGCCGACATCCTTGATAAAGCGCTGATGCGCGCAGGACGTTTCGACCGCCAGATCTATGTAGAGCTCCCCGACCTGATCGGCAGGAAAGAGATCTTCGAAGTCCACATGCGCAACCTGAAACTCGGTCCCGATGTGGATCGCGATTTCCTGGCCAAGCAAACACCAGGCTTCTCAGGAGCCGACATCGCCAACGTGTGCAATGAAGCCGCATTGATGGCCGCCCGCAAAGGAAAGGAATCGATCGACAAACAGGACTTCATGGATGCCATCGACCGCATCATTGGAGGACTGGAGAAGAAGAACAAAATCATCACCGCCGACGAAAAGAAGGTCATCGCCTATCACGAGGCTGGCCATGCGACGACCAGTTGGCTGCTGCAATACGCCCATCCGCTCGTCAAGGTGACCATCGTACCCCGAGGCAAGTCGCTGGGCGCCGCATGGTATCTCCCCGAAGAGCGGCAGATCACTACCAAGGAGCAGCTTTACCATGAGATGATCGCCACCATGGGAGGCCGCGCTGCTGAACAAGTCGTCTTCGGCCAAATCTCCACAGGAGCACTCTCCGATTTGGAGAAGGTCACCAAACAGGCTTTTGCCATGGTGACCTATTACGGCCTCGACGAGGAAATCGGCAACTTGAGTTACTACGACTCCACCGGACAACAAGACTACAGCCTCACCAAACCTTACAGCGAAAAGACAGCTGAGATCATAGACAAAGAGGTGAGCAAACTGGTTGAAAAAGCCTACCAAGAGGCACTCTCCATCCTCAACAGCCACCGCGACGGCTTGACACAATTGGCCGAGAAACTGATTGAGAAGGAAGTCATCTTTGGCGAAGACTTGGAACTCATCTTCGGGAAACGCCCTTGGGGCAATAACGACAAAACACTAGAGGACCATGAAGGATAGAATGCGCTCAGACAAAGGAACCACCACCAAGGAGCAGATCCTTGCCAAGGTGAGAAACGCCACCATCGAAAAGCCCGAGGCGATGTTCAAGGACATCGACCTGAGGACCGACACTTGGATGCCCATCAAGGAGGAAGACGGCAATGCCATCACCTTCGTGCAGAAATTCAAGGACATGGGTGGCATCTTCATCTACCTTGAAGACGAAGCCGAATTTGGCGAGTGCATGAAACAATTGGCGCCACAAAATGGCTGGGAGCCATTATGGTGCAGTCATCCCGCCATGCAAGAGTTGCTGAACCGATACGGCATTGCTTACAGCAATGAATGCCAACGCGAAGAACATCAAAAACTCGTCGCCTTCACCTCCTGCCAGCATTTGATTGCCCAAACGGGAAGCATCCTCTTGACAGACCTTGACACCCGTTCAAGACGCACTTATACAGAGGCCGACGTGCTCCTTATCTTGGCACACACCGACCAGATCGTCAGCGGCCTCAAGGAAGCTCTCCACAACCTCAACGGCACCCTTGACGAAAGCGAGATTTCTCAGGCCATCATACTCACTGGCATGACAAGGACCTATGACATCGAACAAAACCTCGTTTTTGGCGTACACGGTCCCAGGCAAATTGCCGTTTTTCTCATTGACGACTAATTTAGAATTAGAATAAATTACATTTATAATATATTGTATAATAAATGTCTGCGTCAATAATTTGACATTTTTTCAATAATTTTATTATTATCTCGGCAATATGAATTAGAAATTGCTATATTTGCATTGCATAAGAAAGATAAAGAAAGCACAAAAAAAGAGATACAAGAAAGGATACAATCAACTAATTATTATAACATCAATACGGCATTAGCGACTATTTCACGTTAAAGAAAAGCCTAGGAAACATTTCTTTAATCGAATCGGTTCAATACTTGGCCAATCTCAATATAGCTAGTGTTCTACTACATCTAAACATAGATGTGGGACACACTATGAGATGAACAAGTTTTCCCTAGGCTTTTTGTGAACGTGAATAGTGATCCCACATCTTTTTTGTGGTGCCTATTGCCAAAAACTTACAAAAAGACCATGGAAACAAACGAGATCAAAGAAACCAAGAAAGGCACTAGAAAGCCTAGAGCAAAGAGAGCTAAAGCAGCTGAAGGTGATGAAAACGCCATCTTTATCGGCACCACCATCCAACAGGAATTGAAAAACCAGGAACGCACCGTTTCGTGGCTGGCACGCAAACTGGATTGTGACCGCACCAACGTTTACAACATCTTCCGTCGTCAGGACATTGACACGGAGCTGTTGATGCGCATCTCCATCATCCTGCATCGCGACTTCTTCACCATTTTCTCCAAAGAAGCCAAGAGAAGAATTTCCTCGAATCAAGGCATCTAATCCTTTAATGGTCAATCCTGAATACGCAGGGAGGCCGGCGAAAGCCGGCCTCCCTTTGTTATTTATCTCATCAGTTCTTGGATAATGGCCTCAATGCTTATACCCTCGGCCTCGGCGGTGTAGTTTCGTATGATACGATGCCGCAAGATGGGGATAGCCACTTTTCGCACATCCTCGATGTCAGGAGCATACTTGCCCGAAAGCAACGCATTGGCCTTGGCACCAATGATCAGGTACTGAGAGGCACGCGGACCAGCTCCCCAACTCAAGAAACGGTTAGCCCACTCATGCGCCGAATCCGTTCCTGGACGGGTCTTGGCCGACAAGGACACGGCATATTCATACACATGGTCCGAGACCGGCACGCGTCGCACCAACTGCTGGAAATAGACGATCTCTTCAGGCGACAGCACAGGATCCACCTTCACCTCCTTGCCGACAGTAGTGCTCTTGACGATCTCCACCTCCTCCTCGTATGAAGGATAGTCGAGCATCAAATTGAACATGAAACGGTCCAACTGCGCCTCCGGCAACGGATAAGTCCCTTCCTGCTCAATGGGGTTCTGGGTAGCCAACACGAAAAACGGCTCCTGCAAACGGTATGTCTTGCCCGAAACAGTGATGCTCTTCTCCTGCATAGCCTCCAGTAAAGCAGCCTGGGTCTTGGGAGGAGTACGGTTGATCTCATCCGCCAAAACGATATTGGCAAAAACCGGGCCTTTGATGAAACGGAACTGGCGCGACTCGTCAAGAATCTCCGTTCCGACAATGTCGGATGGCATCAGGTCGGGAGTGAATTGTATACGGCTAAAACTCAAGCCAAGCACTTGACCGATGGTGTTTACGAGCAAGGTCTTCGCCAGGCCAGGCACACCCACCAACAGCACATGACCCTGGCAAAAAATAGAGAGCACCGTATGATGGATGACATCCTCCTGCCCTACGATCACCTTGCCGATCTCTTCACGCAAACGCCCATACTTCTCCACAAGGGCTTTGGCTCCTTCAATATCCGAACTATACATTGTTTCTGACTTTCAAAGATAATACAATAATAATTACATCGACTTGCCGTGCCATTCGAACTGGAATCCACAATCAGAGAAGTCCTCATCCACATGGATAAAAGCTTTCTTGGCCTTGTTGTTGATCCATTGTTTGATGACGGCCTGATTCTTTTCGTTGAGCGCCCAGGACTGGAAACGCCAATAGTCATCCTTGAGATTTGCTTTATGTGTTTCGACCTTCTTCTTGACCATGACCAACCGGAAAGCATCCTTGTTGTCGTTGGTAGTCATCGGAACGGGATCGCTCACCTCGTCAACGTCCAGTTTGCTGATGACAAAAGCAAGATTTTTGTATTCAGGGAAATAGTTCTCAAGCTCTTGCAGGTCTTGAAGTCCGATTCTGTTGCCTCCGTATGCGGCATTGGAAAGATACCCTCCGTTGGTCTTGGAATCGTCGTCGCTGAACTTCTTGCATGCCTCCTCGAAACTCAAGTCGCCATTGCGTATCAATGTGGCAACAGAATCGAGTTCGCGTTGGGCCTCCTCCAGCGCTTCCACAGGAACTTTTGCAGTCATCAAGATATGACGGCAGTTCACATAGTTATCCCTCTTTTCAATAAGTTGGATGATATGAAAACCATACTGGGTCTCTACAACTTCCGAAATCTCACCGTCCCTAAGGTTGAAGGCCACATTCTCAAACTCGGGCACTAAATCGCCACGGCCATTGAAGCCGAGCTCTCCTCCTTTCTTCGCCGACGCTGGGTCTTCCGAATACAAGATGGCCATGGTGGAAAAGCTCTCCCCTTCTAGGATTCGCTTCCTGATCTGATACAGTTGGTCTTTCACTCTCAACTTCTCGTCGATACTGATCGGCGGACGTTTCACAATCTGTGCAATCTCATATTCCGTCCCAATCATCGGCAAGCTGTCTTGAGGAATACTATTATAAAAGCTCTTGACCTCAGCAGGAGTCACCACGACCCCTTTCAGGATATCCGCCTTCACCTGATCTTGGAGCATCCTGTCTCTCACCATCCGACGAAGTTCATCCTTGATCTCCGTCATGGTCTTGTTGAAGACCGTTTCAAGTTTCTCTTGAGAGCCAAAACGACCAATCAAATCGGTGATACGGCGGTTCAGCTCAGAATCCACCTCTTCATCCGACACCGTAAGGCTGTCCATCTCGGCCTGGTTCAGCATCAGTTTCTGAAACAATAGGTCTTCGAGAATCTCACAACGCACGGATGACGCAGAACCCGTCACACCATCTTGCATCCGATACTGCTGGTACTGACTTTCAACATCCGATTGAAGGATGATATTCTTACCAACCACGGCAACAATCTTATCCACCACTTGCGACTGGCCGCTCGGCTGAGCTGCCGCAGCCATGGTGAGAATCACTGCCATGAACAAAAAAACTCGTTTCAACATATCTTTTTTAATAGATTTCAAATACATTATCCTTTTCCGCTTTCTCATACAAGTCATTATTCATCTGGGAAAGCAGTGCTTTCTGACGTTTCAGCAGAAGAATGTTCTTGATGTTGGCACGTTCTATCTCCAAAGGCGAGACACTCTCCGCCATCAGAAAGTCCTCGAAACGCACCATAAAGACAAGATTATCCTTCTCAAACATGACGAATCGATTCTTCTTAAGGAAACTCTCGGTGTTATAGATTTCCATCGGCACCTTTTGAAGCAGATCGTCCAGTCGCACCCATGAGTCAACATCCAAAAAACTCGACACAGCATGGTGGGCAGCCAGTGCATCCAACTTGGGAAGCATGAGCGTGTCACGATTACTCATTAGCTGTTGGAAGTCCTTTCGGTGTTTCGATTCGTTCGGCAAAATCACATAAGCCACTTTCACCATAGTTGACCTTAGCTGAAAATTCTGCTTGTTATCCTCATAATACTCAACGATCTCTTCCTCACTCACCACCGTATCAAGATATTGTTCAATCAACTGAGTCTCATAGGCATAGATGATCAATGAATTCTCATAATCCTGTAACTGTTTCGAAAAGTCACGTTGTTCTGGGGTGAGATTATGTTCTGCCTGATGAAGGAGCAATTGTCGCCGAATCCAAGAGTCAACGAAGGCATTGACACGTGAGATGCTATCCATTCTTGAGGCATCGCTGGGCACTACGCCTGCCAGGTCTTCGGCATACAGCTTGTTACCGTAGCATGTAGCAATCACGACACGATCCGATTTCGCGAGATAATCGCGACATCCAGTCGTGACAAGCAGCAAGATGACACTCAAAAAGGTTGAGACTCTCATTGGTAACGCTTTCTAACCTTTTTAAGAACCTTCTCGTCAATCTTCACGGGATATTTCTCGTGCAATGAATCCATCCATTGGGCTTCCAATTCAACCTGATAGTCGGAGGTCACCAGGCCCTTGGCTTCACGCAAAGTCTTCGGTTCAGGCGTCCGCACTTGGAAAATATGTACGATAATTGTCGATTTGTCAACAGTGGGTGGGAACTCTTTCGTCACACCAGCTTTCCATTCAGTGTCATCGACGAAGCCGTTGTCACCATGCTGATAAAAACCTCTTTTCACATAAACATAACTGATGGAATCCCTGAGGACAGCACTTTGCAAACTATCGAAAGTCACACCGTTCTCCAATAGTTCCTTGACCTTGGGGAGCGACTCTGGCATGGCAATGTTGACGACACAAGCCTCCACACGATCGCTCCACATGTATTCATTTTTATGAAGTTCATAATAATTGCGAAGTCCAACCGTATCCACGATGGCTTTGTTCCAAACCTGCTGCTCCATCAAGTCAAACAGCAGAATGCCGTCATTGTATTCCTGCACCAACGTCTTGAAATCAGGATATTTCTCTTCAAGATGTTGATCCGCATAATCGAGAACCTTCTGGTTTTGGAAAGCATCAAAAAGCTGAAACGCATAGGCAGAAGCAGAAAGATAGCGTTGAGCCGACTGTTTTGCCTTGATATAGGTTATGAAATCGTTAACCTTATAGGAGGCGTCGCCAATTTGGAACAGTTCGGCATTCAAATCAGCTTTAGAAGAAGGCACAAACGAAGCACGCAGGATGGTGCTGTCAACGGTGGCAACGAAATCATTGATGTTCTTATCGTTTGACTTGAACTTATAGTCTTTCTTGATCTGTTGAACGACCACCTCTTCCGATTTTTTGGAACGCATGTCCTTTTCAATTCGGCTTTCCAAGCCTTTTTTCTCTGACTCAAAACTTCCCACGCCCGACGCACTAACAAAACGAATGATATGGTATCCATAGTTCGTACGGACCGGCTTGGATATTTCACCAGGTTTCAATTGTTTGATGGCTTCAATGAACTGTGGCACCAGTCTGCTGACCGTGAAAGGAGTCAGGTTGCCTTTGCTCTCAATAGTCCCTTTGTCTTCAGAATACTTGGCAACCATCTCTTTCCAGTTTTTGCCATTACGATCAATCAACTCCGCATAGATGTTGTCCGCCTTTTGCTTCAAGGCTTGTTCTTCCTCTTCGGTGGCGTTTTGGGGCACACGCAGGAAGATATGGGCTGCTTCAATGGTACCCAGGGCGTCAGTGATGCTGTTGAGCTTGATGATATGGTAACCGAAGTCGCTACGCACAGGCATGGAGATCTCTCCTTCCTTGAGGTTATAGGCTCCGGTCTCAAAAGGATAGACCATGTCGAACACAGTGAAATATCCCAAGTCTCCCTTGTTACCTTTTCTGGCGGGCATCTGTTCAGTGGCTTTCGTATCACGCGCCGAAGGATCTTGGGAATATTGGACTGCCAACTTCCCAAAGTCTTCTCCATTCAAGGCTCTCTTGCGAATCTCCATGGCTTGGTTGTAAGCTTTCAGAGTATCTTCCGGCAAGGCATGACGGTCACAGGAAATCAAGATATGTGAAGCCCTAACATCCTTCTGTTTGCGCTGATAGGCTTCCCTGACCAGCTCCTCACTGATTTCATCATTGGTGAAATAAGGCTTTGCCAACTGTTTCCGATAGCCTTCCAACTCTCTTTTGAACTTGGAGCTGGTGTCGAGTTTCATCTCGTATGCCTCCATGACCTTCATGCGGAAATTCATAAACAAATCCAGATATTCATCCACCGACTTCTTTTCAATGACATCGCCTTTCAGGTTGTTTTTGTTATAGACGTCGCAGAACTCCTTGACAGTCACTGGAGTGTCACCAATGGTCATCAACACTTGCTTGTCGAGTCTTGACTGGGCAGAAACGCTCAATATCGACATCAACAATATGGCAAACGCACCGATTCTCAATACTTTCATTCTATTCATAGTTTTGGATTGTTGAACTTTCAATACTAATATCATCACGGTCTTTTACTATAGTTTGGAGCCTCCTGTGTAATGGTGACATCATGCGGATGGCTTTCAAGGATGCCGGAGTTGGTGATGCGTATGAACTTGGCTTTCTTAAGCTCTTCAATGGTATGCGATCCCGTGTAGCCCATGCCTGAACGGAGGCCGCCGACCATCTGGTAAACCACCTCGGAAAGAGAACCTTTGTAAGGAACACGTCCGGCGATGCCTTCCGGCACCAGCTTCTTGATATCTTCTTCCATGTCTTGGAAATAGCGGTCTTTCGATCCGCACTGCATGGCTTCGAGCGAACCCATGCCACGGTAGGTCTTGAATTTACGTCCCTCAAAGATAATGGTGTCGCCAGGTGACTCATCGACACCAGCGAAGAGAGAGCCCGCCATGATGGAAGAGGCGCCAGCAGCAAGAGCCTTGACGATGTCGCCAGTATAGCGGATGCCACCGTCAGCGATGATCGGCACGTCGGAACCTTCAAGAGCCTTGGCCACGTCGAGCACGGCTGTCAGCTGCGGCACACCGATGCCCGCCACGACACGGGTAGTACAGATGGAGCCAGGACCGATACCCACTTTGACGGCATCAGCACCTGCTTCCACCAAAGCCAACGCAGCTTCACCAGTAGCGATATTACCCGCCACGATGTCGATTTCATTAAAACGCTGACGCAAAACCTTGACCATTTCAAGAACGCCTTGTGAATGGCCATGTGCAGTATCAACCACAAGGGCGTCAACACCTGCCTCGACAAGAGCCTCGGCACGTTCCATCGTATTGCCCGTGATGCCCACAGCGGCAGCCACACGCAAGCGTCCCCTACTATCCTTGCAGGCATTGGGACGGGCCTTGACCTTGATGATATCCTTATAGGTAATGAGTCCCAGCAAACGGTTGTCTTGGTCAACGACAGGGAGTTTCTCGATCTTGTATTGTTGCAGAATGTCGGCAGCCTTCTCAAACGATACCTCTCGTGTCGTGATCAAGTTCTCGCTAGTCATCACCTCGCTGATGGGACGATCCAAACCACGCTCAAAACGGAGGTCGCGGTTGGTGACGATACCCTTCAACATATTATGGCTGTCAATGACAGGGATGCCACCAATGTGGTATTCACTCATCAAGTTAAGGGCGTCTTTCACCGTGGCGTCAACATGGATAGTGATGGGATCGGTGATCATGCCGTTTTCAGCCCTCTTCACCTTCCTCACTTCGGCGGCTTGCTTGCCAATGCTCATGTTCTTGTGAAGCACACCGATACCGCCTTCCTGGGCTATGGCAATGGCCATACGAGACTCTGTCACGGTATCCATACCAGCAGAGACGATGGGGATATTCAGTTGGATGTTCCTGGTGAACCGAGTTTTCAGACTGGTCTCACGGGGTAATACATTACTATACGAAGGGACCAACAGCACATCGTCGTAGGTCAGTCCTTCGCCAACAAATTTATCGCTATCGAATGACATAAAATTATGGGTTTTTTGAATCGGCAAAGATAATAAAAAAATCAATTCACAATGATCTTCCTATAAAGTTCCACCCCATCCTCATCGACACAACGCAATTCATAGTTTCCTTTCTCTACGTCAATGGGCATCTGGTGGTTCAGCCAGGTCTTCCCAATATACACATTATTCAATGTCCAATAAATGGTCTTTTTCGGGTTCCTGTGCGCGATCTCAAAAACAACTTGTTGGCGGTCGCCCCTGATGCCAATGGGGATGGTCACATGGGCATCCGATTTGGGATACACAAAGGCCATCATGTCGTCAGGATGGGCGGTGGCGCAACTCGGATACATGGCAGGAAGAGGACGATACATTGAAGAATGCCTCTTATAGAACATCTCCTGGACGGGAGGCAACACAAAATAGGTCTCAAAACGTTTTTGATCCACGGGATAACAGTCGGGAAGGACTTGGTATTGCCGAGTGGAGTCGAGAAACACCTTTTTGTGAAAGGGACAAACGCCCGTCTTTATTTCCACATCGGGCATCATCACCATTTTGGTGTTGGCACACAGGTCTGACGGAGGATATCCTGATGTGGCACAGACTTCCACCTCAATGGCAGAGGGTGTCGAGAAAGGATAGGTGTAGCTGTCCTTCAGTATGCCAGCCACATCAAAGAGAATGGGCGCTGCCGATCCCACACCTGTAAGACCTGGCCTCCCCTCCCCGTCAGCGTTGCCAACCCAAACCCCGATGACATAACGGTCGGTCAAGCCGATAGCCCAGGCATCCTTGAAACCAAAGCTGGTGCCCGTCTTCCATGCCACCTGTTTCGACGAAGAGAACCCACTCCATCCCGTCTGGCTGACAGGGCGCGTCAGGCCCTTCATCACATCGAAGGTGATGGCTATGGCATCCGCCGAAAATGGCACGATGTCATCTGGAACCTCCTCGTTGAATGACTCGTTGACGGCGGCAGCGAGTTTCCTTCCCATTGCGGCATAAGCGTTCACCAAATCGTAAAGCGACGCCTCGGCACCACCTACGATGATCGACAGCCCATAATGGTCACTGTCGAAAACGATACCTGACAGATTCAGGCGTTTCAGCAAAGAATGAAACTTCTGATGCCCATAATGCTTCAGCAGATAAACAAACGGAGCGTTCAAGGAATGCTGCAAAGCCTCGTTGGCAGGCACGGCACCCCAATATTGGCCCGAGTAGTTCTTGGGCGTGAAGCCAGAGAGGTTCATCGGAATGTCGGGAAGCAATTGGGTCGGCAACAGCGTCCCTTCGTCAAGCATGGCCGCAAAAAGGAAAGGTTTCATGATGCTGCCTGTGGATCGTTGTGCCTTCACCATGTCAACCATGGCTGCTTCTTTTGCACGAGGGTTGTTGCCAACGTACGCAACCACTTCCTGAGCAAGGTAATCGACGACATACACAGCCGCATTCTCGATCTGGTTCATTGCGTTGTTCTGGTGATGGCGACTCATGATGTCCATCACGCTCAGCTGAATAGAATAGTCGAGATCGGATTGGATCTGCTCTCCTTTACTGGTCTTCGCTTGATCCATCATATAATGATAGGCATGCATCGGCATGTCGTACGGTTTCTCAGGGAGACGTTCCATCATGGCCAGTTCATAGTCGTCATGGCTCAGCCGAGGCAGGTGCCAACGACGGGGACTGTGCACGGTCGTCTGGGTCATCCTAAGCAGCAAGGCGTCTCTCTTGTCGAGGAGACGTTCCCTCGACTTCCCGGGATGGATCATGGCAGGTGCATTAGGCAAGACAGCCAGCGTGGCCGCCTCACTCCAAGTGAGCCTATCGGGAGTGGTGTGGAAATAACGCCAAGCAGCCGCATCAATGCCCACTACATTGCCCCCAAAGGGTGCATGGGCGGCATAAAGATTCATGATCGATTTCTTGGAGTAATGCAGCTCCATCCTCATGGCGAGAATCACTTCAAGAATCTTTTCTCCGTAAGTCCTAGGCTTGTTTTTCCGTGCCAGACGAACCACCTGCATCGTGATTGTGCTTCCACCGCGAACCACACGTCCCGCCCTATTGTTCTCAACCAAGGCCTGGAAGAACGCGACTGGGTTGAATCCGAAGTGTCGGAAATACTGCTGGTCTTCGTATTCCAACACACAGGCGGTATATTTCTCCGAGTAGGAATTGGTGGCAGGGAAACGCCACTGTCCGTCATCGGCGATATGGGCGCCAAGAAGTGTACCGTCTTTAGCCAAAAGCACCGTCGAATATGGGTCGTCGAACTTCGGCACCGGGATACACAGAAAAATGAGGAACAGGCCGAGTAACACCGAGCCCACAATCCATAGACTTCGAAGCTTTCTCGACCTGTTCCTCATCGGATCCTAATTGATCAGTTCCTTTGACGATTCAAGAGAAGGTCAACGGACCGTCACCTGACGGGCAGGAACGTTGTAGAAGATCTCGTTGTTGTACATGTCCTCGCAACGGACTGCCGGCAACATATAGGAGCCTTCGTAAGTGGCATTCAACTTGAGACGGAAGGTCTTCTTTGACTTTGATGAAAGATCGAAGAAGAAGTAAGCGCGGTCATCGCGGATGTCAAGATGCTTGGCACCTTGGTCGCCGCCTTCTCCGTTCACACGCTCATTGACGATCTCCCATCCCGAGGCGAGGTAGTATGACAATGCCAGTTCCGTCACACGGTAGTCGCTCGGATTCTCCACGACGATCTCCACTGAGAAGTCGGTACCCATCGGCAACGAAGCCGGATTGAGTGCCGCACCCTTCTTGTCGTAATAGTTCACCTTCATCTGGATGAAGTTGCCGCTTTCCGTTGTCTCATATTCGGCCAGCGCCGTTTTGGTAAAGACCTTCGCAGTGACCTTCTGGTCAGAGTTGTTCTTGAGTTCCAACTTGTTGGAACCCAGTTTCGGAGTGATGGCAAAGGCTGCGGAGCCCATGTTGGTGTTCAAGGTGCGCTCCTCACCATTGACCTTCACCGTGGCGGAGATGGGCGAGTTGGTAGTTCCCATCTTCTCGGCATATTTACCCAAGGTGAAGAGGGCAAAGGCTGTCGATTGGGTGTCGAGCCAGCGGTTACTGTTAAGGATCTCACAGAGGTCATTGATATGACCTTGAACCAGTGCATCGTCTTTGCTGCAAAGCATCTCCGAATAGGTCAAGAAAGCGAGGTCGCGGGTCTGGGAACCGAACGAAGAGATATAGTCCGAAAGGGCTTCACCCTCGTTCATGGTGGGCCAGAACTGCGAAACCATGTTTTTCTTACCCACCTGGGCGTAGGTGGCCGCTGTCAGCAAGGAACTCAGGCTATATTTCAGCTTCAGTTCCTTGAAACGGTTGAGCGCACCCATCTCAGGAGCACCGCCAAGCGCCAATGCGAAGAGACGGTATGCCTGGATGGTCTCGCCTTGCGGGAAGTCGGGATTGTTTCTCCATGCCTTGGCGATGTCGGCTTGGTGCTTCATCAGGCCATCATAGAGGTAGTCGGGCACATCGAAGCCCTGTTTCCTGGCCTCCACGAGGAAATGCAGCGCATAGATCTCCGTCCAAGGATCCGTATAGTTGCCTCCCACCCAATTGGTGAGCGAGAAGTCGGCCTTCTGGTAGGACTTCAGGCTGTTGATGCCATTGAGGATGGCATCACGGGTCTTGGTCTGATCCTCATCACTTTGCTGGATGAAATAGTTGAAATAGAGTTGCGGGAAAGCGGCGGAGACCACCTGTTCGAGGCAACCGTATGGATAGGTGGTGAGATAGTTGAGTCTGCTGTAGAAGTCAACAGGGATCAACGAGGCCACCATGACATTGCCTTCCTGAGTGCCAGCGAGGCCCTTGACATCGAAGTTGATGGTCTTGGTGCCCTTCGGCTCGATCTCCTCCGTATAGGTTGTACGTTTCTCGGCATAAGGCATTCGGATAGGGATGACGGTTGTGGTCTGAGCGTCGAAGCCACCGCCTGAGACCTTGACATCCATGGTGGCATTGCCGAGGGTCTCCGGCACCTTGACTTTCATGACAACCAAGGCTTCTCCGTTCTCATCTACCTTCACGGATGACGGAATCTCGCCCACAGCGTTGAGATTCTTGTTGTTCACCGTGACGTTGAGATTCTTGCCCTTCATCGTAGGAGCCAAAACCTGCACCTTGAGATTCATCTCATCGCCAGGCCCAGTGACACGCGGAGCGGACGGATAGAGGGTAATCGGATCGACGACTTTCATCTCCTTCTCGGTGGCACCGAACGACTTGCCAGCACCCTTGGCCACGACCATGAAGCGAAGTGCGCCTGAGCATTGCGGCACCTCGAACTCATGGGTGTTGGTCTTGCCAGCCTTGAGCTCGAAGGGTCCCAAGGTGATCGCATAAGCCTTGAAGCGCTTGTCGAGGGTGATCTCCTGATTGATGAAACCATCGCCACCGACGGCATACAAGGTGCCCATCTCGCCGGAGAAGGCGTCAATGATATATTCATAGTTGTCCCAAGTGCGGACCTTGAGCGATTGTTTCGCGTTGAAATAATTGTAAGGATCAGGAGTGGTGTAGTTGGTAAGACCAAGGATGCCTTCATCCACCACAGCGAGGGTGTATGTCATGGCTTTGTTGTTCTCCTCCTTGACATTCACCTGGATGTTTTTCTTGGTATTGGAAGTCTCAGGCACCGTCAGCACCGGCTTCAGCTGCAACTGGCTGTCCTCCACCTTGACAGGCACCACGCCGTACATGCGTAACGGCAAGTTGTTGCCAGCGTCGCGGGGTTGGATGAGGGAGACATAGACATAGACATTCGGGATCATCTCCTCGGTTGCCTTGATCTCCACCTGACCTTCCGTGCCGAGCTTATCAACCAAGATGCTCTGCAACACCTTGTCGTTGGCTTCAACCGTGACGAGGGCTTTAGCCTTTTCATTGGCAGGGAAACTCACGATGATGTTCTCGCCTACCTTGTAAGTATCTTTGCTGCTGCTCATGGCAAGTTCCACTGGACCGTCAGAGTCGCCCGTGGAGTGGATGGTGGCGTAGTTCCAGTCGAAACGCATCACCTTGGCGAATGTGTTGCCGCCTTGGTCATCGGTGATGACCAGCAGATACAAACCCCATTTCTCATCCGGAACGTTGAGGGTCAGTTCTGTCTTGCCGTTGTTGCAAGTCATGGTGCCGCTCATCTCTGGACGTTTGTAGGTGCCATTGATGTATTTCTGGAGGGTATATGAATCCTCGCTCGACCACCACCAATACTTATCCAGTTTGTAGAACTGATAACTGAGTGCGATGGTTGACTTAGCCAACTCGCCATTCTCCTTGACTACTGCAACAGGGAACTTCCAGTCGCGGTTGGTGAAGTAATAGCTTCCGTATTTCGATTCCGTCTCAGGGAACTCGACGCCCACATAGCGTTCGTAGGGTGACAGCATGGCCGATGACGATGAGATGCTGAAGTCGCCGCCCTGCTCAAAGACCTTGGTGGTGAAGGTGGCATTCAACATCTGTTCTGATGAGAGATCCGACAAAGGCTCGAAGCCGACGGAGGCATTTCCTTGACCATCAAGCGGTCCGCTAAAGAGGGCGTATTCTTCAGGATAGAAACGCTCTGAGTCATTGCCAAAGGTATAGGTCGGGAAACTCTTGAACGAAGTATGTCCTTGGCGCACCCTGACATCGATCTCCGCCTTGAGTCCAGAGGCAATCAAGCCGTTGAGCCACTTGGCATTCAACTTGGCGATACGCGGATTTCCGAGACTGATGACTTCCGGAGTGTTGAACTTGATCTCCAAGCGGTTGGGTTTCACCGTCTCCACTCTGAGGTACTTATCCACGACGCTGTTTCCGATCTTGAAGCTAGCTCTCCAAAGGCCGGTCTCATCGTTGGGACTGGTCTGGACCTTATAGGTATAGATG
This sequence comes from Bacteroidales bacterium, assembly GCA_017537965.1. Taxonomy (GTDB): domain Bacteria; phylum Bacteroidota; class Bacteroidia; order Bacteroidales; family F082; genus Limimorpha. Next base: position 20,385 of record JAFYJV010000019.1, on the reverse strand, counting down.
CCGCCGACAGGGCTGTTGTTCGACTGACGGGCATACATCCTGTTGGAAGCGTCACGGACCTCCATCACCACGGGATAGTCGGCAGGAAGCTTGGAACCGAAGTCGGAGAGCATGAGGTTGAGTTGGAGCTCATCACCTGGACGCCACACGCCACGGTTGGAGTAAGCGAAGGCAGCCACGCCTTTCTCAATCGACTCACCACCGATATCGAATTTACTGTATGACAAAGCCTTGCCATTGTTAGTCTTGATGATGGACTGTCCACCCTTGCGGTCTTTTGCCACCACAAAAGCAGGACGGTTGGGGCAATCAAGATGCACGTGGCCTTTGCTGTCGGCTTTACCTGAGGCGACTTTTTGACGTTGGTAGTTGTATGCGATGACTTCAGCACCCGAGGCAGGCTGTGCATCGGAGATCTGGAACACGTAAACGTCGATGGCATCGTCGCTACCCATCTTGGCAGTCATAGCGAGGTCGGTGACAATCACGTTCTTTTCTCTTTCCACCCAGTTGTAGTATGATAACGAAAGCGGATCATCCCAATCACCTTCATAGTCATGAAGCTTGAAAGAGTAGGCATTGCCATCCCAATAACGGGCCTCCAGATCATCGTCCTCCAAAGTAAGTTCCTTGGATTCGTCGGTGGCGAAGGCGTAGTCGGCGGGACCAAAGTCAAGAATGAGCTGGTACATGTCGCCAGCTTTCACATCCACATAGTCAGACAGTACGATGGGGAAAGTCTTCCATTGGTTCGGTGCGGGATTGTCAAGGGTAAGGGTCACCTTCTTTACAAGACGTCCGGCTTGGCGGATGCCATCCACATCATCGAGATCGTTGTCTTGATAGAACGACAAGATGTTGTCGTCGAAGACACGGACAATACGGAGCACCACTGATTTCAGGCAGATAGCATCGAAATAGATGGTGGCATCCCCCACTTCAGGAACGATGACACCTTTCTCAGTCCATTGCACTTTAGGCAGGAGATCCGTCAAGTCGAAGGTAAACGACTGCGGGTTTCTGAGGGAATTGCCATCAATGTCCTTGATGCCCGATCCCACGGTCAAGCTGACATCTTCGAGCTCATAGCTATAAACGTTTGACTTGTCGAAATAAAGCACAATTTTGTTGTCAACGATCTCCGAACGATAGCCCATTTCCGGCTTCAGTGATAGGAAACCGTCGATATTGTGCTGTTTGAGCGGCTGAGAGAAGATTAGGGTTGCCGAACTGTGTTCCTTGTCTACCTTGAGGTCAACAGCCTTGAATACGTCCTTGGCACACACGTCCAAGGTACGAGTGACTTTCGACTTCGATTTCAAGGGTTTTCCGTCCAACACCATCTCGATGGTAGCATCGCTGCTGCCACGTTTGATGTTATTGATCTGGAAGTTATACTTCCTGTCGCCAAGATAGGATGGAGTAACCCCATACTGTTTGACGAAATCCGAGGAGAAGATTTTCAAGGCGTCCTCATCTTCCAATGGCATCGTGAAGAAAACCTTCGCATTGTATTGAACCTCGTCAGCGGAATAGGTCGGTTCAACATCGATGAGGCTGAAGTTTTGCACTTGTTGTTCCGTCTTCTTCGTGTCTTTTTTACATGAAGAAGTGAAAGCACCGAGGAATAGGATCCCGACAACAAGGGTCAGGATTCCAGTGATTTTTACTGTTTTGGTACTCATAATATAATTAGGTGTTTAAATGATTCCGTCACGTCAGGATATTTGGGTACAAATATCCAAAACAAAAATGGTTTACGCAAGCAGAAAACAAAAAAAAGAGATGTCTCCATCTCTTTTTTAAGGTTTTTCATGCCATCCAGGATCGACCGGACACGACGGCATCAAGCGTCGATATTGGCGTAGGTGGCGTTTTGTTCAATGAACTCGCGGCGCGGAGCGACGTCGTCACCCATGAGCATGGAGAAGATATGGTCGGCTTCCATGGCGTTCTCGATAGTCACTTGTCGCAGGGTGCGGTGGGCGGGATCCATGGTGGTCTCCCAAAGCTGTTCGGGGTTCATCTCACCAAGACCTTTGTAGCGTTGCACATCCACGGCGCGGTCGGTGCCGTTTTTCGAGAGCTCAGCATAAGCGGCGATCCGTTCCTCGTCAGTCCAGCAATAGCGGAGCGGTTTCACACCTCGTTTGATCAAATAGAGTGGCGGGGTGGCGCAATAGACGTAGCCGTTCTCGATGAGTTCACGCATATAGCGGAAGAAGAACGTCAGGATGAGGGTGGTGATGTGGCTACCGTCAACATCGGCATCGGTCATGATGATGACCTTATGATAACGCAGTTTCTCCATGTTGAGTGCCTTGGAGTCCTCTTCGGTGCCGATGGTGACGCCCAGGGCGGTATAGATGTTGCGGATCTCCTCGCTTTCGAAGGCGCGATGCTGCATGGCTTTCTCCACGTTTAGGATCTTACCACGGAGGGGCAGGATGGCTTGGAAGGTACGGTCGCGTCCTTGTTTTGCGGAGCCGCCGGCGGAGTCACCCTCAACGAGATAGAGTTCCGTCTTGGCAGGATCGCGTTCCGAGCAGTCGGCCAGCTTGCCAGGCATACTGAAGCTGGAGAGCACGCCCTTGCGCTGTACGGCTTCGCGAGCCTTGCGGGCGGCCTGACGTGCCTGGGCGGCGAGTACCACCTTGTCGAAGATAGCCTTGGCCTCCTTGGGATGCTCCTCCAGATAATCGGTGAGCTGCTTGCCCACGATGGAGTTGACGATACCCATGACCTCGTCGTTGCCGAGTTTGGTCTTGGTCTGACCCTCGAACTGAGGTTCCGGTACCTTGACAGAGATCACGGCGGTGAGGCCCTCGCGGAAGTCATCCGGTGAGATCTTCACTTTCGACTTCTCCAGCAAGCCCGACTTCTCGACATAGGCGTTGAAAGAACGGGTGAGACCGGTGCGGAAGCCTTGAAGGTGGGTACCGCCTTCTATGGTGTTGATGTTGTTGACGTAGGAATGGAGGTTCTCGGAATACTCTGCATTATACTCCAATGCAATTTCCACGGGAACATTGTTGCGCTCGCCAGAGATGGAGATGGGCTCAGGGATGAGCTTCTCACGGTTGGCATCAAGGTAAGCGATAAAATCGGTGAGACCGTTCTCCGAATAGAAAGTGTCGGAACGGAACGAGCCGTCCTCAAGCTTGGTACGCTTGTCGGTAAGGGTGATGGTGATGCCATGGTTGAGGTAGGCCAGCTCGCGCATACGGTTGGCAAGCGTGTCGTAGTCATATTCCGTGTGGAGGAAGATGCTGCTGTCAGGTTGGAAAGTGATGCGGGTACCGTTCATGTTCGACTCACCCACCACCTTCACATCGTAGAGCGGCTTGCCGCAGGCATATTCCTGACGGAACACCTTGCCCTCGCGATACACCTCGGCGGTCATGTGCGTTGACAGTGCATTGACGCAGCTGACGCCGACGCCGTGGAGACCGCCTGAAACCTTATAGGAGCCCTTATCGAACTTGCCTCCAGCGTGAAGCACCGTCATTACCACCTCAAGGGCGGAGCGCTTCTCTTTCTCGTGCATGCCCGTGGGGATACCACGACCGTTGTCAAGAACGCTGATGGCGTTGCCTTCCAATATATCTACCGTGATCTTGTCGCAATAACCAGCCATAGCCTCGTCGATGGAGTTGTCAACAACTTCATAGACCAGATGGTGCAAGCCGCGGAAATGGACATCGCCGATATACATAGCCGGGCGTTTACGGACTGCCTCAAGGCCTTCCAACACCTGGATTTTATTGGCACCATATTCTTCGCTTGCCAATTCTCTTTTTTCTTCTTCAGTCATTTTCTTTGCTTAAAAAAATACGCTTATAAAAACACTCGTTTTTTTGAAGGAGCAAAGATAAACAATTTTTACGAAAGATGAGCAAAAAAGTTGAAAAAAAAGTTTTTTGCCAAAAATGGCTTAAATGGCAGAAAAAAGGGCAATTTTTGGATTCGCATCCAAATTATTACGGAATTGACGATCTATTTCAGAATCTCATCTTCACGCCGGCAAACAACTGGATACCCGTCACGGGATAGTTGGCAAATAGTTGGTATTTCTGATGGAGAAGGTTGTCCACCTTGCCAAACACCGTCAGTTCATCCTTTACTTTATAATCGGCACCGATTCCGAGATCCAGCACCGGTTTAAGCTTGAAGCTAGGAGTCGTGAGCAAAGGGGAATCCAAACGGGCATAGCGTCCGCCTTGATAGAGGAAGGAGGAATAAATCGCCAGATTGTCATCAAAATCGTAATTCACCTTGAGACGGCCTTCGGTGGCTGGACGGTAAAGCGGCTGATCCAACAGTTCCATACGATAATTATTATAGGTAAAGCCAGCATCAACGGTAAGTCGATCAACGGCCAACCATCGCGCATCAGCCAGCAAACTCACGACCTTGGTCTCGTCATAAAACAAGGTAAAAGTATTGTTCACCCATTGGTTGTCGATCATCTGACCCAAGACGGTATAGAACGGATCGTTGTCGGTATGACGGTAACGGACACCAAGATGCATATCCAGCGTATTCATGATGTTGGTGCGGACACCGCCTTCGAATCCCAACTTCACGTTGGTCAGCAGAAGATCCAATGCGTCCCCCACGAAGGGGTTCTTCCCAACGACCTCACTGTAAGTGTTGACATGCCGTCCCCCGTTCAAACCGGCATAAAACTCCACCGTCTTGTCCAACACATAGAGGCTTCCTCGCAAATCGGGATGCATTGTTATTCTAGAATCGCCGTTAAGAGCCGAACCCTTGGTATCAAGTGCGAACCCCAAGTGCAAGCGATAATAGTCGTCTTTCATCTCGATAAATGGCTTCATGTAAAACAAAGCCATTCTGGATCCAGGAGAAACAGTTGTATTCACCGACTTGAAAACATCGCCCGTAAAGCCAAAATCAAGACCCACCGTCTGTGGATTGTTCTTGCCGCCCCACCAATTGTTGGAATAGGTCGTCCTGAAATTAAGGCCAAAGAAATGCTCTGTGTTCCCAAACCCAGAGTACATGTAATGGTAATCTACCGCGGCCTCCTCAGAGATCTCCCTCAATCTTGTCGTGGTAGAAGAACTTTCAAAATGCATGCCAATGGTGTTATATGCCTGACGTGGCGTCGCCTTCTCCAATGCCGCTTCCGTACCCATCCACTCCGACTTGCGCACTCCGTAATAATGGACTACATCATTCTTATAATAGACATTCCCTTTAAACTGAAGCTTATCGGATTGCTTGCTGAAAAGGCTGATATCGAAAGCGTTGTTCATAAAGCCCGACGGGGCATAGTCCTTGATGTCAAGCCACGAGGAATAATGCTTGATACCCACTCCCAATCCAAGGGTCTTGGTGAGCATGGAGTTGTGCTTGTAGAAGAAGACTGGCGACAGACGGGTTCCCATTCCGGCCATGAGAAAGTTCTTGGTAGGCGTTTCCTGGAGGCTGCCCTTGACATTGAAAGGCATCGCGCTCAGTTTCTCCAACTCCAAGGGAAAACGGTGTTCGATGTCGAGCACGCCCACCTCGGTAGAAGGCATCTCAAAGGTATGCTCCGGCATCTCCGCCTTCATTAATATCTTATCCACCTTGTTGATTTTGGGACGATAGGTGCCTTCAATCGTGACTTCCTCGTTATGTTGAGCGAAAAGTCCCAAACTCGAAACAACCGCCGTTGCCAAAAGAATATGTTTGATCCGTATCATATCTCTAAGTTCTAAATCCTCAATTTTCAATTACTCCTTAATATGCTCCAACCTATGCTGTGCTTCCGTCTTCAGTTCAGCGATGGAGCAGTTGTCGATGATACTGCGCAAGGTCTCCTTTGCCTGGAAGGCGTTGTCTTTCGCGACATACACATCGGCCAAAAGAATGAACGACTTGGCCACCCAGTATTCGTGGGTGGAGAACTTGTCGGAGATATCGAACACCTTGCTTTCCGTAGCATCGAGATCGTTTAACTTGAACGACGACACCGCTGAATAGTACGCACTCTCCGCACCAAACACCGAATTGTCAACCTTGGCGCTCTTGTCAAGCCATTGGAGTGCCGCATTATAGTTGCCTTTCATGAAATACGATTTCCCAACAATATGGTTGATCTGCATGGTTTGTTCCGTTGTCAAGTCCTTTGACTGGACCAAGCTCTCTCCCATCTCGATGGCCTTGTCGTAGTTGTCGCGGAAGTAATAGCTCTTCATGCTGCCTTCCAAAGCTTCCAACTTCCTCAGTGGCTCCTCGGTGATGTTTGCCAAACGGGCATAATGGGTCCCTGCCTGTTCGTAGTTGCCTCGGTCGTATTCGATACGTGCCAACTTCAGCAGCGCCTGGTCAGTATAGTCGTTATTGGGTTGGTTGACAATGTAAGTCAAGTGGTTGACCACCTCTGCTTCCGTTCCCACCTTCTCTGCACAATCAGCGGCATACTGATGGGCTTTCAGCGAATAAGCGCCCCGCTGGAAATGATCGAAATAGTATTTCAGCGCTTTCTCTGCATCCTGGTAACGACCGTCAAGGAAGAAGTTCTCCGCATTGGCAAAGGCAAGCGAGTCTTGTTGCGTGACTTGAACCTGACCCGAACCCGACTTCTCGACGTAGGCGAAATAGCTGTTCAAATCATTACGCTCCATGAAGATGTTACGGATGATGGAAAGCGCCTCGCGCGACTCATCGGTGTTGGGATAGTTCTCCACAAGGGTCTTGAGGTTAGTCAGCGCCTGATCGTATTGGTTGTTGTTGTAGTAGATCATGCCGACTTTCATCAGCGCCTGACGGGTATAGGAAGAACGGGGGCGTTCCTGCACAAGCCTGTTGAAAGCCGCGATGGCAGAGCGTTTGTCGCCATAGACGAGATGGGTGTTCCCGATCTCAAACAACGCCTTGTCGTAGTAATTCGTACTGGGATAGGTGGTAACCAGATCGTTCAGCATGTTGATTTTGCGGTTGGAGTCGCCTTTGGCTCCATAGCAAAGCCCTTGTTGGAAGAGGGCGTAGTCGGCGTTCATCTTGCCCACACGGGTAGCCATGTCATAGTAGTTGATTGCCAGATCGTAGTTGCGGTCAACGAAGAAACAGTCACCGAGACGGATATAGGCATCCGACTTGAGATCCGTCCGTTGCTCGTCACAGCGCTGTATGAAGCTCCTGAAATGCTGTATGGCAGTCTCATAATCCGGCTTCTGGTAGTTGATGTAACCCAGTCCATAGTCCGCCATGCCAACGAGTTCTCGTGGAGCGGAGCTGTTGTTTTTCACCTGTCGGAAGTAGCGTTCCGCTGTCACGAAGTCGTTGGCTGCGTATGCCGATTCTGCAAGCCAGAAAGCCGCTTCCGTCTTTTTGCCGCTCGACTGTTTGCTATTCAGGATCTTCGAGAAATAAGGTTGCGCCTTATCGTATTGTTTGTTCTGGTAGTTCTCAATGCCTGCTGTAAAGAGAAGTTCGTCATATACCGTTTTCAGTTCCGGACTTTTCTTACGCATCTTCTCCAAACGGGAAAGGGCCTCCTCATTGTTCTTGGCGTTGAGTAACAAATAAACCGAGAGCTCCTCAGCCTCTTGGCAGCGTTTCGAGCTGGGATTCTCTTTTACGAATGCATCCAGTTGCGACACTGCTTCGTTGAATGGATCCGTACCGGGAATGAGGCTTAGATGGGCATAGTTGAACAGAGCGTCCTCGCTAATCGTTTTGTCGAACCCGGCGGAATAGGCAGTATAGAAAGCATTGCGAGCATATTTCGGCTGGTCTGTGTCAGCATAGCAAGAAGCAAGGTAATACGATGCGTATTGACCCGTGGTATCTTTGTCGCTGGCTGCCTTTTGCAAGTCGGCAATAGCCCCTTTCAAGTTGCCTGTCTTCATCTTGCAAGTTCCCATCTGGTAATAGGCCTCACGACTCATGACATGGCCCGAGTTGTTACGACTGAGGATTTCGTAGTATTCAAGGGCTTTTTCATAGTCCTTTTGGTGGAAATAGGCATCCGCAACGATCATGGCCATCTCCCCTTTCTTCTTGGAATCGGCATTACGCACCGCCTCGGGACCGTCACGAAGGACAGCGGCATAGTCACCGTTGCGATAGTTGAGCTGCATGATGTAAGCTGGCACGATCTTCGAATAGACAGGCTGGTCGCGCAGCTGCTCGAAATAGCGGAGCGCCTCGAGGTCTTTTCCTTTCAAATACTGGATATGGGCATAATAATATGTGGCTTCGTTCCGATATTTTCCTTCGTTTAAAGAGGCACCTTGGAAGATAGGCAAAGCCCTGTCAAGGTCATTCATCTGGAAATAGGCATATCCCATGTTGAACTGCATCTGCTGTGCTTCAGCCTGAGTGAGCGATGCTGCCGGTGTCTGGCTATATATTTCCAAGGCTTCGGCATATTTCTTCTTGTTGAACAGCATATTGGCATAGAGGAAGTTGGCATGAAGCGACCATGTGCTTCCTGGATGGTCACTGACAAATGCCTTGATCTTGGCTTCGGCATCCGATTGTCCTGCATAAAGGGCACTGACAGCGATATAATACTGGGCATCCACCGCATTTTGCAACTTCTTGTCTTCCACACGGTCGAGGTATTGCGTGAAGGTTTCCAACGCAGCGCCATATTCTCCATTTTGGAACAGCATCCGTCCCTGTTCGTAAAGTGCATTCGGTTCATAGTGAGGGATTTGCTTCTGCGCCAAAACGGAAACTGGCAACATTCCCAAAAGGAATACAGAAGCAAGATATAAGTGTCGCATTCTCATGTTGTGCAAATTTGGTACGAAATTACACAATGTTTTTGAAACAACGAGCGGTTACGGGAAAAATTATAAAAAAAGCGATGAGAGCGGTAAGCGGGATTCTGTTCCCCTTGCGGAGCGACTGTCATTTCTCTAGGCCTGCGGTCACCCGCAGGCTCAAGCGACCTACCCAAAAGACTCGGACGAGCAGCCCTTCCGGTCCTTGCGGACCTGCATCTTCTTACTTGGTTTTGCAGCCCATAAGGTTTACCCCATCGTAATGTCGCCATCCGATGCGTGAGCTCTTACCTCACGTTTTCACCCTTACCTCGAAGAGGCGGTTGTTTTCTGTGGCACTTGCTGTGATCCTTGCGGACCCCTTCCTGTTAGGAAGTATGGTGCTCTGCGCTGTCCCGACTTTCCTCGCGCCGGCTTGCCCGGCCCGCGACAGTCCCTCTCATCGCGGCGGCAAAGGTAGGGATTTTTTTAGAAGTAAGAAGGAAGAAGTAAGAAGAAAGAATAGTATTTTTGCAGAACCAATTTTGTTTTAACTATGAGAAGAGCATTTTTCCTTTTGTTTTTTGTGTGCTGCTGGAGCATGATGTCTGGGCAGGACAACCCATTGCATCGCGTCATCGTTGTGATGTCGGAACAATACGACAACGTTGAGTTGAGTCGCAAGACCCAGTTCATGGACAAGGCACAACGCCGTGAGTTTGTGATCATGGACCGAAAGGCATTCTGTGAGACATCGCAAGCCGAGGTCATGGCGTTCCTTGGCAGCCTCAAGGGTGAAGTGGAGAACATCCATCCCTTCTGGAGCTTCAACGGCTTCGCCTGTGACGCCAGCGATGAGATAATCCAGCTGCTTAAAGCTCGCCATGACATCGGGTTGGTTTACAATGACGAACTTCGGAACAGGATTCCCGAAAACGAGAAGCCTTACCCCGTTGAGGCAAAAGACTATGCGTGGCATGTCAATAAGGTGAACGCGCCCGCAGTATGGAGCTACAACGGCGGCAGCGGCTATACAGGTAACGGCGTCATCGTGGCCGTATTGGACACTGGCGTCAACTACAACCATATCGACATTGCAGGTAGCATGTGGGATGGCGGCTCCGAGTTTCCCCACCACGGATACGACGTCGTCAACCACGACAATGACCCCATGGACGACTATGGGCATGGCAGCCACTGCGCCGGCATCGTGGCTGGTCAAGGCAACGCTGGCACCCAGACGGGGATCGCCCCTGGAGCCAAAATCATGGCTATCAAAGTGATGGATGACACTGGCTATGGTGGTGACGAACAGCTCTTTGAAGGTGTCGAGTTCGCTCTTGAACACGGTGCCGACATCCTTAGCTGTTCTTTTGGGGATCCCGAGACCGGACCCTACGCACCCTATCGTCAAGTCACTGAGACTGTCTTGGCTGCCGGCGTTGTGGCGGCTGTGGCGGCAGGAAACAGCGGCGATCAGCAATATGCCTATCCAGTACCTTATAATGTCCAGGCTCCTGGCAACTGTCCCCCACCCTGGTTCCATCCCGACCAAACCCTCACCGGCGGCCATACCGCTGTGGTGTGCATTGGTGCCACCGATGCCAACGACGGCCACTGCAGTTTCTCCGCGGTGGGCCCCGTTACCTGGGCAGAAGGCGCCAACATCGGCAACTACAACGACTATCCCTACGAAAACGGCAACGCTGCCATGACTGGACTGATTCGTCCCGACATCTCTGCGCCGGGATCCAACATCACTTCGCTCAACTACGCCTCCAACAACGGCTACGTTGCATACGACGGCACTTCAATGGCCACGCCCTGCGCCGCAGGCGTGATGGCCCTGCTCCTCGAAGCCGAGCCCACGTTGAGCCCCGCCCAGGTGGATTCCCTCATCGAACTATCTGCCGTGAAGATCGGCAACTATAAAAAGAACAACATCACCGGATCGGGACGCATCGACGCGTTGGCTGCCGTCAACGCCCTGTTTTACCACGCCCCCGCCAATCTCACTGCCGAACTCCAATACGACGACGTCGTAAACCTTCAATGGGAAACCGTGGATCAAGCGGTGTCGTACAGCCTGTACCGTGACGGTCTCTGCATCGCCAACAACTTGACCACGACCCACTATTTCGACGTGCTTTCATACGGTGGCAGTTACACCTATTATGTAAAGGCACAACTCGACAATGGCATCCTCACCCTACCCTCCAATTACGTCACCGTCACCATCGACACCATAGTCGGTACACAAGTCATCAACAACAGCAGGGTCATCATCACCTGGAACCTGCCCTCTTGTCTAGCCGAGGATTTCGAGTCGGGCAATATCAACCAGAATATGTGGTTCAACGACGCCACCAGTCCGTGGGTCATCACCACCTCCAACCCACACAGCGGCTCCTATTGTCTAAAATCCGTCAACACGGCGATGTTCAGCTCCAGCAAGGTCTCCTTGGCAGTCAGCGTCGATGTCAGCACCACGGTGAGCTACTTTGCCAGAATCAGCTGCTTCCCCCTCAACGGCGGCGGCTTCTTCATCGACAATGTGCAGTACGGCGAGACTATCAAGGACGAAGTACCGTGGACAAACTACTCGTTCCCATTGAGTCCAGGGAACCACTTGCTCGAGTGGAAATACGCCAACCAGTTGAACGAAGGCGAATACGACAACGCTTTCTATATCGACGACATCATTGTGGGCAACCGCTTTGACCTTTACCGCAGCGACTGCGATGGCAACAACCTCACCCATCTCGCAACCACAGCGGAGGACAGCTACAACGACTTTGAATGGGAATCGCTTCCCATTGGGCACTATCAATACGGCATCAGCACCGACGGCGGCCAAACCATCGTCTGGTCAGATTGCATCGACAAAGACTATGTGGCCGTGCAAGAAATCGAAGCACTTGAAGGCATCAGCAGGATCACGGTCTATTCAACCCTGGGACAGATGCTCTACGACGCCAACGTACAATCCGACATCACAATGCACATTGCAAGCCATCTGCCGAACGGCGTCTATATCGTCACCTTGCAAACAGAGCAAGGTCCGGCGACCAAGAAGATCTGTGTGATGAAATAAGGAATCTATCTCAAGGCAGAAGCCTTGACGCATGGACAAAACGAGGCTTCCCTGCAAAGTCTTCAAAAAGACGAGCTTGGAAGCCTTGTTGTTGGCACAAAAGGAGCATCTCATGCCCCTTAGCCTCATTGATCTCAAACCAGAGAACGCCGTCTGGATTCAATTGCGACTTGGCGAGCTTGAGAATCTGACGATAATACAACAACGAATCGTCATCGGGAACAAAGAGCGCTGTGGAAGGCTCATAGTCAAGCACATTGCGTTCCATGGATGCACGTTCAGAGGCCCTGACGTAAGGTGGATTGCTGACCACCAGATCCACCGGTTGGTGCCATTCTTCCGACTGCGGATGTAGCACATCGTCACACACAAAGGTCACGTCAACTCCATTGCTTTCCGCATTTTGACGCGCCATGGCAAGTGCCTCCTCCGAAAAGTCAAAGGCAACCACTTCGGCCATCGGAAGCCGTTTTGCCAAGGCGATGGCGATACAGCCCGAGCCCGTGCCTACATCCCAGATGCGCAAGGGTTGGTCGGCAGGCAATGTCTCGGCGATCTTCCACACCAGTTCCTCCGTCTCAGGCCGGGGTATCAGCACGGAGGGATCCACCTGAAAAACCAGTCCATCGAAATGCGCCTTCCCTGTGACATACTGGACCGGCTCGCCTTGGAGCAGGCGTTTCACCGCTGATTCCAAAAGGGCGTGCTGCCTCTCGTCGATCCGCAACTCCGGCTCCAGCAACTGTCTTTTCAAGTCGATGTCGAAGAGATCTTCCAAAAGAGTACGCATCAACTGCTCCGCCTCACGCTGAGGAAACACTTCGGCAAGTGCCTCGGTAAAATGCCGTTTCGCTTTGTTCAGATTAAAACCGATCATGGCCGCAAAAATACATTCTTTCTTCTATCTTCTAACTTCTATCTTCTAAAAAAGTGTATCTTTGCCTCATCATGATCTATCTCATTCTCGCCATACTTTGTTCCACAGCCATCTTCGTGGTGATGCGGCTATTCAGCCGATACGACATCGACAACCACCAAGGCTTGGCTTGGAATTACGCCACCGCCACCGCCATCGGATATCTGATGAGTGCCATGAACGGCCCCGTCACCTCACCGACATCGGAGGCGTGGTTCCCACTCTCCCTGTTGACAGGGTTCTGGTTTATCTTGACCTATGTGTTGATGACCTTTTCCAGCCAACGCTCTGGCGTCACAGTCACCTCGCTATCCAGCAAACTCTCCGTGGTCATCCCCACCTTATTCGGTGTCTTGGTTCTGAAAGAGCACCTGGGGCTACTGCCCTCCATAGGCATCGCGTTGGCATTGGTAGCTTTGGTTTTAGTGGTAGGCGGACGAAAAGAGGGCGACAAGAAAGCGACAAGGTCTTCTGCCTTGATCGCGCTGTTGCCGCTGTTCATCTTTTTCGGAACCGGCATTGGCGATGTGTTGATGAAAATCACCGAGACCGCCAACCATGCCGAGGACCTCACCCCCATGATCGCCTTTATTTATGGCATCTCCTTCTTGTTCAGCCTGCTGCTCATGGGTTATGACCTATGGAAAGGCCGTTCAAAGTGGCAATGGAAAAACGCTGTCGGAGGCATCGTCCTTGGTGGAGTCAACTTTTTCTCCACCTTCTTTATCTACCATGCCATGCGGGTCTTCGACAACGTGGTGCTCTTCCCCGTATATAACATTGGAGTCGTGTGTCTGACTGCACTGACGGGGTGGCTACTCTTCAAGGAGAAACTCACATGGAAAAACTATCTCGGACTGGGCATCGCCATTGTTGCCGTCATCTTAATCGCATATAAGTCATGATGTTCGACGACACCTATAAAATGCTCAGCGCGCCTGGCGAAGGATTATACAAGGAGAAAGGCAGCAAGTTCATCGCCTCAGCCTTCACCGTTACCAGCGAGGAGGAAGTGAAAGCCGCCTTGTCGGAATCAAAGAAAAAATATTTTGATGCACGGCATCACTGCTACGCCTTTATGATCGGTCCCGACAAGGCGGCATTCCGCTCTTCCGACGACGGAGAGCCGTCAGGCACGGCTGGAAAACCCATCCTCAACCAGATCCTTTCCAAGGATGTCACCAACGTCTGCATCATCGTGGTTCGGTATTTCGGAGGCATCAAACTGGGTGTCAGCGGACTAATCAACGCCTATAAGACTGCTGCACGTGAAGCCTTGGACAACGCCACCATTGTCGAAAAAACCGTTGATGAAGTGTACAGCCTCCAGTTTGCCTATCCTTTGATGAATGAGGTGATGAGGGTGATGAAAGAGCTGGGATTGGAGCAACGCAACACCCGCTTCGAAATGGACTGTTACCTGGAGTTTTCAACAAGAAAAAACGATGCTGACAGAATTGTCTCAAAATTCAAAAACATCTTCGGTGTAACCGTTTCTTATATTAAAACAGTGTAAATCAGCAATTTATCAATTGCTTAATTTTTTACAACACAATGCCTTCGTAATTTATACCAAAAAAAGTATAAAGTCAATAGCAAAAAAAATTTTTTATTAACTTTTTTCATTCGATCTTTGCAGTCTCAAAATCGAGTGAAGAAACACGTATTTGATCTATGGTCAAGAGCCACAATGAAATATGGAGAAAGTGCCTTGAAATCATCAAGGACAACACCACGGAGCAGAGTTATGCTACGTGGTTCATGCCCATTATTCCCATCGGGTTCTCGAACAACGTGTTGACCATCCAGGTACCAAGCCAGTTTTTCTATGAGTGGTTAGAGGAGCATTACATTGACTTGTTGAAGAAGACCATCAAGAAAGTTTTGGGGACGGAAGGCAAACTGGAGTACAGCATCATCATGGACAGCAACGACCAGACATATCGCATGGTCGTACCTGGAACCAACCGCAACGACATCAAGAACACCACGCTGGGTCCCGCACCTGAAAAGTTGACAGAGGGACCTATCAATCCCTTCATCATCCCCGGACTGAAGAAGTTGGAGATCGACTCTCAGCTAAACGAGAACTATTCATTTGACAACTTCATCGAAGGAGATTGTAACAGGCTGGCTCGTTCAGCAGGCATGGCCATCGCTGAGAATCCTGGCAAGACCGCCTTCAACCCGTTATTGATTTACAGTCAGACTGGTTTAGGGAAAACGCATTTGTGCCACGCCATCGGACTTCACGTCAAGCACAAGTTCCCCGACAAGACCGTTTTGTATGTCCAGACCGAGCAGTTCATCAACCAGTTTGTCAACGCCTCGAAAAACAACAACCTGAACGACTTCGTGCATTTTTACCAGATGATTGACGTGTTGCTTATCGACGACATTCAATTCCTGGCCAAGAAGACAAAGACACAGGAAACCTTCTTCCACATTTTCAACTACTTGCACCAAAACAACAAGCAGTTGGTGTTGACCAGCGACAAGTTGCCCGTGGACCTTCAAGACATGGAACCGAGGCTGCTCTCGAGGTTCAAGTGGGGTCTCACTGCAGACCTTCAGATGCCCGATTCTGCCACTCGTGCCGCCATCTTGAAGAACAAGCTCTATACCAACGGCATCGTACTTCCCGATGAGATCATCGAATACATTGCCACCAGCGTACGCACCAACATCAGGGAACTGGAAGGCGTGTTGATCTCGCTGGTCGCCCAATCGTCGCTGAACAAAAAGGCCATCACCATCGAGTTGGCGCAACAGATCATCGAACGATTCATCCGCAACTCCGTCAAGGAAGTCTCTGTGGAATACATCATGAATGTGGTTTGCGATTATTTCTCACTCCCCTTGGAGGTCCTTTCGCAAAGCACACGCAAGCATCAAGTGGTCCAGGCCAGGCAAATCGCCATGTACTATGCCAAGAAATACTCGAAGGCCAGTTTGGCGGTCATCGGACAGCAATGCGGCAACAAAGACCACGCCACGGTACACCATGCCTGCAAGACCGTCTCCGACCGCATGGACACTGACAAGCAGTTCAAGGCGATGATGGCGGAGATCGAAAAGAAAATCCTTATCTGATTTACATGTCTTTCGGAAAACTCTATCTAGTGCCCAATCTGTTGGGAGCAACAAAACCCGAACAGGTGTTGCCCGTCGGGACATTGGGAATCGTCAAAAGACTGAAACATTTCGTGGTGGAAAACACCCGCACCAGCCGCCGAGTACTGAGCCGCATCAGCATGGACAATGCCATCGACGATATCGAGTTTATTGAACTCGACAAACATAACGCCCGTAACCTCGACCTCATGGAGCACCTCGGCGCCTGCCTTAACGGAGAGGATATGGGGCTGATGTCGGAGGCCGGCACGCCCTGCGTCGCCGACCCAGGTGCACTGGTGGTGGATTTGGCCCACTCCGCCGGAATCCAAGTGGTTCCACTGGTAGGACCCAACGCCATGATCCTGGCTTTGATGGCTTCGGGCTTCAACGGCCAAGCCTTTGCCTTCCACGGATACCTGCCCATCAAAAGTCCAGAAAGGCAAAACGCCATCAAAGACCTGGAACGCCGCTCCGCCATCAACAACGAGACAGAGCTGTTTATTGAAACGCCTTTCCGCAATAATGCCATGCTTCAGGACCTTTGCAAGAACCTTCATCCCGCCACACTGCTATGCATTGCAAGCAACCTCACCTGCGAAGACGAACGGATCATCAGTCAGAGCATCGGGGAATGGAAATCGTTCAAAGAGGATTTGAACAAAAAACCAGCGGTATTTCTTGTTTATAGAAGTAAGAAGTAAGAAGCCTACTGAATGTTTAAGATGCGATGGGCTTGGAGGGAGAGTCGCCAGCCAGGGTGCTGCATGACCGCCTCCACACAAGATTTCATGTTGATTTGACGCTGGGTTTCATCCTCCGAGAAACAAGGTTGGAGAAACCGATGGGTGGCTTTGATGCCGTTGTATTGTGAGAGATCCTGGCCGAGATAAACCACCTTCAACTCATCACAAGTTGTCAGTACACAAGTTTCCATATCCCCTCCGTCGAAACCCGTTTTGGGCGAAAGCGTCACCCAGTCGAGGTTGGTGGGCAAAGGCCGAGTGCCGTTCGTTTCAATGGCGATGTATTTGCATGTCTTGACCTTCAGCTCGGCCACAAAGATCTCATCGATAAACAAAGAGGGCTCCCCACCGGTAAGCACCAACAACGGCACATGAGGATATCGATTCACCTCGGCGACAATCTCTTCGAGCGACATGGAGACACCCTGTTGATGCTGGGTATCGCAGAAAGCGCAGCGTAGGTTGCAACCGCTGAAGCGCACGAAAACAGCAGGGGTTCCCGTATGGAAACCTTCGCCTTGAAGGGAGCAAAAAATCTCGTTGATCCTATACATCAATCGAAGTTTTGCGGAGCGTCATCCTTGATATAGGACGCCTTGTTATCGCGCGACTCCCATACGTCGGCACGGTAGCAGTTCGGCACTGTATCGACAATCCACCTTGCCAGATTTTCAGCAGTGGGATTGAAGTCCAGTACTTCGTTCAGGTTGGTATGATCTATCTTTCCGTGAATCAAGCGCTTGATCTCTGTGAAGTCACACACCATGCCATTTGAATCCAGCTTTTCGGCGCGACAATACACATTCACCTTCCAATTGTGGCCGTGAAGGTTCTCGCACTTGCTCTCATAGTCAAGATAAAGCTGGTGGCAAGAGGATATTTCTAATGTTTTTCGGACGTAATACATAGGCTATTGGTTTTCGTATTCGGTTTTGTCGTCAATGCCGGCAGCGCGAAGGGCTTCGATGCGTTCACGGCAGGTGCCACATTTGCCACAATGCTTCTCGCCACCTTTGTAGCAGGAATAGGTTTCGCTGTAATCCAATCCCAAGGCCTTGCCATGTTCGGCAATTTCTTTCTTACTCAAATTGGTATAAGGCGCATAGACGGTGATGTTCTCGTATGTCCCTGCCGACATCGCCTCCGACATGGCATTTACGAAATCAGGGCGACAGTCAGGATAGATGGAATGGTCGCCGGCATGGTTGGCGATCATCACCCGTTTCAGACCGTTGCTTTCGGCAATGCCTGCGGCGATGGCCAACATGATGCCATTACGGAAAGGCACCACTGTCGATTTCATGTTCTCGTCGTCATAGTTGCCCTCTGGAATGTCATCAGCGGTCATCAACAAGGCGCTTTTGAAATAGCGGTGCATAAACTCCAGCGGAACAACGATATGTTTGATACCCAAACGTTGGCAATGCGTGACAGCGCAAATACGCTCACGGCCATTCTGGGTGGAGCCATAGTCAAAGGTAATAGCCAGGGCTATTTCATCCTTGAATTCGTACAGCATCGTCGTCGAATCCATGCCGCCGGAGATGATTATCACAGCATCTTTCATTTTTTGAGAAGTTAGAAGACAGAAGTAAGAAGTAAGCATCAATTCCTATGAAAACTATCCAACAAGCGTTGTTTCACCATTTCCTGATGCTCAGCGTCTCCATAGTTGGCAAAGGGCTTGATGGAAATACCACCACGGGGATTGAACAAGCCAATGACTTCCAGATATTTGGGATCCATCAGCTTTACCAAATCCTTCATGATGATGTTCACGCAATCCTCGTGGAAATCGCCGTGGTTACGGAAGCTGAAGAGGTAAAGCTTGAGGCTCTTGCTCTCCACCATCAGCGTACGAGGAATATAATTAATAATAAGGTGTCCAAAATCAGGCTGTCCCGTTTTAGGACATAACGAAGTAAACTCAGGACAATCCAAGGTCACCAGGTAGTCATTTTCGGGGTGCTTGTTTTCAAACACCTCAAGCACCTCGGGAGTATAGTCGTAACTATACTGGGTATTCTGGTTGCCCAGTAAAGTAACGCCTTTCAGTTCTTGTTCGTTTCTTGACATGGTTTTAATGTTTTAGCATCCTGAAGTAGCTCTTTCGAGTCGCTTCATGATGGAGAAAATGAACACCGCGGAGAGCAGGCAGAGCACGACTAACACGCCCCAGACCATCCAGAGCGGCATGCCGGTGCCCCAGATGCGGGCGATGACGCTGGTGAGGTAGTTGCCGATGGCGGTCACGCAGAACCACAGGCCCATCATCATGCCCTTGTATTTGGGCGGAGCCACTTTCGTCACGAAGGAAATGCCGATGGGACTTAGCAACAGTTCGGCGAAGGTCAGCACAAAATAGGTGCTAATCAGCCAATTAGGTGAGACTAAGGTGCTGCTTACACCACCTTGCGCCTTCAGCTCGGCCGGACTGGCCAACGAGAAGGAACAAATCACCAAAATGAGAAAACCAAGAGCGGCCACAATCATACCCATTCCGATCTTACGCGGCGAGGACGGTTCCTTCCCTTTTCTTGCCAAGGCGCCGAACACCGCCATCGAGACGGGAGTAAGGGCGACTACAAAGAAGGGATTGAATTGCTGGAACTGTTGCGGCAATACGTTGATCGGATCGGGCATGGTCTTATAGAGCATGATTGCCATAATCCATAGGAATAACGTAACGCCACACAGAATGCCACGGTTCAGGGATTTGGTGGCCTGAAACGCTCCAAATAGGGTATAGATGGAGATGGCCACCAAGGTCAACGACCAGATATTGAAGCCGAACCGGGTAAAGCCCGAAACGGTGCTTTGCGTGTAGTCGCGGGCGAAGTAGGTCAGGCAGAGGCCCGCCTGCTGGAACGACATCCAGAAGAAGATGACCACGGCGAAGACCATCACCAAGGCGGTGATGCGCTCGCGGGTCTGCTCTTTGGAAAGTTCCACCACGTTGACGGTGGTGCTTTCCATCTTCTTGGCCTGTTTGGTGTTGACATCGGCGTGCTTGAACCACTTGCGGCAGCTCAGGTAGATGGCCATGGACAGGATCAGCGAGATGCAGGCCACGCCAAATCCATAGTTATAGGCGCCTGAGAGGGCGTCGATATAGCTGTTGGCAAAACCCGCCAAGTCGTTCACGTTGCCGCCTTGCTGCACGGCCAAAGCTTCGAAGCTCGACAGGGCATCAGCTGTGATGGTGCCATCCAAGTATTGATGTGCCAATGATGGAATCTGAGGAACATAGGTATAACCTGCCTTCCCGAGGAAGAGGTCAGTTACCTTAGTAGCCGCCATGGGTGCGAACATCGAACCGATGTTGATGGCCATGTAGAACAGGCTGAAGCCGTTGTCGCGGAAGGCACTGTACTTGGCCTCGTCGTAGAGGTTGCCCACCATTACCTGGAGGTTGCCCTTGAAGAGTCCTGTGCCGATGGCGATCAGCGCGAGGGCCGAGAACATGGTGACTTTGGCCGTAGTCGTTGCCATGGGCATCGCCAAGAGGAGATAACCCAGAAACATCACCACGATGCCCGACTTCACCATCTTGCCATAGCCGAAACGGTCGGCAAGCATACCTCCGATGAGGGGCATGAAGTAAACGCATCCGAGGAAGATGCCGTAGATGTTACCAGCTTGTGCCTCGTTGTAGCCGAACTTGGCTTGCAGGAAAAGCACAAAGATGGCCAACATGGTATAATAGCCAAAGCGCTCGCCCGTGTTGGCGAGGGCGAGCGCATAGAGGCCTTTAGGATGTCCCTTAAACATAGTTGAGAGTTTAGGGTT
>JAFYJV010000032.1 GCA_017537965.1 Bacteroidales bacterium | reverse complement strand
GCACGCTCATTGACCAGTACATGAGCCGTATCATCAATGGTTTTGCCGGTGTGATTATCAACACGGGTGAGGACAACTACTTGACCACTGCCGACGCTGTGGAGGCTGCTCATACTGTACTCGCCTCAGACCTTATCAACGAGCAGCTTGCCCTCATGGCCGGTCTGCCCGAGGAGCAGATGGGTCTGGGACACGCCTTCGAGATGGATCCCATGCTCGAGAACGGTTTCCTGCTGGAACTGGCTCAGGCACAGATGACCCGCGAAATCTTCCCCAAGGCCACACTGAAGTATATGCCCCCGACGAAGTTCATGACGGGCAACATCTTCCGCGGCCATATCCAGGATGCGTTGTTCAATATGATCGGTATCTGGACCCATCAAGGTATCCAG
The DNA here is from genome assembly GCA_017537965.1 of Bacteroidales bacterium. Taxonomy (GTDB): domain Bacteria; phylum Bacteroidota; class Bacteroidia; order Bacteroidales; family F082; genus Limimorpha. The sequence goes on along the minus strand of JAFYJV010000032.1, from coordinate 6,209 downwards.
TTGCTGGGTATGCCCACCGAGGCCATCCACACGCCGTTCATGAGCGATCGCTACCTCTCTATCGAGAATGCCAAGTACATCTTCAACAACATGAAGAGCATCGGCGAGGAGATGGAGTTTGTCGAGGGCGGTATCTGCCGCAACCGTGCCAAGGAGGTCTTGGGCAACACCATCAAGCTGCTCGAGGAAATCACCAAGGAAGGCTTGTTCACTGCCCTTGAGAAGGGCATCTTCGGCGACGTGAAGCGTCCCAAGAACGGCGGTAAGGGTCTGGCTGGTGTCACCATGAAGGGTGAGAACTACTACAACCCGTTTGTGGAACTGATGAAGGGCAAGAGATAATTACACATCACAATTAAGGTTACTATACGACTATGAGCGAAGGATTATATAGCATGGAAGCTAAGGATTTTGATAAAACCTTAGACTTCACCAAGATTAAGCCATATGGCGACACGATGAACGACGGTAAGGTGCAGCTGAGCTTCACATTGCCTGTGCCCTGTGGCGCCGAAGCCGTCGAGGCCGCCAAGCAGCTGCTGCGCAAGATGGGTCTGGAGAATCCCAGCGTGGTCTTCTACAAGGAACTGACCCCGGGCTTCACCTTCTTTAACTGCTACGGCAGCTGTACCCACACAGTGGACTACAGCACCATCTATGTCCCCAAGGTCGAGAGCGACACGATGGACATGTATGAGACCGACGAATACATCAAGGAGAACATCGGACGCAAAATCGTCATCGTGGGCGCTTCGACGGGTACCGACGCCCACACCGTGGGTATCGACGCCATCATGAACATGAAGGGCTATGCCGGCCACTACGGACTGGAGCGCTACGAGATGATTGAGGCCTACAACCTCGGCTCGCAGGTGCCCAACGAGGAGTTCATCGCCAAGGGCATCGAACTCCACGCCGACGCTTTGCTGGTGTCGCAGACCGTGACCCAGAAGGACGTCCACATCCACAACATGACCAACTTCATCGAGTTGATGGAGGCCGAGGGCCTGCGCGACAAGATGATCTGCTGCTGCGGCGGTGCCCGTATCACCCACGAACTGGCCAAGGAACTCGGTTTCGACGCCGGCTTCGGAATGAACACCTACGCTGACGATGTGGCTTCGTTCGTCGTTCAAGAGATGGTAAAACGTGGAATGAAATAGATATGAAAAGAAACTACGAATTGAACGGATGTTTATGTTTCCGATCCGTTGATTTGGCAGCTAAAGCTGCGGATTATTACGAAGGAGTCGAACACATTCGCTTTTGTGTAATTCGCAACGAAGTTGCAAAATTCCAAAACGGGAAATAGAACTTATAATTTGTGAAATTCGTAGTTAAATATAGTAATCTTCAAATCTTTAAATACTAATCATTATGGAAAAAAATGAAATGAGAGAAGTGATCGCCAAGCGTGCCGCCAAGGAGCTGCACGACGGCGATGTTGTCAATCTTGGCATTGGCATTCCGACTTTGATCCCCAACTACCTTCCTGAAGGTGTCACCGTGACCCTCCAGACCGAGAACGGCGCCATGGGCATGGGACCGACTCCCGAGGAAGGCAAGGAAGACAAGAACCTCATCAACGCTGGCGGTGGTGCCATCACGCTGCTGCCTGGTGCTTGCACCTTCGACTCGGCCACCTCGTTCGCCATCATCCGTGGCGGCCACGTGAACGTGTCGTTCCTTGGTGCCCTGCAAGTGGATGAGAAGGGCAACCTCGCCAACTGGATCATCCCTGGCAAGATGGCTCCCGGCATGGGAGGCGCCATGGACCTCGTCGTGGGTGCCAAGCGAGTCATCCTGACCATGGAACACACCCAGAAGGGCGCTCCCAAGATCCTGAAGGAGTGCACACTGCCTCTGACCGCTGCCGGACAAGTGAACATGATCATCACCGAGATGGGCGTCATGGACATCACCCCCGAAGGCATCGTGGTGCGTGAGATCCATCCTGAGTTCACCTTCGAGCAGATGCAAGCTGCCACCGAGGCCAAGCTCATCCTGGATCCTAACTGGAAACCGATGAACATCTAAAACGTACGACCATGGAATACAGCTTTTTAAAGATCGAGAGCAAAGACGGAATCTGCATCATGAAGGTGTCGGCTCCCAAATCTTTGAATGCTCTCAATTCCACGATCTTAAAGGAAATCGACGATTTTGTCAGCAACCTTGACATCAACGACGTCCGCGTGTTGATCATCACGGGTGACGGCGAGAAGGCCTTCGTGGCTGGTGCCGACATCGCTGAGATGGCCAACCTCAACGAGCAGCAGGGCTATGAGTTCAGCAAGCTGGGTGCCTTGGCTTTCCGCCGCATCGAGACGTTGGAGATCCCCGTCATCGCTGCGGTGAATGGCTTCTGCCTGGGCGGCGGCTGCGAGCTGGCCATGGCCTGCGACATCCGTATCGCCTCCAGCAAGGCCAAGTTCGGTCAGCCCGAGGTGGGACTAGGCATCACGCCTGGCTTCTCCGGGACCTACCGTCTGGCCAAGCTCGTCGGACAGGGTTATGCCAAGGAAATGATCTTCACCGGCAAGGTGATCAAGGCGGATGAAGCTTTGCGCATCGGCTTGGTGAATGCCGTCTATGAGCCCGAAGAGCTGATGGGCAAGGCCATGGAGATGGCCCAAGTCATCAAGGAGAAGGCTCCGCTGGCCCTTCAGTATGCCAAGGAATGCATCAACGAGAGCTACGACCTCTATGCTGACGGGGCCATCGAGCTGGAGAACAAGGACTTCGGTCGTTGCTTCGCCACCGAGGACCAGAAAGAAGGCATGGCGGCGTTCCTCGAAAAACGCAAACCCAATTTCGTTGGAAAATAATCTTGAAATTAGAAATCTTGAAATCTTAAAATCTAATAATCATGAAAATCTGTGTTATCGGAACCGGAACAATGGCAAAGGGAATCGTAAAGGCTTTCGCCGCTAAGATGCCCGTCGTCATGAAGAGCCGTACCCAAGCCAGCCTCGACAAGGCCATGGCTTCCATTGCCAAAGGTTATGGCAAACTGGTGGAGAAAGGCAAGATGACCCAAGAGGCCGTTGATGCCCTTTTGAAGAACATCGCCACCACCACCGACTATGCTACCTTCGCCGACGCCGACCTCGTCATTGAGGCCGCCGTGGAGGAGATGCAACTGAAAAAAGATGTGTTCATGGAGCTTGACAAGATCTGCAAGCCCGAGACCATCTTCGCTACCAACTCATCGTCACTGTCGATCACCGAGATCGCTGCCTGCACTACGCGTCCCACCCAATTCATCGGCATGCACTTCTTCAACCCTGCCGACCGTATGGCCCTTGTTGAAGTCATCAAGGGACAGCTCACCAGCGACGAGGTCACCAAGTGCATCGTGGATCTGGCCACGTCCATCGGCAAACAGCCCGTGGAGGTGAAAGAAGCCCCCGGATTCGTCGTCAACCGCATCCTCATCCCGATGATCAACGAGGCGGTCGGCATCCTCGCCGACGGTATCGCCAGCGCTGAGGACATCGACAAGTGCATGATGCTGGGCGCCAACCACCCGATGGGCCCCTTGGCTTTGGCCGACCTCATCGGCAACGACGTCAACCTCGCCATCATGGAGGTGTTGTACAAAGAGTTCGGCGATCCCAAGTACCGTCCTCATCCCTTGCTGAGGAAGATGGTGCGTGCCGGATTGCTCGGACGTAAGACTGGAGAAGGATTCTACAAGTATTAATCATAGGGGAAGTCAGGAGACAGAAGACAGAAGTCAGAAGAGAAGATTAGAAGTTTAGAATGGCTACCAGATCGTATAAGGAGTTGATAGTTTGGCGGAAGGCTCATTCTTTCGTTTTGAACGTATATGCTCTCTCGGAGGGTTTCCCGAAAAGCGAGTTATACGGACTTACGTCCCAATTCAGAAGAGCGGCCGTTTCAATTGCGGCTAACATAGCCGAGGGTTACGTCAAAAAGACTCCTGCTGATAAGCTTCGTTTCTTTAATATTTCTCAAGGATCTTTGGAAGAGTGTAGCTATTATATCGTTTTGGCGAAAGACCTAACATATATAACTGAAGCTCAATCAATAGCCCTTGATAATCTATTAGCGGAAACTACTAAACTTCTTCAATCTTATATTTCTCGAATTCAATCGTCTAATTAACTTCTGTCTTCTGTCTTCCGACTTCTAAATTCTTAGAAAAATGGATTTTAGCTATTCAAAGACAGAACAACTCTTCCTGCAGATGATCAGATCGTTTGCGGAGAACGAGGTAAAGCCTTTGGCCGCCGAAGTCGATGATCAGGAGCGTTTCCCGATGGAGACCGTCGAAAAGATGGGCAAACTCGGTATCATGGGCATCCCGATCCCGAAACAATACGGCGGACAGGGCGGCACCGTCCAGATGTACATCATGGCGGTGGAAGAGCTCTCGAGGGTGTGCGCCACCACCGGCGTCATCGTCTCAGCCCACACCTCGCTGTGCATGGCTCCCATCTTGGAGAACGGCACCGAGGAACAGAAAATGAAATATCTGCCCAAGCTCGCCAGTGGTGAATGGATCGGCGCCTTCGGTCTGACCGAACCCAATGCCGGTACCGACGCCGCCATGCAGCAGACCACAGCCGTGGATGCCGGCGACAAGTGGATTCTCAACGGCACCAAGATCTTTATCACCAACGCCTCCTACGCCAACGTGTTCATCGTGATGGCCATGACCGACAAGTCGAAGGGCACCAAGGGCATCTCCGCCTTCATTGTGGAGAAGGGCATGAAGGGCTTCAGCATCGGCAAGAAGGAACTCAAGATGGGTATCCGCGGCAGCGCTACCTGCGAGCTGATCTTCGAAAACTGCGAAGTGCCGAAAGAAAACCTCCTCGGACCTCTTGGCAAGGGCTTCACCATTGCCATGAAGACCCTGGACGGTGGCCGTATTGGAATCGCCTCCCAGGCCCTGGGTATCGCCCAAGGTGCTATGGATGAGACCGTGAAATACACCAAGGAACGCAAGCAGTTTGGAAAGGCCATCGCCCAATTCCAGAACACTCAGTTCCAGATGGCCGACCTCAAGACCAAGGTCGAGGCCGCCCGTCTGCTGGTGCGCAGCGCCGCTTGGAAGAAAGACATGGGGCTGCCGTATTCGGCGGACGCCGCCATGGCCAAGCTGTTTGCCGCAGAGACCGCTATGGAAGTGACGACTAAGGCCGTCCAGTTCCATGGAGGATACGGTTATACTCGTGAGTATCCTGTTGAACGCATGATGCGTGATGCGAAGATCACAGAAATCTACGAAGGCACCTCAGAAGTGCAGCGTATGGTTATCGCCGGTCAATTGTTCAAGAAATAATAGGAGGGAAGCAGTATGAATATCATCGTTTGTATCAAACAAGTTCCGGATACCACTGAAATCAAGATCGATCCGGTAAAAGGTACGTTGATCCGTGAGGGTGTGCCGAGCATCATGAACCCCGATGACAAAGGCGGACTCGAACTCGCCCTGCGTCTGAAGGACCAGTTCGGTGCCCACGTCACCGTCGTCTCGATGGGTCCTCCGCAAGCCGACGTCATCATGCGCGAGGCCTTCGCCATGGGCGCCGACCGTGCCATCCTGCTCTCCGACCGTAAGTTCGCAGGCTCCGACACCTTGGCTACCTCATACGCCTTGGCAGGCCTGTGCCGTTCGTTGGACTATGATTTGATCATCACCGGCCGTCAGGCCATCGATGGTGACACTGCACAAGTGGGTCCTGAAATGGCCGAGCATCTCGGTCTGCCTCAGGTATCCTATGTAGCTGATGCTCAATTGCTTCCGAGTGGTAACCTGCTGGTTCACAAGGAGAACGAGGACAGCATCCAAGTGCTCGAAGTGGAAGGCAAGTGCCTGTTAACTGTTTTGGCTTCGGCATTCGAGGCCCGTTACATGACCGTCAGCGGCATCGTTGAGGCCTATAACCGCGAGGTGGAGGTCTGGGGTGCCGATAAGATCGACTACGACGAGACCAAGCTCGGACTGAGCGGTTCTCCCACCAAGGTGTTCCAGAGCTTCCCGAAGGCCATGAAGGCCCCAGGTGAGGTCCACGAAGTGAGTGAGGAAGAGGCCGTTGAGCTGATCGTCAACAAACTGAAAGAAAAACACATCATCTAAAAGTTACAGCCATGGAATTGAAAGATTATAAGAACGTATTCGTTTTCGCAGAACAGCGTGAAGGTAACATCCAATCCGTTGCTTTCGAACTTTTAGG